>NZ_JBHWES010000118.1:0-22503 GCF_042734105.1 Streptomyces sp. NPDC059679 | reverse complement strand
GGACTGTCTGGCCGGAGAGCTGGTGGATGCCTCGCTGCGGTTGTTGCCGCGTGGCGGCAGGTTCATCGAGATGGGCAAAACCGATATCCGGGATGCGGGCGTTGTCGCCGGAGAACATCCGGGGGTGGCTTACCAGGCGTTCGATGTTTTCGATGCCGGCCTCGACCGTATCCAGCAGATGCTCGTCGAATTGGTGGGACTGTTCGAAGCGGGCGAGCTCACCCCGTTGCCGTTTACCGCATGGGACGTGCGCCGTGCCCCGGACGCATTCCGTTATATGAGTCAGGCCCGGCACGTCGGCAAGATCGTGTTGAGTGTTCCGGAGCCCCTCGATCTCGAGGGCACGGTTGTGGTGACCGGTGGTACCGGCTCTCTGGGTGCTGTGGTGGCCCGGCACCTGGTTGGTGAGCATGGTGTGCGCCATCTGGTTCTTGCGAGCCGGCGTGGACCGGACGCCAAGGGAGCGCGAGAGCTGGTTGCCGAACTCGGTGAGGCCGGCGCGACGGTGACGGCGGTGGCATGTGATGTCACCGACCGGGACGCGGTGGCGGCACTGCTGGCGGCCGTACCGGCCGAGCATCCACTGACTGGTGTCGTCCATATCGCGGGCGTGCTGGACGACGGTGTGATCGCAACGCTGACACCGGAACGCGTCGCGGCCGTCTTCGCTCCCAAAGTCACCGCCGTGCGTCATCTCGACGAGCTGACGCGGGAGATGGACCTGTCGATGTTCGCGGTGTTCTCATCCGCGGCGGGCGTGTTCGGCTCGGCGGGACAAGGCAACTACGGCGCCGCCAACGCGTTCCTGGACGGTTGGATGGCCAAACGCCGAGCTGAGGGACTGCCCGGTATCGCGATGGCCTGGGGCCTGTGGGAACAAACCACGGGCATGACCGCACACCTCAGTCAGGCCGACCAGGCACGTATGAGCCGTGGCGGAACACTGCCCATCGGCTTGGCTGAGGGCATGCGGCTGTTCGACGGGGCCCTGCGGATGCCTGCCGCGCTGGCGGTGCCGATCAAGCTGGACCTGCGGGGGCTGCGTGCTGATGCAGCGGCCGGCCGGGGTACCCCGGCTCTGCTGCGTGCTCTGGTGCATGCCGGTCGGCGGCAGGCGCAGGCCGGGGAGAACGGCGGTGGACTTGCCGCGAGGCTCGCCGGTCTCACACCGCAGGAGCAGGAAGCACTGCTGCTCGACCTGGTGCGGGCGCAGGTGGCGATAGTCCTCGGCCACACCGCGGTGGCGAACGTCGCAGCGGACAGAGCGTTCAAGGATGCCGGCTTCGACTCCCTCACCTCGGTCGAACTGCGCAACCGACTGCGCGAAGCCACCGGCCTGAAACTCGCCGCGACAGTCGCCTTCGACCACCCCACCCCACTCGCCCTCGCCCGCCACCTGCACGACGAGGTCGACATCACCGGCGACGCCCAGTCACTGGTGAATTCCAAGATTGACGACATCGAATCACTGATCACAGGATCGCTCTCCAACGGTGCCAAGAAGGCCGGAGTCATACTCCGTCTCCAGAGGCTGGTGACGAAGCTCAACGGACTCGGCGATCAGAAGACGAACTCCGCAGTGGCCGAGCAACTGGAATCCGCCTCCGCTGATGAGGTCCTTGACTTCATCAACGAGGAGCTCGGAATCGCCTAAAAAATCACGCGTTCACTGATTGCCGCCCCCAGTCCAGCGAAGGAATCGAAGATGGCCACGGCCGAGAAGCTCCTCAAGTCCCTCAAGCTTGTCACAGCCGAGCTGCACGATCTGCGGCAGCAGGTCGCGCGCAAAACCGACGAGCCGGTAGCGATCGTGGGTATGGCGTGCCGTCTTCCGGGTGATGTGGGGAGCCCGGAGGACCTGTGGCGGTTGGTCAGTGAGGGTCGCGAGGGTATCTCGGCTTTTCCTGAGGGTCGTGGCTGGGATGTGGAGGGATTGTTCGACGCGGATCCGAGCAGGGCCGGTAAGTCGTACACGGACCGGGGCGGGTTCCTTCGCGAGGCGGCCCTATTCGATGCGGGATTCTTCGGGATTTCGCCGCGTGAGGCATTGGCGATGGATCCGCAGCAGCGGTTGCTGCTGGAGGTCTCGTGGGAGGCGCTGGAACAGGCGGGTATTGATCCGGCGACGCTGAAAGGGGCGGACGTCGGTGTCTTCTCCGGTGTGATCACCCAGGGGTACGGGATGCGTGGCGAGACCCCGCCGGAACTGGGCGGTCTCGTCGGGACCGGGGCGACGGCGAGTGTGGCATCGGGCCGAGTGTCGTACGTGTTCGGATTCGAAGGGCCGTCGGTGTCCGTCGACACGGCGTGTTCGTCCTCACTGGTGGCGATGCATCTGGCGGCGCAGGCGTTGCGTCAGGGTGAGTGCTCGATGGCGTTGGCGGGTGGCGCGACAGTGATGGCGCACCCATCCACGTTCGTGGAGTTCTCCCGCCAGCAGGGATTGTCGTCAGACGGCCGGTGCAAAGCCTTTTCCGCTGCCGCGGACGGCACGGGCCTAGCCGAGGGCGCCGGTGTCGTGGTCCTGGAACTTCTGTCGGAGGCGCGGCGGAACGGGCATCAGGTGCTTGCGGTCGTCCGAGGCTCTGCGGTCAACCAGGATGGTGCGTCGAACGGTTTGACGGCACCGAACGGGCCGTCGCAGCAGCGGGTG
Organism: Streptomyces sp. NPDC059679; assembly: GCF_042734105.1. Lineage (NCBI taxonomy): Bacteria > Bacillati > Actinomycetota > Actinomycetes > Kitasatosporales > Streptomycetaceae > Streptomyces > Streptomyces sp. NPDC059679. The sequence goes on along the minus strand of NZ_JBHWES010000118.1, from coordinate 19,850 downwards.
ATTCGTAGGGCGCTTGCGAGTGCGGGTTTGTCGGCGGTTGATGTGGATGTGGTGGAGGGGCATGGGACGGGCACGGTGCTCGGTGATCCCATCGAGGCACAGGCGCTGCTGGCCACGTACGGTCAGGACCGGGATCTGGATCGGCCTTTGTGGTTGGGTTCGTTGAAGTCGAACGTCGGTCATGCTCAGGCCGCGGCCGGTGTGGCTGGTGTCATCAAGATGGTAGAGGCGTTGCGGAATGGCGTGATGCCGGCGACATTGCACGCGGATGTCCCGTCGTCCCAGGTGGACTGGTCAGCGGGCGCGGTGAAGCTGTTGAACGAGCCTCGCGCCTGGCCCGACGCCGGACGGCCGCGCCGGGCTGCTGTTTCCTCCTTCGGTGTGAGCGGGACCAACGCGCACCTGATCCTTGAACAGGCTCCTGTGGAGCAGGCCGAATCCCGTTCCGAGCCGAGGCCGGATGTGGTTCCACTTGTTCTGTCAGCGCATGGTGCGGCTGGTCTGGCGGGGCAGGCGGACAAGTTGAGGTCGTTCCTGTCCGCACGCACTGACCTCGACCTTATCGAGGTAGCACGGTCGCTGGTGTCGAGGCGGGGCGTGCTGTCCGATCGGGCCGTAATCGTGGCGGGGAGCTGGGATGAGGCCCTGACTGGTCTCGACGCCCTCGCGCTGGGCCACTCCGCGGCAGGCGTGGTGACAGGATCGGCGCGAGACGCGAACGCGGTCGGCCGGGTGGTGTTCGTGTTCCCAGGTCAGGGTTCGCAGTGGGTGGGTATGGGCCGTGAGCTTCTTGATTCTTCGCCGGTGTTCGCGCAGCGGGTCGGGGAGTGTGCGGTGGCGATTGAGCAGTGGGTTGACTGGTCGTTGCTGGATGTGCTGCGAGGAGATGCTCCGGCTGAGTTTCTGGAGCGGATCGAGGTGGTGCAGCCGGCGTTGTTTGCCGTGATGGTGGGTCTTGCCGCGGTGTGGGCGTCGGTGGGTGTGGTGCCGGATGCGGTGGTGGGTCATTCGCAGGGTGAGATTGCCGCTGCGTGTGTGTCGGGTGCGCTGTCGTTGCAGGATGCTGCTCGGGTTGTGGTGCTGCGCTCGCAGTTGTTCGCCGATGAACTGGTGGGGCGGGGCGCGGTGGCATCGGTTGCGATGTCGCGGCAACATGCGGTGGAGTTGCTGGGGTCGTACGGGGATCGGTTGGCTGTCGCGGGTGTGAACGGTCCCCGTTCGGTGACGGTGGCCGGGGCACATGAACCGCTTGAGGAGCTGGTTGCGGCGTTGACCGGGCGAGGGATCCGGGCCCGGATCGTGTCCTCGACAGTCGCTTCGCATTCCTCGCAGGTGGACAGGCTGCGCGGCCGTATTGCAGAGATGTTGTCCTTCGTACGCCCGGGCAAGGGCCGCGTGCCGCTGTACTCGACCGTCACTGGTGAGGACTTGCATGGTCCTGAACTGACGGCTGACTATTGGTTTGAGAACTGTCGCCGGCCGGTCGATTTCGAGCCTGTCGTCCGCAAGTTGCTGGCTGGCGGGCACACCGTGTTCGTCGAGGTCAGTGCCCACCCGGTCCTGGTCCCCGCAATCGAGGAGACCGTTGACGAAGTCTCCTCCGGTTCCGTAGCGGTGACCGGGACGCTGCGTCGTGAGGAGAGCGGTCCGCGTCGAGTGCTGGAGGCCCTGGGCCGGCTGTACGCCCATGGAGTCGCGGTTGATTGGCCAGCCGTGGTCGGGCGTAGTGCCGGACGGCCGACGGAGCTGCCGACATATGCCTTCCAACGGGAGCGCTTCTGGCTGGCGGACGGGGCGGGCACCAACGATGCCACCGCCCTCGGCCTGGGCAGGGTGGATCATCCACTGCTGGGGGCGGTGACCTCGTTGCCGGGTTCCGGAGGCGTCCTGTTCGCATCCCATTGGTCCCGGCGTACCCACCCCTGGCTCTCCGAGCATGCTGCCGGTGCGGAACTGGTATCGGCCGAGGCGTTCGTCGAAGTGCTGCTGCGTGCGGCTGATGAGGTCGGCTGCGGACTGCTTGCCGAGCTCAACGTCGAGGTCCCTCTGAGGCTGCCTCAGCACGGTGGCGTACGAGTACACGTTGGGATCGGCGAACCGGACGAGTCTGGTGAACGCCGGGCAGATGTGTACTCCCAGTACGAGGATGCGGGTGAACAGGAGGTCTGGACCCGCCACGTCACAGCACTTATCGCGCCCGGCAGCAGCCTGCCCGACTTCGAGCTGATCCAATGGCCACCGCCGGGCAGCACTGCGGTGGACGTACCCGGGCATGGGGGGTTGGACGCGGTTTGGACACGGGGTGAGGAGATCTTCGCAGAAGTCTCCTTGCCCGAGCAATCAGCTGAATCCGGCAAGTATTGTCTGCATCCGGTACTGCTCGAAGCCGCAGCGGGTGCACGGTCCCGGGCCGAACCCGCTGCGGAGTACTCAGAGCCGGAACTCCGAACCCTGTGGCGGCACGTACGCCTGCACGCTACCGGCGCCTCGATGCTGCGCGTGCACGTGCTGCCGGGCGTCTCTGGCACCTTCGGTCTGCGTCTTGCCGACGCGGCGGGAGCTCCGGTCGCGTCGGTGGCAGCGATTACGGTCCGCTCGACCTCACCAGAGGAGCTCAGCGCCGTTCCGGGATCGCGTGGGTTGCGAGATTCCTTGTTCCGGATGGAATGGTCGGAGTCGGCGGTGCCGTCTTCGGGTGGTTCTGCCGAGGTCCGGTGTGTGTCCACAGGTGCGGATCTGGCGGCGCTGGTGTCGGCCGGGACGCCGACGGCTGTGGTGGTGGCCGACCTGACGGACCTGTCTGGCGGGCTTCGGCCGGTCCTGGTGCAGGCGTTGGAGCTGGTGCAGGCGTGGTTGGCGGAACCGGCGCTGGACGGTATCCGGCTGGTGGTGGTGACCCCGGATGTCAGCGATCCGGTGGCTGCCGCGGTGTGGGGCCTGGTGCGTTCGGCGCAGGCTGAACATCCGGACCGGTTCGTCCTGGTGAGTACGGACGGCACGGAGGGTACGCAGGCGCCTCGGCGTATGCCCGTGGGCGTACTGGCGGATGTGCACGCATCCGGCGAGCCGCAGGTCGCACTCCGATCGGGCGCGGTCCTCGTCCCGCGTCTCGCTCGTGTCGCCGATACAGACCAGGCTTCCACCGGCCGTCGTCTCAACCCCGATGGCACCGCGCTGATAACCGGTGGTACCGGTGCGCTTGGTGCGCTGGTGGCCCGGCATCTGGTCGTCGAGCACAAGATCCGGAGTCTGGTCCTGGTAAGTCGTCGGGGCCCGGGCGCCCCGGGGGCCGCCGATCTCGACGCGGAGCTGACTGCCCTGGGTGCCCGCGTGCGGATTGTCGCCTGCGACATCGCAGACCGAGAGGCGGCCGGGGAACTGATCGCCTCTGTACCGCAGGACGCGCCGCTCACTGCTGTGGTGCACACGGCCGGTGCGTTCGACGACGGCGTGGTCACGGCCCTTACACCGGAGCGGCTTGACGCGGTTCTCCGCCCGAAGGCGGACACGGCGCTGGTCCTGGACGAGCTGACCCGCCACCTGGACTTGGCGGCCTTCGTCCTGTTCTCTTCCGCCGCCGGAACTTTCGGCAGCCCCGGCCAGGGAAACCTGGCCGCCTCGAACGCGTATCTTGACGCGCTGGCGGTACTACGCCGGGCTGCCGGGCTACCCGCCACATCTGTCGCCTGGGGGGTGTGGGACCAGACCGGCATCAGCGGGGATCTTGGCGTGGCCGATCAGCGGAGGATGGCCCGGTGGGGCCTGGTCGCACACTCCGCCCAGGAGGGTCTGGAGCTGTTCGACGCGGCGCTGCAGGCAGACGACGCGGTGCTCGTGGCCGCGAGGCTGGACTTCGCCGGACTGCGCGCCCAGGCCGCCTCCGAACCCGTACACCCACTGTTGCGGCGCCTCGTGCGGGCCGGCCGTCGCGCAGCTCAGCAGGCACCCTCCCGCGAGGGCAGCCTCGCCGGACAGCTGGCTGCCACGCCCCCGGTTCAGCGGGAGCAGATCCTGCTGGATCTGGTGCGGCGCGAGGTCGCTGCGGTCCTCGGCTATTCGACGCCACGCAAGGTCGACCCCGACCGGGCCTTCCAGGACGTCGGGTTCACCTCACTGCTGGCCGTCGAACTCCGTAACCGGCTCGCCGGGCTCGCAGGGACCCGGCTCCCGGCATCAATCGCCTTCGACCATCCCACACCGCGGCGCATGATGCGCCATCTGCTCGCGGAACTGTGCCCCGAGGAGGGCAGCGAGTCGGCGGATCGGGAGGATGAGATCCGGAGGGCCCTGGCGACCACACCTCTGTCCCGGTTCCGCGAGCTTGGACTCATGGAGCAGATCCTGCACCTGGTGGCGCATCCCAGTGGTGACAGTGCCGCAGCACCCGCCGATCCGAAGCAGGACGCCGAGCCGCTGATCGCGGAGATGGACATCGACAACCTTGTGAAGCGGGCGATGGAAAAGGCCCGGAAGCCGTAGTGGACGCACACCAGAACAGGGAGACAGCAGTGGCCAGTTCAGAGAGCAAGGTCGTCGAAGCACTGCGCGCTTCACTGATGGAGAACGAACGGCTGGAGAACGAGGTTCAGAGCATCCGTGACAGCCTCACCGAGCCGATCGCCATCGTCGGCATGGCGTGCCGGTTCCCCGGCGGAGTGTCGTCACCGGAGGAGTTGTGGGACCTGATCGCGGACGGCCGGTCCGCGGTCGAGGAGTTCCCCACCGACCGCGGCTGGGACTTGGAGAACCTGTACGACCCGGACCTCGACCGGCCCGGCACGACGTACGTACGGGAGGGCGCGTTTCTGCACGACGCGGGCGACTTCGACCCCGCCTTCTTCGGAATCTCCCAAAGCGAGACGATGGCCATGGACCCGCAACAGCGCCTGTTGCTGGAGACATCGTGGGAGGCGTTCGAACGAGCGGGCATCGACCCGGCTGCACTGCGTGGCAAGAACGTCGGAGTGTTCGCAGGCATGGCCGCCGGGCAGGAATACGGGACCGCTTTCCACAGCATCCCCGACGAGCTCGAGGGCTACGTGATGACCGGCGGTCTGGCGAGCGTCCTTTCGGGACGGGTCTCCTATACGTTCGGATTCGAGGGGCCGGCAGTCACGATCGACACGGCCTGCTCCTCGTCCCTGGTGGCCCTGCACATGGCAGCGCAGTCCCTGCGTTCGGGCGAGTCGTCGCTGGCGCTGGTCGGAGGCACCAATGTGATGGCCACGCCCACTGCCTTCGTGCTGACCGCACGTGCAGGGGGCCTGGCGAAGGACGGCCGGTGCAAGGCGTTCGCGGCATCCGCGGATGGCACGAACTGGGCCGAGGGCGTGGGCGTCCTGCTGCTGGAGCGGCTTTCCGATGCCGTCCGCAACGGCCGTGAGGTCCTCGGCGTCGTACGGGCCACCGCGGTGAACCAGGATGGCGCGTCCAACGGACTCGCCGCGCCCAACGGGCCGTCACAGCAGCGGGTGATCCGTCAGGCGCTCGCATCCGGCGGTTTGTCGACGGCCGACGTCGACATCGTCGAGGCGCACGGCACCGGAACCCCCCTCGGCGACCCCATCGAGGCGCAGGCGGTCATCGCCACCTATGGTCAGAACCGTGCCCCCGGCCTGCCGCTGTGGCTCGGTTCGGTGAAGTCGAACCTTGGCCACGCAGGTGCTGCGGCAGGCGTCGCTGGCGTGATCAAACTGGTGATGGCGATGCGGCACGGGGTGCTGCCGCAGACATTGCATGTGGATGAGCCGACACCTGAGGTCGATTGGTCCGCAGGAGCAGTCGAACTGCTGACCGAGGCGCACGAGTGGCCTGAAACCGGCCGTCCCCGTCGCGCGGGGGTTTCCGGGTTCGGCGTCAGCGGCACCAACGCACACATCATCTTGGAGCAGGCACCCGAGCGAGCATCCGGTAAGCACTCCGACGAGAAGCCGGGCGTACTAGGCGACTCGGTTGTGCCGCTGGTCGTCTCGGCGCGCGGTAAGTCGGGCCTGGCCGGCCAGGCTGGTCGTCTCGGCTCGTTCCTGACACAGCATCAAGAGACGGACCTGCTCGACATCGGCCAGTCACTCGTACGGAGCCGGGGACTTCTCCCGGACCGTGCGGTCGTGCTCGCCGCCGACTGGAAAGAGGTGCTGGCCGGACTTGACGCTGTGGCCCGCGGCGAGTTCGCGCCCGCTGTGGTCACAGGATTCGCGGAAAGCACAGTCGGCCGGACCGTCCTCGTGTTCCCCGGCCAGGGCACACAGTGGGCGGGAATGGGAGCGGAACTGCTCGAAGCCTCAGCTGTGTTCGCAGCCAGGATGACCGAGTGCGCCGAGGTGCTCGACCCGCTCACCGGCTGGTCGCTGCTCGATGTGGTACGGCAGGTGGAGGGCGCCCGGTCTCTTGAAGACGTCGACGTCTTGCAGCCGGTGTCGTGGGCACTGATGGTGTCGCTGGCCGCGTTGTGGGAGGCGTGCGGGGTCGTTCCGGACGCGGTCGTGGGTCATTCCCTGGGCGAGATCGCCGCTGCCTGCTATGCCGGTGCGCTGTCCCTTCCCGACGCCGCCCGCCTCATGGTTCACCGGTCCAGGATTGCCGAAGCCGAGCTGGTGGGACGCGGAGGCATGGCGTCCCTCACCGCCGATGTCAAGGCCGTCTCCATACTGATCGAGGAGTGGCCGGGTCTGGAGATCGCCGCGGTCAACGGACCCGCCTCCGTGGTCGTGACCGGTGAACTGCCCTCCCTGGAAGAGCTGCTCGCCCGATGCGAAGCCGACGGCATCCGCGCCCGCAGGATTCGCGGCATCAACGGCGCCGCACACTCCTCACAGATCGACGTGCTGCACGACTCTTTCCTGGAGGCCCTCGCCTCGGTCTCCGCTGGGCCTTCGCGCGTACCGCTGTACTCCACGGTGACCGGGCGACTCCATGACACCACGGAGTTCGACGTCGAGCACTGGTTCCGCAACATGCGGCAGACCGTGCAGTTCGACCCGGCCATCCGGTCCCTGGTCGGCGACGGGCACGGCGTGTTCATCGAGGTCAGTGCTCATCCTGTGCTGACGTCGAGCGTCCAGGACGTGCTGGAGGACCTCGAGGCCGGACCGGCCGTCGTCACCGGGACGCTGCGCCGCGACGACGGCGGCCCGCGCCGGTTCCTCGCCTCGCTGGCCCACCTGTACGCCCACGGCGTACGGGTCGACTGGGAAGCCGTCCTCGGTCGCGGCAGGGAACGGCCCGTAGACCTGCCGACGTACGCCTTTCAGCGCCAACGGTACTGGCTGGAGACGGCAGAGTCCCGTGGGGACGCACCGGGCCTCGGTCTGGAGGTGGCGAACCATCCCCTGCTCGGCGCGGTTACCGAGATCCCCGGCTCGGACGGTGTGCTGTTCACTTCCCGGCTGTCGCTGCGCACACACCCCTGGCTCGCCGACCACGCGGGCGCCGGAGTCGTCCTCCTGCCGGGAGCGGCCTTCGTGGAACTCGCAGTCCGTGCCGCGGACGAGGTCGGCTACGGGCTGGTCGGCGAACTGGTCATCGAGCGCCCCCTGGTGCTGCCCGAGAGCGGCGGCGTCCAGGTACGCGTGTGGGTCGGCGAGCCCGACGAGTCCGGCCACCGTACCGTCCAGGTTCACTCCCGCAGGGAGGAAGCCGGCTCGCGAGGGAGCTGGACCCGTCATGTCTCCGGGCGCCTGGTGCCGGAGGACGGCCAGGCCGAGTTCGACCTCACCCAGTGGCCGCCGCCCGGTGCCACCGCGGTCGACCCGGACGCGTTCGCCCACGCGTACGACCACTTGGCAGAGGCGGGATACCACTATGGTCCAGCCTTTCAGGGAATGCGTGCGGCTTGGACTCGTGGCGAGGAGGTGTTCGCCGAGGTCTCACTGCCGGAGTCAGCGGGCAAGGCCGATGAGTACGGGTTGCACCCGGCCCTGCTGGACGCGGCCATGCACACCAGTCTCTTCCGCCCCGATCTGAGCGACGAGAGCCCGAAGCTGGCTCTGCCGTTCGTCTGGCGCGACGTCAGGCTGCACGCCGACGGAGCCTCCACGCTGCGGGTGCACCTCACCCCGCTCGCCCCCGACACGATCCGTCTGCACCTGGCCGACACCTCCGGCGCGCCGGTGGCTTCCGTCGACTCGATGGTCATGCGTCCCGTTGTCCCGGAATTGTTGCGCGTCGGTTCGGGCGCGGCCACGGACCGGATGTTCCGGGTGGCCTGGGAGCCCATCTCCGTGAGGAGCGTGGACGACGAGCTGGACGCCGTACGTGTGTCGACTGCCGAAGACGTTAGCGCCGTGGCCGCATCGGCCCCAGGTGTGCTCCTGCTCGATGTGGCCGGCGATGGGCGTACGGACCCCGACGCCGTCCGGGACCTCAGCGGGCGGGTGCTGGAGGCCGTCCAGGCGTGGCTGGCGGAGCCCGCCTTCCAGCACACCGTTCTCCTCGCTCTCACGCACTCTGCGGCGGTTGTCCGGGACGGGGACCCGGCTCCCGATCTCGCCGTTGCGACGGCCGCCGGCCTGCTGCGTGCGGCGCAGACGGAGAACCTGGGCCGCGTCATCCTGGTCGACACGGACGGTACGGAGGCGTCAGACCGGCGCCTGCCTGATGTGCTCGCGGCCGGGGAACCGCAGGCGGCACTTCGGTCGGGCTCGGTTGCGGTGCCGAGGCTCGTCAGGGCCTCGCCCGCCGAGGCCCAGGGCCGTCCGCTGAACCCCGGGGGTACTGTTCTGATCACCGGCGGTACGGGTTCGCTGGGCCGCCTGGCGGCCGGGCACCTGGTCACCGAGCACAAGATCAGGAGTCTGCTCCTGGTGAGCCGGCAAGGACCGGACGCACCGGGCGCGGCCGAGCTGGAGGCCGAACTCACGGAACTCGGCGCGAACGTCCGGATCGTCGCGTGCGACGTCTCCGATCGGGACTCCGTGGTCGCACTGCTGGCCTCTGTTCCCCACGACGCCCCGCTCACCGGCGTGATCCACACAGCCGGTGTGCTGGATGACGGTGTGGTCAACTCCCTGACGCCCGAACGGCTCGACACGGTGCTCCGTCCCAAGGCCGACGCGGCAATGATCCTGGACGAACTCACGCGCGATCTCGACCTTGCCGTCTTCGTTCTGTACTCGTCTATCGCGGGGATCTTGGGCGCAGCGGGTCAGAGCAGCTATGCCGCCGCGAACTCCACCCTCGACGCGATCGCGGTACGCCGTCGCGCTTGCGGACTGCCCGCAATCTCACTGGTGTGGGGATGGTGGGGCCAGGTGTCCGGCGTAGTGGACAAGCTCACCGAGGTCGACCTGAAGCGCATCGATCGGCTCGCCATGCTCGAGTTCACCGCGCAGGAGGGCATGGAGCTGTTCGACCTCGCGCTGTTCGATCAGGGTGCTGCTCTGGTCCTGGCGAACTGGGACCTGCAAGCAATGCGGGACCAGGCTGAGTCCGTATCGGTCCTCCCACCGCTGCGCGGCCTCGTCCGGGTGGGCCGGCCGGCCGCCAGTGACGGGGCGGCCGGGGCCGGCGGGCTGGCCGGGCGGCTGACCAACGTGTCACCGGACGAACGTAGGAAGATCTTGGCTGAGCGGGTCCAGCGCGAGGTCGCCGCCATTCTCGGCTTTCTTTCACCGGATCAGATCGGACCGGACCTGTCCTTCTTCGACATCGGGTTCGACTCGTTGACCGCCGTCGAGCTCGCGAACCGGCTGTCTGCGCTGATCGGCGTCCGCGTCCCGTCCACCTTCGCTTTCGAGTGCTACACGGTGGATCTGGCTGTCGAGGCGCTGCTGGAGCGCCTCGAACTGCCCGCAGACTAGTAATGCAAATGCTTTTTCCTTCCCGGATGAAATGGAGTTCGGCGTGTTCGTCAAAGAGAAGTATCTGCAGCGGTTGGGGTACGAGGGATCCGGTATTCCTGATCTTCAAACCCTGGCGGAACTGCAGTGGCTGCATCTGTGCAACCTTCCCTACGACACTGGATACATCCTGCATCAGCCGTACGAGGACTTCGACACACCCCGCGTGTTCGAGGCGGTGATGAAACGCGGCGGAGTCTGTTTCGAGTTGAATTACCTCTTTTATCTCCTCTTGGTCGAGATGGGGTTCGATGCGTATGTGAATTCCGCCAGCACGGCTCTCCCCGGCGGTAAGTGGAATTCCGAGATCGAGCACATGGTTGTCCGGGTTCGGATAGACGACGTGGATTGGCTAGTCGACGTCGGTCACGGAAGCATTGCCATCACGGAGCCTTTGCGTATTGATGATCAGGGAACAGTCGCGGTTCAGATGGGCACGGAGTTCCGCTTGGCCACGCGCGGCGAGTGGCTCGTCCTTCAATACAAGCCACAGGGCAGGGATTGGCGTGACGCATATCGGATGAAAATCAAAGATCGTGCCATTTCCGATTGGAATACGTGGCGAGAAGAACTGCCGCCCGACGCGGACCCTGTGGTGCCGCGAAAGCGGCGACGCGGTGTGGAGAACGGACAGGTGACCCTCGTCGCCAATCTCTTCAGGTCCATCATCGGGGGCGAGGAGACGGTGAAGCACGTACGTGATGAAGCAGAGCTGATCGAGATCATGACTACTTACTGGGGAGAGTCCGCACCTATCGTCGGGTACGAACGATGACATTGTCGCCGCCGCCCAGCCCCGTATGAAACAGGCCATGAATGAGAGAGCGAGACGGCGTGAGAGGCCGAATACCGGTAAGCATCGGCGACCGTTCGTACGATGTGCTGGTCGGCCGGGGGGTGCGTTCCTCGCTGGCCGAAGTGATCCACGGCCTCGGCGCCCGGCGGGTCGCCGTCGTGTCAGCCCGGCCCGCGGAATGGGTGCCCGACACCGGCGTGGAGACCCTGCTGCTGCCCGCCCGCGACGGTGAGCGGGACAAGACCCTCGCCACCGTCGAGGCGCTGTGCGCGGAGTTCGTACGCTTCGGCCTCACCCGCAACGACGCGGTCGTCTCCTGCGGGGGTGGAACCACCACCGATGTCGTCGGCCTGGCCGCCGCCCTGTACCACCGGGGCGTGCCAGTGGTGCATCTGCCGACCACGTTGCTGGCGCAGGTCGACGCGAGCGTCGGCGGTAAGACGGCGGTCAACCTGCCCTCCGGTAAGAACCTGGTGGGCGCCTATTGGCAGCCTGCCGCCGTATTGTGCGACACCGAGTACCTGTCCACCCTGCCCCGGCGCGAGATGCTCAACGGCTTGGGCGAGATCGCCCGCTGCCATTTCATCGGCGCCGGCGACCTGCGCGAGCTCGGCCTCACGGAGCGTATCGCGGCCAGTGTGACGCTCAAGGCCGGCGTTGTCTCGGCCGATGAGCGCGACACCGGTCTGCGGCACATCCTCAACTACGGCCACACCCTGGGCCACGCGCTGGAATCCGCCACCGGCTTTGCGCTTCGGCACGGCGAGGCCGTCGCTGTCGGCACGATTTTCGCGGGCCTGCTCGCCGGCGCTCTGGACCGGATCGGCCCCGGGCGGGTGGCGGAGCACCGGGAGGTCGTCGAGTTCTACGGCCTGCCGGCCGCGCTGCCCGAGGAGATCGAGACGGCTGAGCTGATCCGCCTGATGCGCAGAGACAAGAAGGCGCTCACCGGCCTCGCGTTCGTCCTCGACGGCCCCAGCGGCGCGGAGCTGGTCCACGACGTATCCGAACAAGTCGTCGCCGATGTCCTGGAGCACATGCCACGGCAGCCACTCGGCCGACTCGTCGAGCCGGCACACTTCCACGGAACAGGAGATCCGCTGGCATGACGCGCTCATCAGGGGCAGCGCACGGCGAGGCCAGGGTCTGGGCCACGCGGGAGCCAGGGCTCGCGGACCGTCTCGCCGCGGCCCTGGACAGACCCGCGGCGCAGCAGCCCGAGTGGCCGGACCCCACCCTGGCCCGGACGGTGATGGACCGGCTGCGCAACGCGCCCCCGATCGTGGCCGAGTCCGAGACCGCCCAGCTCTCCGAGAAGCTCGCGGCGGTCGCCCGCGGCGAGGCATTCCTGCTGCAGAGCGGGGACTCTGCGGAGACCTTCGCCGAGACCACCGAACCGCACCTGCGGGCCAACCTCAGCCTCCTGAAGCGCATGGCCCTGCTCCTGGCCCACGCCGCTGAGCTGCCGGTGGTTCCCCTCGCCCGCATGGCCGGCCAGTACGCGAAGCCGCGCTCCCAGCCCGCGGACGCGGACGGCCTGCCGGTCTACCGGGGTGACATGGTCAACTCCGCCACACGCACCCTTGCCGCCCGCACTCCCGACCCCGAGCGGATGCTGCTCGCCCACAGACACGCGGCTCGCGCGATGGCGCTCGCCCGCCGGGCCGGACAGATCTATGTGAGCCACGAGATGCTCTTGCTCCCCTACGAATGCGCCCCGCTCCACACCGCTAGGTTCGCCACCGGTCCGGAGCCTCTGCTCGCCAGCCCACTCGCACACTTCCTGTGGATCGGTGAGCGCACGCGAGGCCTCGACGACGCGCACCTCGCCGTCGCCGAACTACTCGCCAACCCCATCGGGGTGAAGATCGGTCCCGGCACCACCCCGGAACAAGCCGTCGAGTACGTCCGCAGGCTCGACCCCCACGGCACGCCCGGGCGGCTGACGCTGATCAGCAGAATGGGCCACGCCCTGGTCCGCGAGGTGCTGCCGCCGATAGTGGAGAAGGTCACCGCCACCGGCCACCAGGTGGTCTGGCAGTGCGACCCGATGCACGGCAACTCCCGCACGACCGCCGGCGGTCGCAAAACCCGCCACTGCGACGACATCGTCGCGGAGATCAGCGGCTTCTTCGACGTCCACCGCACCCTCGGCACTCACCCCGGCGGCATCCACCTGGAGGCGACCGGCGAGGACGTCACCGAGTGCCTGGGCGGGGCCTGCGGCCTGGGTGAGGACGACCTTTCGGCCCGCTTCCGTACCGCCTGCGACCCCCGCCTGAACGAGGAGCAGGCCATCGAGCTCGCCTACACCGTCGCCGATCTACTCGCTGCTGCTGTCCGGCCGGTCACCGACACAGGCTCTCGGAACCCGAGATGACCGCCACCGCCGCGTCGCCGCAGCCCTCGATCAGCGGCACCACCCGCTTGTACGCCGTCGTCGGCGATCCGGTTGCACAGGTCCAGTCTCCCGGCCTGCTCAATCCGCTCTTCGCCGACCAGGGACTCGACGCGGTGCTGGTGCCGGTGGAGGTTCGCCCTGACGATCTGGAACAGGTCATCTGCGGCCTGCAGCGCATCGGCAACCTCGACGGCATCTTCGTCACCGTCCCCCACAAGGCGGACGCCGCCCGACTCGCCGACCGGCACAGCCGCACTGTCGAGATCGCCGGAACGTCCAACGTGCTGCGCCGCGAGACCGACGGCAGGTGGTTCGCCGAGAACTTCGACGGTGCCGGTTTCGTGGCCGGCCTCGCCCGTGCCGGTCACGAGATTCGCGGCAGCCGGGTCGCGCTCGCCGGGGCCGGCGGAGCGGGCAGCGCCATCGCGGCGGCGCTGCTGACGGCCGGCGCGAACCGGATCGCCGTGACCGACCCGGACCGGACCAAACTGGACGCACTCGTCGGCCGGCTCGCCAGGTACTGGCCCGGCCGGGTACACGCCGTTGCCGAACCGGCCCTGAACGACAGCAACCTCGCGGTCAACGCGACCCCGCTCGGGCTGCGATCCAGCGACCCGCTGCCGTTCCCGCCCGAAGCGCTCGCCCCCGGAGCGGCTGTGGCCGACATCATCATGAAACCCCACGAGACGCCTCTGCTGCGGCAGGCCGCCGCCCTTGGCCACCACGTCCACTACGGCATTGACATGCTGAAAGGGCAAGTGGAGTTCTACTGCGAGTTCTTCGGTCTGCGCGCACCCGGGACCGGCTGACGCCCGCACCGGCCACACTCGCACGTCCAGCCGGCCCACATCCGGGCGGACGGCTACCAAGCCGAGGGATGCGGGGCGGTAAGAGCGGTGCCTACCGTGAACGTTGCACATCCGGCCACGTGCCCCGCCCCGCTCTATGCCGTCCGTCGGCCATCGGCCGAGAAATGTTCGAAATGAAGATTTGGAGACGCATGAACGCGCGAAGGACACCAGAGTTCCCCACCTGGCCGCAGTACGACGACGGCGAGCGCACCGGCCTGATCCGGGCCCTGGAGCAGGGCCAGTGGTGGCGCATGGGAGGGTCGGAGGTGGACTCCTTCGAGAGTGAGTTCGCCGACTTCCACGGCGCCCCACACGCTTTGGCCGTCACCAACGGCACCCACGCCCTGGAGTTGGCGTTGCAGTGTCTGGGCGTCGGGCCGGGCACCGAGGTCATCGTGCCGGCCTTCACCTTCATCTCCTCCTCCCAGGCCGCTCAGCGGCTGGGAGCGGTTGCCGTCCCCGTCGACGTCGATCTCGATACCTACAACATCGACGTGGCTGCCGCGGCTTCCGCCGTCACCCCTCTCACCAAGGTGATCATGCCTGTGCACATGGCGGGGCTCATCGCCGACATGGACGCGCTCGGCGAACTCTCCGCTGACACCGGTGTGCCTCTTCTCCAGGACGCCGCCCACGCACACGGTGCCCGCTGGCAGGGCAAAGGGGTGGGCGAGTTGGGTACGGTCGCCTCGTTCAGCTTCCAGAACGGCAAGCTGATGACCGCCGGCGAGGGCGGTGCGGTGCTCTTCCCCGACAAGGAGACGTACGAGGCCGCGTTCCTGCGGCACAGTTGTGGCCGACCACGTACCGACCGCCGATACATGCACCAGACCGCCGGCACCAACATGCGGCTCAACGAGTTCTCCGCGGCCGTGCTCCGCGCCCAGCTGGGCCGCCTCGACGCCCAGATCACGCTCCGCGATCAGCGCTGGACGCTGCTGTCCCGGCTGCTCGGTGAGATCGACGGCGTCGTGCCCCAGGGCAGCGACCCGCGCGCCGACCGGAACTCTCACTACATGGCGATGTTCCGGATCCCCGGCGTATCCGAGGAGGCCCGCAACGCCCTCGTCGACACGCTCGTCGAGGCCGGCCTGCCCGCCTTCGCCGCCTTCCGGGCGATCTACCGCACCGACGCGTTCTGGGAGATGGCCGCGCCCGACACCACCGTCGACAAGCTCGCCGAGAGCTGCCCGCACACCGAGGCGATCAGCACCGACTGCATCTGGTTGCACCATCGAGTGCTGCTCGCCTCAGAGGAGGCCCTTCACACCACAGCCGAGATCATCGCCGACGCCGTGGCCGCACGGTGAGGGTCCGGGCTGCCGTCGTCGGGCTCGGCTGGGCGGGCCGCGACCTGTGGCTCAGACTGCTGTGCGAGCACAAGGACTTCGAGGTGGTCGCCGGCGTCGACCCCGACCCAGGCTCCCGGGCGGCCGCTGTGGCCACCGGCCTGCCCGCCCACCCCACCGTGGACGCCCTCGATCCCCGCACGGTCGACATCGCCGTGGTCGCGGTACCCAACCATCTGCATGCCGAGGTTGCGGCCGCCCTGCTCCGTCGAGGGATCTCCGTCTTCCTGGAGAAGCCGGTCTGCCTCACCACTGCCGAGGCCGACGCCCTCGCCGCGGCCGAACGGAAGGGCGCGGTGCTGCTCGCCGGCAGTGCCGCCGCCCACCGCGGCGACATCCGCGAGCTCTCCGGGCTGCTTCCCCAGCTCGGCCGGATCCGCCATGCCGACCTGGCCTGGGTCAGGGCGCGCGGAGTGCCGCAGCCCGGCGGCTGGTTCACCCAGCGCAGCAGGGCCGGTGGCGGTGCGCTCGTCGACCTCGGCTGGCACCTTCTCGACGTCCTCGCCTTCCTTCTCGGCCCCGCCCCCGTCGCCCAGGTGATCGGCTCGATCTCCGACGACTTCGTCAGCAGCAGAGCCTGGTCCGCCACGTGGCGTGAGGACCGGCTCACCGACGCCCCGACCGGCGACGTCGAGGACACCGCCCGCGGTTTCCTGGTCCGCGAGGACGGTATCTCTGTCTCGTTGCGGGCCAGTTGGGCCTCACACGAGGCGCTGGACGGCTCCGTCATCACCATCGAGGGCAGCGATGGAACGGCACGGCTGCACTGCACCTTCGGCTTCAGCCCGAACCGGGCTCCCGAATCGGTGCTCACCCTCACGCAGGATGGCTCCACACAGCGGATCCCGCTGCCCGCCGAACCCATCGGCATTGAGTACGGTCGCCAGCTCGACGGCCTCGCCCGGCTCCTGGCCGACCCGGGCCGACGAGGCCAGGCCGTCGCCCAGGCCCGCAGCACCGTCCGGTTGATCGAAAGCTTCTATGCATCGGCGCGCGCTGCCCCACCTGCGGATCACGCGTCCGAATTCACCGCCCACAAAGAGGTGAGGATCGCATGACCAGAGGGCCGGAATGCCATGCGGCACCGACCATCGAACAGCGCCCCCCGGTCCCCAGACACGCTGTCATCTTCGATCTCGACGGGGTCGTCGTCGACAGCTTCGAGGTGATGGGTGAGGCGTTCTCCCTGGCCTACGCCGAGGTTGTCGGCACCGGCGAGGCACCTTTCGAGGAGTACCGGCGCCACCAGGGCCGCTACTTTCCCGACATCATGCGGATCATGGGCCTTCCGCTGGAGATGGAAGAGCCCTTCGTCCGCGAGAGCTACCGGCTCGCCAACCGCGTCCAGGTGTACGACGGTGTCGTCGACGTCCTGCGGACGCTGAACGAACGCGGCCTCCGGCTGGCCATCGCCACCGGCAAGGCAGGCGAGCGCGCCCGGTCCCTGCTCGATGTCCTCGGCCTGCTCCCGTACTTCGCCCACGTCATCGGCTCCGACGAGGTGCCCCGGCCCAAGCCCGCCCCTGACATCATCAGACGCGCACTCGAACTCCTCGAGGTTCCGGCGGAGCGGGCCATCATGATCGGCGACGCCCCCACCGACCTGGCCAGCGCCCACGGCGCCGACGTCACCGCCGTAGCCGCACTGTGGGGCTGCCAGGAAGGGGCCGAACTGCTCGCCGGCGACCCCGATGTCGTCCTGCGGTGGCCCGCCGACCTGCTCGCCCTCTGCCCGGCCCTGCCCGGCCACTGAACCGCCAGTGGCAGCCGCACCGCCGTCCTGGCACCTCGGCATCGACATAGGGGGCACCAAGGTCGCCCTGCGCGCCGAGTCGGCAGACGGACGTACCGAGGAGCACACATTCCTCTGGCCGAACGACCAGGACGGACCGGACCGAGACTTGGCCCTGCTGTCAGACGGCGTCGCCACCCTGGCGGCCCGGACGGGTGACGGTTTCCAGGCCGCGGGGGTCGCCGTCCCCGCCACGGTCGGCCCGGACGAGCGGGTCACCTCCTGGCCCAGCCGACCGTCCTGGACCGGCCTCGCCCTCGGTCCCGCGCTGCGCGCCCTCGTGCCCGGAGCGGCCATCGCATGGGCGGACGACGGCGACGTGGCCGCCCTCGCCGAGGCCGCGGCGGCCGACTGCGCCAACCTGCTCTACATCGGCGTCGGAACCGGCATCGGCGGCGGCCTGGTCCTGGGCGGGCGCCTCTGCCCCGGCCCGGGTCGGGGCTCCTTCGAACTGGGCCATCTGGTCGTCGCGTTGGGCGGCCCCGTGTGCGTCTGCGGCCGCCAGGGCTGCCTCCAGGCGATCGCCTCGGGCCCGGCCACTCTGTCCCGGGCCCGCGAACTCCACGGCGAGCCGGTCACCTACGAAGAGCTGCGCGAAGCCCTCCGTACCGCCCGCCCATGGGCTACGGCCGCGATCGACGGCACCTGCCAGGCCCTGGCCACCGCCATCATGGGGGTCACCGAACTGCTACACCCAGGTCTCGCCGTGATCGGAGGCGGATTCACGGCAGGCATCGACAACCTGGTCGACCGCATAGCCACCCACCTGACACCCATGTCGCGCCCAGGCCGCCCCGCCCCACCCGTCGCTCCGGCGCGCCTGGGCGGCCTTTCCTCCCTCCGAGGCGCGGTCCTGCTGGCCCGAGCCGTCACTGACGGAGCCGTACCTTCTGTGGCTGCCGCTGCCCCGGTTCGCGGGGACACACGCGGCGCCGCATCTACGACACCCCCCGCTCTTCATCAAGAGGAGGCATGAATGTACGAACGTCAGTCCGTTTTCGCCGACATCCAGGATCCGCTGTGGCCACCCACCGCCGTCCGGCCGTCCGCTGAAGCCATCGAGGGATATCGGCGGGAGGGCCAGTGGCGCGCTGAGCACTTCCTGACGGATCTGCATCGGCACCGACGGGAGCGGCCGGGCGAGATCGCCGTCATCGGTTATCGCGCGGACGGCACCACCGAGACGTTGTCGTGGTCGCGGTATGCCGATCAGGTCGAGCAGTTCGCGTCGGCGTTGCGCGCGCTCGGTGTGGGGCCGGGCCAGGTCGTCGCCGTCCAGTTGCCGAACTGGTGGGAGACCAGCACGCTGATCCTGGCCGTCATGCGTACCGGTGCGGTGGTCAGCCCGGTCACCGCGGCGCTGCGCGGCCGGGAGCTGGAGAAGGTGCTGGCTCAGCTGCGCGTCACGGTCATGGTGACGGTCGGGGAATGGTATGGCTACGACTATGCCGGAGCCCTTGCCGAGATGGCGGAACGCCTGCCGCACCTGCGGCATCGGGTGGTCGCCGGTCGCAGTGCCGATCGTGGCGAGATAGATTTTCAAGACCATTTCCAGCGTACGCCGTGGGCGCAGCAGTACCCGATGCCACTGGACGAACCGATGGATCCCGACCAGGTGGCTCTGGTGCTAGTCACTGCCGGGACGACGGGGAAGCCGAAGGGCGTGCTGCACACCTCCAACACAATGTCGGCCGCGGCCGGCGCGATCATCGGCGAGGAGCGGATCAGCAGCTCGGAAGCGTCCTACACGCCGCACAGTCTGACGAACATCCTCAGCATCACAATCTCTCTCGTGTCTCCTCTGCTCAGCGGTAGCCGGGCGGTGCTGTTCGACAAGTGGGCGTCCAGCCGGATCGCGGAGATCGTCGCGGAGGCGCGGGTGAGCATCATCACCGCCGCCGCGTCGTTCATCGACATGATCGTGCGGTCCGCGGTCGCCGCCGGTAACGACACGTCGTCGCTGCGGTATCTGTTCTCGGAGGGCGCGCCGATCCCGCCGAAGCTGGTTCGGGAGGTGTACGAGGAGCTGGGCGTGCCTTTGCGGGCCACGTACGGCATGACCGAGCTGCCGATCGGGACCTGGACGCGCCCGAGCGACCCGCCGGACTGGGCCGCCCACAGTGACGGGCGTCCCGGGCCGGCTGTGGAGATCGACCTGCGCGCCGACGGCGAGGTCAGCAAGGCGAACCCGGCCGTGCTGTATGTGCGTGGCGCCGGGGTCTGTGTGGCGTTCGTCGGCCTGGACACCGGCGCGGTCGAGATTCTCTGCGACCGCGACGACGGCTGGCTCGACACCGGCGACCTGGTCGTGCCGGACGGCCGCGGCGGGATCCGGCACGTCGGCCGGGTCGCGGACCGCATCGGCGACGGCTTCATGATCCCGGTCGTTGACGTCGAGGCCCAGGTGCTCGAGCACCCGGCCATCGCGGCCGTCGCGATCGTCGGCTACTTCGACGCGGTCGGCAAGGAGACCGGATGCGCGGTCATCGTCGCCGCCGGCCCGCCTCCGACGCTCGAACAGCTCCGCACGTACCTCACGGCCCAGGGCATGACCGAGGCTTACCAGCCGACGCGCCTCGAGGTCGTACCGGTGCTGCCGCGCAACGCCAACGGCAAAGTCCTCAAGCGTGAGCTCCGGCGGCGGGTGCAGGAACAGTTCGGTCACCCCGTCTAGCCCCAACGCCGCGACTCTGTTGGTTTGTGTCCTGAACACGACGTGGAGCTGTATTTAGACCGTGTCCTATGTGGTGAGGCGTCGTTGCCCCGGGCATGGGGCGGGGTACGTGGAGTTGGATTGTTCCGGACGGGCTGTGGGAGTTCGCGTA
>NZ_JBHWES010000117.1:0-23476 GCF_042734105.1 Streptomyces sp. NPDC059679 | reverse complement strand
GCACACACTCCTTCGAGTGTGTCCCGGCCGCTTCCGCCGTCCGCCTTCGCCGTTGCCCGCCGGTCAGCCCGCCGCGGGCCGGAGAACCACCGGCAGAGTCCGGTGCCCGTTGGTGATGAACGAGGCCAGTGGTGTCAGTTCGTTGCCCTCCAGCGCCATCTGCGGGAACCGCTCGAAGAGCGCGGGCAGCGCCGTCGATGCCTCCAGCCGGGCCAGAGCGGCACCCAGGCAGAACTTCACGCCATAGCCGAAGGACACATGTTCCTTGTTGGCCCGGGTGACGTCGAACTGTGCCGCGGTGTCGCCGTGCACCGCCTCGTCGCGTCCGGCCGCGGCGTAGCCGACCAAGATCGCCTCGCCCTTGCGGATCAGCACGTCGCCGGCCTGTATGTCCTCCACCGCGAAGCGCAGCGGGACGTTCGCCACCGGGGCCTGGAGCCGCAGCGACTCCTCGACCACATCGCTCCACGAGGCATGTCCGGAGCGGACCAGCGCCAGCTGGTCGGGGTGGGTGAGGAGCAGATGAATGGAGTTGTCCAGCAGGTTGACGGTGGTCTCGAGACCGGCGCTGATCAGCGCCATGAGCGTCTCGACCACTTCCTCCTGGGTGAGCGCGCTGCCGTCCTCGTCGTCCCGGACCGCGATCAGCGCACTGGTCAGGTCGTCACCCGGCTCCTTGTGCTTGAGCACCGCCAGTTCGACGAGCAGCCCGTAGAACCGCTCACCGTTGGCCCGTGCGTCCTCCGGCGAGATGGTGGTGTTGAAGATCGCCTTCACACAGGTGCGCAGGTCCGGCATCCGCTCCTCGGGGACGCCGAGCAGGGTGCCGATCACCTGGATGGGGACAGCGTAGGCGTAGCCCTCGCGCAGGTCGGTGGCGATGCCCTCCGGGGCGGTCGCCAGCTCGTCCAGCAGCCCGGTGACGACGGCCTCGACCTGCGGCCGCAGCGCCTCGATGCGCCGCGCGGTGAAGGCGCCGGACGCCAGCCGCCGAAGCCGCCGGTGCTCGGAGCCGTAGGCGGTGAACATGTTCTCGGCAGCCACCCAGACCATCAGCGACCAGTCGGGCGGGATCTCGCCGCGCATGAAGGCGTCCCAGTGCTGCCGGGCACTCCTGGAGACCCTGGGGTCGCCCAAGAGCTGCTTGACCAGCTGCTGGCTGCCTACCGCCCACGCCTCCACACCACCGGGCAGCTCCACCTTGGCCACTGGCCCATCGCGGTAGAGGAGACGGTTCTCACCGTGGATGTCGCTCCCGCCGGGATCGATCCGGAAGGGGCAGCGCTCGGCTTCCATATACGGGCTCCAGATGTGTTGTTGGATACGACGGGAACAGCGCTCAGCATGGCGACGGCAGCCGGTGCGATCAGTCGATCCGGAGACCTCGGCCGGGCGGGCGCTTCCGGTTGCCGGTGGGTACCGGACAGCCAGGGCCGAGCCGGTGCGGCGATAGGGATGTCACCAAGTCCTTCCCTCGACGGGTGTGTCACCCGGGGGAAGCGGTAGGCGCGGATCATCTAACCAGATCGAGGACGGGTATGGCAGAGGGTTTCTCGCTCAAGAGCGCAGGTCAGAGGTGGGGTACCTGATCGGGGCGGTCGATCGGGGCGGGACCGTAAACCATTCGGGCACATCGTTCGCACATGCTTGCCGCGTCCGGCTTGGGAGAGGCTGAGGCAGATCGACGCAGGGGCACAGCAGCGTTCCGAACGGCTCATCGACAGGTAGTGGAGACCCACATGACGGAGACGGGCGGCTCAATGGGCCAACCCCCCGCGGACGACTGCTACGCCTTGGACATCCTGACCGCGCTCAGCTCCGACCCGGAGCGGGTCGCCGTGCACTGGCGTGGCCGGGCGATCCAGGCGGGTGAGGTCGCCGGATGTGTCGCCGACTCGGTCCGGAATCTGCGCAAGCTCGGAATCGGCCCTGGTAGCACGGTCGCCGTGCTGGTGGCGCCGAACAGTCCGGACATGCTCACGGTCCGGTACGCGACACACCTGCTCGGTGGGGCCGTCACCTATGTGCGGGGGACCAATCCGGCCTCAACCGCACGTGAGTTGGCCCCTGATGAGCAACTGCGGATCCTTCTCGACTCCTCCGCCCAGGTCCTTGTCACCGATGCGGAGAACATCGGCCGGGCGCGGGAGCTGTCGGCACGCGCGCCGGGCCGGTTCGTGGTCGCGGAGGCCGATGCCGAGCCGGCAGCCGGCGTCACGGCCGCCGCCGGCGTCGTCCCGGATCTCGGTGAGCTGCCGCCCCGCGACCCTCGGCAGCTCGCGTTGATCAGCTACACCAGCGGCAGCACGGGGAAGCCCAAGGGCATCTGTGTCTCGGCGGGGGTCGTGGAGGCGAGGGTGCGCGGCTTGCCCGCCGACCCGGATGCGTGCCTGCTGGCCGCGACCCCACTGAGCTTCGTCGCGGGACAGATCGCCGACGCGGTGCTCACCGCGGGCGGGACCGTCGTCCTGCACGAGGACTTCGACGCGGTACAGGTGGTGCGTGCCATCGCCGAGCACTCGATCACCCTGACGTTCATGGCCACCCCGCAGCTGTACCAGGCCCTGGAAGCCGCGCGGGCAGAGCGGACCGATCTGGCCTCGCTGCGGGCGCTGATCTACACCGGCGTCGCGGCCTCGCCCGCGAAGCTCGAGGAAGCGACGCGGGTGTTCGGCCCCACTCTCGTACAGCTGTATGGCAGTTCCGAATCGGCCGGGGCCACCATCCTGCTCCCCGGGGACCATGACGACCCCCGATTGCGATCGACGGTGGGCCGCCCCTTCCCGGGGATCGGACTCAAGATCTGCGACGAGGTCTCGGGTGCGGAACTGCCGGTCGGCGAGACCGGCGAAGTATGGCTGCGCTCGGCGAACCTTATGGACTGCTATCTGAACGACCCCGCGCTCACCGCACAGGCGCTGCGCGACGGGTGGTACCGCACCGGAGACATCGGGCGCCTCGACGACCAGGGTTACCTTTCGTTGGTCGACCGGGTCGCCGACACAGTGAAGACCGATGGCGTCAAGGTCCACCCGGCTGTCGTGGAGCGGGAGATCGCGAACCTGCCGGGTGTCACGAACGTCGCGGTGTACGGCGTCCGGGACCTCGAGAACCTGGAGCACGTGCACGCCGCGGTCGTGGTGAAGCCCGGGGCCCAGCTCAGCTCCGGTGACATCCGCGCGCGCATCAGCGAGGTGCTCTCCCCCGTACACGCCCCCGAGGAGATCCACTTCCTCGACGAACTGCCGCTCGGCTTCTCCGGCAAGGTGGACAAGCACTTGCTCCGCCGGCTTTACCCGATCGGCTGAACGCCCCCCTCATTTGCCCTGGCCGGCCAAGGCGCCGACCGGGCGTCAGGCCCGGCAGAGAGCGAGTTGACGACGATGACCCAGTACCTGGACTTCTTCGCCCTGGAGTTGGACAAGCTCGCCGACAGCAAACGTGCCTTCCTGGAGATCGGCCGGCGTGCCGGACGCTTCCCCAGTGCGCTGGCCCGGATCAGCACTGGCAGACCGGACCAGGAGATCAGCGTCTGGTGCAGCAACGACTATCTCGGTATGGGCCAGAACCCCTCGGTGCTCGCGGCCATGAAGAACGCGGTCGACGCGTTCGGCGCCGGCTCCGGTGGATCCCGGAACATCGGTGGGACCAACCCCTACCACAGCCTGCTGGAGAGCGAGCTGGCGGCGCTCCACGGCAAGGAGGCGGCACTGGTCTTCAGCTCGGGATACACGGCGAACGACGGTGCGCTGAGCGTCCTGGCCGGCCGTATGCCCGGGACCCTGGTCTTCTCGGACGAGCTGAACCACGCCTCGATCATCGACGGCCTGCGGCACAGCGGTGCCCAGAAGATGATCTTCCGTCACAACGACACGGCGCACCTCGAAGAGCTGCTCGCCTCCGCCGAACCGGACCGTCCGAAGCTGATCGTCGCGGAGTCGGTCTATTCCATGTCCGGTGATGTGGCGCCGCTCGCGGAGATCGCCGACCTGGCTGAGCGCTACGGAGCCGTCACGTTCATCGACGAGGTGCACGCGGTGGGCATGTACGGGCCCGAGGGTGCCGGCATCGCCGCGCGTGAAGGCATCGCCGACCGCTTCACCGTCGTCATGGGTACCCTGGCGAAGGGCTATGGCACCGCGGGCGGCTACATCGCCGGCCCGGCCGTACTGGTGGAGGCTGTCCGCAGCCTTTCGCGGCCCTTCATCTTCACCACGTCGATGCCGCCCGCCATGGCCGCGGGCGCGCTCGCCGCGGTGCAGCATCTGCGGTCCAGCGACGCCGAGCGCGAGCGGCTGCGGAGCAACGCCCAACTGCTGCACCAGTTGCTGAGCGAGCGACGCATACCCTTCATCTCGTCGCAGTCGCACATCGTCTCGATCCTCGTCCGGGACGAGAGGCTCTGCCAGGAGGCCTCCTCGCTGTTGCTGGAGCGGCACGGCGTCTACGTCCAGGCGATCAACGCGCCCAGCGTGCGGGCCGGCGAGGAGATTCTCCGAGTCGCCCCCTCCGCCACCCACACCGCGACCGATGTCGAGAAGTTCACCGAGGCTGTCGACGGCATTTGGGAGGAGCTGGGCCTCCCTCGGGACACGGCCACGGTCCACCGCTGATCATTCCCGCGGGGTTGGCGTTCGACGAGAGGAGTCTTCCGTGGCCTTGTCCCTGGCCTCGGTGCTGGCGGAGTCCGCGGCCCGGCGTCCGGACCACCCGGCGATCATCATCGGCGGGGAGACGTACAGCTATCGGGCCCTGTGGCGGCGGACGCGGCAGTACGCCGCGGTGCTGGCCGATACGGGTGTCGGGCCCGGGGACCGGGTGGCGCTGCTGCTCAGCAACCAAGTCGAGTTCCCCCTCGCCTACTTCGGCGTCCTGGCACTCGGCGCCACAGTGGTGCCGGTGAACACGCTCCTCAAGGCGCACGAGGTCGAGTACGTGCTGCGGGACGCCGACTGCGTCGCCGTCATCTGTGACGGAACGCTGCTGCCGGAGGGGCGGCCCGCGGCCACGGCGGCCGGGGTACGCCTGATGACCGTGCGAGCGACGGGCGAGCCCCGCGGTACCAGCCTGGACGCGCTCGCCGAGCGGGCCGAGCCCGTCGACCGCCTGCTGCCCCGCGAACCCGGCGACCTCGCGCTGGTGCTGTACACCTCCGGGACCACCGGCCACCCCAAGGGCGCGATGCTGACGCACCTGAACGTCACGATGAACGTGACCATCGGTATGGAATCCCCGTTCGACTTCCGGGCCGACGACATCCTGCTGGGATGCCTGCCGTTGTTCCACACCTTCGGGCAGATCTGCGGCATGGCCACCTGCTTCCGGGCCGGCGCCACGATGGTGCTGATGGACCGCTTCGACGCGGCACGCGCCCTGGAGATCATGGCGGAGCGCGGTTGCACCGTCTTGATGGCGGTGCCGTCGATGTGCATCGCGCTTCTGGACGCGGCGGCTCAGGAGTCGCGCAGGCCGCCCCTGGATCGTGTCTTCAGCGGCGGGGCGGCGCTCCCGGTACCCGTGCTGGAGAGGTTCGAGGAGGTGTTCGGCTGCCGGATCTACGAGGGGTACGGCCTCACCGAGACGTCGCCCGTCGTCGCGTACAACCAGCGTGCCTGGCCGTGCCGGCCGGGCACCGTGGGGCGCCCTGTCTGGGGGGTCGAGGCCGAGATCGCCCGGGCCGGCCTGGAGGACCGGATCGAACTGCTGCCGGCGGAGGAGATCGGGGAGATCGTCATTCGCGGGCACAACGTGATGGCCGGATACCTCAACCGTCCTGAAGCCACCGCCGAGGTGCTGGTGGACGGCTGGTTCCGGTCCGGCGACCTGGGGATGAAGGACAAGGACGGCTATCTGTCCATCGTGGACCGGAAGAAGGACATGGTCCTGCGCAACGGGTACAACGTCTATCCTCGCGAGGTCGAGGAGGTCCTGGTGCACCATCCGGCCATCGCCCAGGTCTCCGTCATCGGCCTGCCGCACAGCACGTACGGCGAGGAGATCTGCGCGGTCGTGCAGGTGCGGCCGGGTGCCCGGCCAGGGCCCGAACTGGGTGCGGAGATCGTCAGCTGGAGCCGCGAGCGGCTTGCCGCGTACAAGTACCCGCGCAGGGTCGAGTTCGTGGACGCCCTTCCGCTCGGTCCCAGCGGCAAGGTCCTCAAGCGGGCCCTCCGGGCCGAACTGACCGGCTGAGCGGGCATACCCGTCCCCATGGACTTCGGGACCAAGGACGGGGCGGGACGGGGAGAACCGTCCCACCCCGCCCTCGTCCTGGTTCGTTCAGGCCACCAGAAGGCCGTTGTCCTTCGCCCTCACCACCGCGAGCGTCCGGTTGGGGCAGTTCAACTTGGCCAGGATGCTCCCCACCAGTCGCTTCACTCCGTGTTCAGAGATCAGCAGCCGCCGGGAGACCTGCTTGTTGCTCAGGCCATCCGCGATCAGCCGCAGCACCTGAAGTTCACGCGGGGTCAGCGCCGCACCGGCCGGGATCCGCTGCGAGGGACCACTCGTGGACACCTGACCGGCACGGGTGACGAGCCGCTGGGCCAGGCCGGCGGACACATAGAACTTGCCTGCCATGACGTCCGACACCGCGTCCGCGAGAGCGCGCGGCTCCAACGCCGACCAGTCGAGGAAGCCCTTCGCGCCACACGTCGCGATCCAGGGGGCGTCGAGTGCGTCCGGCCCGTCGAGCAGCAGCAGCAAGGCAGGCCCCCGACCGCATAATTCACGGACTGCGCCCCGGATGTGCTCGGCTTCCAGATCGGCCGCTGCCGCGAGGAGGATGTCCAGCCCTTTCCCGTCACAGCCGCGGATGTCCTCCTCTCCGAAGCCGAGATGGCGCGAGGACGCGGTCAGGGCAGTGGCGCGGAGCATGCCCTCGATGCCGTAGCGGTGAATTGCATCCTTGATAACCAGAGCAACGCGCCATCCGGCATCGACTGGTTCGCTTGCCAATGTAACGCTCCTTCGGGCGAATCGCGGGCGAGCAGGCGTGTGGCCTTGAATTCGCCCCCCATTGTCCCGATCCGGCCTGGGGACGGTCGGTCTCGGAACGGGATCCAGCCATAGCGACATTGATCCCCCGTCAATTCTGAGAAAAAAAATGCTGGTGTTAATGGTGTTACATCTTCAGCACCAGGACTCTTATCCACGCCTCCAGCGGCTGTCAAGCAGATCAAGTGCGCAATGGGCCCTCGACGGTGGAAAAATTACCCACGGCATGTCACCTCCCCGGCCTGGCAACTTCCTGTCGAGATTCGCGGGAGGCGGTTTCCGCCGTGGATGGTGCCGGGGTCTCGCCCAGCAGGGCCGCCAGCCCGTCGAGGAGACGCTCGAGGCCGAAGACGAAGCGTTCTTCCATGGACGGGCCGGCGAGGTCGTCGGCCAGGGTGACGAGGTTGGGGAAAGTCGCTTCCGGCAGCGCGCGCAGCCGGTCGGA
The DNA here is from genome assembly GCF_042734105.1 of Streptomyces sp. NPDC059679. Taxonomy (NCBI): domain Bacteria; kingdom Bacillati; phylum Actinomycetota; class Actinomycetes; order Kitasatosporales; family Streptomycetaceae; genus Streptomyces; species Streptomyces sp. NPDC059679. The sequence goes on along the minus strand of NZ_JBHWES010000117.1, from coordinate 16,038 downwards.
CGCCGCTCGGGCGGCCTCGGAACGGCTGGCCCCTTCCGTCTCGCCGGAGAGGGGCACCTGCTCCTGAAGCACGAAGCCCTGCACGTAGACACCGAGCAGGTAACTGGCGAGAGCGGCATCGGCATTGGAGAATCCGGCTTCCCGCAGCCGGTCCAGCTGATCCTCCATGAGGCGCAGCAGATGCGGGCCGAGCGCCAGGCGCCCGGCGACGACCCTGGCGGCGTCCCGCTTCGCGAGCAGGTGCCTTCGGTAGCGCAGCGAGTACTCCCGGAGCTGCTGCCGCCAGTCGCCCCGTCTCGGCGGCAGTTCGGCATCCGCCATGAGTGCGTCCGTGAGCAGGTCCAGCAGTTGCTCCTTGCCGCGGACGTGCCAGTACAGCGATGCCGCCTTGACGCCCAGTTCGGCGGCGACTTTTCGCATCGACAGCCCGCCGAAGCCTTCACGTTCCAGCACCCGCAGGGCCGCCTCCGCGAGCGTCTGACGGCTCACTCCTGACGGTGCGGAGCCCTCGGCCACACTGTCCGCTGCCATTCCCACCGGCTACCTCCGTCAAGACAAGACCGGGTTGCAACCTAACACCGTTAGGGGCATGCTGGCCGCGCCGAGTACCCAACTAACACTGTCAGGGAGCGCGATGACGGAGTTGACCCGCCGGCGCCAGTGGCTCGTACTTGCCGTGCTATGCGCCACCATGTTCATGGCGATGCTGGACAATGTCATCGTCAACAACGCCCTGCCGCGCATCGGGCAGCAACTCCACAGCGGCGTCAGCGGGCTGCAGTGGGTGGTGGAGGGCTACAGCCTGGTCTATGCCGCGTTCCTCCTCACCGGCGGCACGCTCGGCGACCGGTTCGGCCGTAAACGGATCTTCCTCATCGGACTCGTTCTCTTCACCGGGGGATCGGCGGCGGCAGCACTCTCCGGGTCGACCGGCATGCTGGTCTCCGCACGGATGGTGCAAGGACTGGGCGCGGCACTGCTCACGCCAGGCAGCCTGTCGATCCTGCGGCACGCCTTCACCGACGACAAGGAACGAGCCCGGGCCATCGGGCTCTGGTCCTCCGTCTCCGCACTGGGCCTGGCGATCGGCCCGGTCGTGGGTGGGCCGATGGTGGACCAGTTCGGATGGGCCAGCGTGTTCTGGATCAACGTCCCGATCGGAGCGGCGGCGCTCCTGCTCGCCATCCGGGTGCTTCCCGAGTCCCCCACGTGGGCCAGGCGAGTGGACCTTCCCGGCCAGCTGCTCTCCGCTGTGGGCTTCGGCGCCCTGGTCTACACGCTGGTCGAAGGGCCGGCCCGCGGTTGGGGCGACAACCGCGTCCTGACCTTCGCAGCGACTGCGGCGGTTGCCCTTCTGGCCTTCCTCGTGGTCGAGCTGCGTACCACCGATCCCATGCTCGACCTGCGCTTCTTCCGGGATGCCGTGATCTGCGGAGCCGCGGGAAGCGGATTCATGATCAGCTTCGCCATGTTCGGCGCGACGTTCTTCCTGCCATTGCTCATGCAGGACGTGATGGGCTGGTCGCCGTCACATGCCGGGCTGGCCGGACTGCCCATGACCGCTATGGTCATCATCGCCGCGCCGCTGAGCAGCACACTCGCCACGCGCTACGGCCCCCGCCTCCCCGTGGTGACCGGCCTGAGCCTGTGCGCCGTAGCTCTCGGCGGCCTCTCCCTCTACGGTGGGCACGCGCACTACCCGCAGTACCTGTGGGTACTGATCATTATGGGACTCGGCATGGGGATGACCTTCACACCGTCGTCCATCATCGTCATGCAGCGCGTCCCGATGGCCCGGGCCGGCATGGCCTCCGCGACCATCAACACCCTGCGCGAGACCGGTGGAGTCATCGGCGTCGCGGTTCTGGGAGCCATCCTCACCAGCCGGCTGACCGCCACCTTGACCGAATCGCTCGATCGGCTCGGCGTCCCACCGGAATCGCACGACAGCATCGCGAACTCGGTCACCACCACGGGATCAGCCGGGACCGCGGACCTGTCGACACCTGTCCACAACGCCGTGAACGACGCCTTCGTCGATGGCCTGCATCTCGCACTGCGCTGCGGCAGCGTATGCCTCGCAGTGGCGGCAGTGGTCGTCGCCCTCCTCCTCCGCCAGGCATCGCGCCCATCCGCCGCCCCTGCCGGCGACCCGACACAGCAGGACGCCCCGGCCTACCAGTAGGCGACGGTCCTCCCGCAAGCGGGCAAGCATGAAGATGAAATCCGAAAGATATGCTCATCTGCCCGGATGTCGGAGCAACAGACTCAGGACACACGCCCACTGGAAGGAAACGAAGCCGTGCATGGCGAGTACAAGGTGCCCGGCGGCAAGCTGGTCGTCGTGGATCTGGATGTCGAGCAAGGTGTCCTGCGCGACGTGCGAGTCGCCGGGGACTTCTTCCTGGAGCCCGACGAGGCGCTGCTCGCCATCAACCGCGCGCTGGAGGGCGCGCCCGCCGACACCGATGCGCGCGGGCTCGCGGGCCGGGTCGAGGCGGCGTTGCCGGAGGGCGCGGTCATGTTCGGGTTCACGGCGGATGCCGTGGGTGTCGCGGTGCGACGGGCGCTGGCGCATGCCACCGACTGGACGGATTACGACTGGCAGCTGATCCACGAGGGTCCGCAGCCGCCCGCCCTGCATATGGCGCTGGACGAGGTGCTGACCGAGGAGGTCGCGCTGGGGCGGCGGCCGCCGACGTTGCGGGTGTGGGAGTGGGCCTCGCCGGCCGTGATCATCGGCAGTTTCCAGTCGCTGCGCAACGAGGTGGACCCCGAGGGCGCCGAGCGGCATGGCGTCGAGGTGGTACGGCGGATCAGCGGTGGTGGGGCGATGTTCGTGGAGCCCGGGAACACCATCACGTACTCGCTGTATGTGCCGGAGTCGCTGGTGTCCGGTCTGTCCTTCGCCGATTCGTACGCGTACCTCGACGACTGGGTGCTGGGCGCGCTCGGCGATATGGGCATCGCGGCGTGGTACCAGCCGCTCAACGACATCGCGACCGACGCCGGGAAGATCGGCGGCGCCGCGCAGAAGCGGGTGGTGTCCGGGGCCGGGGCGGTGCTGCATCACGTGACGATGTCGTACGACATCGACGCGGACAAGATGGTCGAGGTGCTGCGCATCGGCCGGGAGAAGCTGTCCGACAAGGGCACCAGGAGCGCCAAGAAGCGCGTGGACCCGCTGCGCCGGCAGACCGGACTGGCGCGCGCCGCCGTCATCGACCGGATGATCGCCTCCTTCCGCGAGCGGTACGGGCTCGCGGACGGCAAGGTGACCGAGGAGGAGGCGGCACAGGCGCAGCGGCTGGCGGAGGCGAAGTTCGGCTCGTGGGAGTGGACCACGCGGGTGCCGTGACGGCGGCCTGTGGCAATAGGGGCGCGTCAGGTCCAGTTGGCCGGCTCCGCCAACGCGTACGACGCGGCGATGCGGTGCTGGTCGTGGAGGATCGTCAGCGTGGACGCGCCCGCGGGCGTGCCGTCCCGCCAGGCCGTGCAGTAGATGCCGCTGGACCAGCGGATGGTCTGCGAGGTGGACGGCAGCAGGGTGATGCCCGTCGAGTTCACGGTCTTGCGTCCGTTGAGCCACACCTCGTACGCGCCCTGGCCGTCGCCGGCCAGCCTGAGCCGTACGACCAGCCTGATCCATGTGCCCCTCAGGTCGGTGATCTTGCCGACGGTCCCGGAGACCGCGCGGCCGCCGTAACGGATCTCGTCCCCTTGGACGAACATCAGCAGCCAGGGGCCCTCCGGGTCCTCGGGGGACCACTGCTGGAAGGTGACGTTCTGGTTGTGGAACCGCCAGTCGGGCGCGAGGCGGATGGCCTGGCCGTAGTAGCGGTCCTGGCCGACGCTCTGCGCGCCCCGCTGGAGGACTTCGGAGTGGTAGCCCCCGGTTTCGTTGACGTAGGTCTGGGTCGCCTCCAGTGAGTGCGCGCCCTTGTAGGTCGGGGTGTCGATGGTGCTGATCGACCCCTGCTTCTGGGTGTAGCTGTAGTCCCAGCCCTCCACGCTGCCGCGGTTCTGGAAGTAGACGCCCTCCGGCAGTTCGGCGGCCGATGCGCGGCCGGAGGGCGCGAGGGTGGCGAGTGGTCCGGCTAAGCCAAGACCTCCGAGCAATGCGAGTGCTTGTCGTCGCTTCATGGCGGAAGATGATGGGTGCCACCGGGCGAAGGGTCAAGAAGCTTACCGGAAAAGATCCGAGGATTACGGCCTGGGAGTCGTTTCCCGGCGTCCCAGCATCAGCAGCGTGTAGAGGACGAGCGAGGTCCCGAGCCCGACCGCCCAGCCGTAGTCGCCCAGCGGTTTGAGGAACGGGATCAGCCCGTCCTCCGGGAACGGGCCCGCCGTTCCGGGGTCGGTGTGCGCGCCGCCGATCGCCAGCACCCCGCCCGCCGCGAAGGCGGCGAGCGCCCGCCAGTTCCAGCCGCCGGAGTACCAGTAGCGGCCGCCCTCACGGTAGAGGTCGGGCAGGTGGAGGAAGGCGCGGCGGATGATCCAGTAGTCGGCGATCAGGATGCCCGCGACGGTGCCGAGGAGGGCGCCGACCGTATCGAGCCAGGTGAAGATGTAGACATCGGGGCTGGAGTACAGCTTCCAGGGGAAGATCACGACCCCGACGACCGCGGCGATCACCGCGCCCACCCGGAAGGTGATCTTTCCGGGTGCCATATGGGACAGGTCGAAGGCGGGTGAGACGACATTGGCCGCGATGTTCACGGACACGGTGGCGACCAGGATCGTGATCAGGGCGAACAGCACGCCCGCCCAGTTGTCGATTTTGGCCGCCACCTGCTCGGGCTGCCAGATGGGCGCGCCGTAGACCGCCTGCGTACCGGACGTCACCAGGACCGAGAGCAGGGTGAAGAGCGTCATCGTGGTGGGCAGGCCCAGCGACTGGCCCCGGAGCTGGGAGCGCTGATTGGCCCCGTAGCGGGTGAAGTCGGGGATGTTGAGCGACAAGGTCGACCAGAAACCGATCATCGGCATCAAGGCGGGAAAGAACACCGACCAGAAGTCGCCGTCCCAGCCGAGCTCGGAGGGCTGGTCCAGCAGCGGGCCGAAGCCCCCGGCCTTGTTGGAGATCCAGATCAGCAGGGCGACCGCGCCGACGATGACGAACGGGGCCGCCCAGTTCTCGAAGCGCCGCAGGGTCTCCATACCGCGCACGATGATGGCGATCTGGAGGACCCAGAACAGCGCGAACGACAGCCAATGCGTCCAGGGATAGCCACCGAAGGAAGCCGCGCCGGTCCACCAGTCGCCGAGCACCTTCCCCGCCAGGAGGAAGATGGCGGCCCCGCCGATCCACGTCTGGATCCCGAACCACGCGCACGCGACGGCCGCGCGGATCAGCGCGGGGAAGTTGGCACCCCGGACCCCGAAGGAGGCGCGGGCGAAGACGGGGAACGGGATGCCGTAGCGCGGGCCGGCGTGGCCGGTGAGCAGCATCGGCACCAGCACGATCACATTGGCCACGGCGATGGTCAGCACCGCCTGCTTCCAGTCCATGCCGAGCTGGATGAGGCCGGAGGCGAGCGTCCAGGTCGCCGCGTTGTGGGCCATGCCGACCCAGAGGGCGGCGAAGTTGTACGTGTTCCAGGTCCGCCGGGCGACGGGTAAGGGAAGCAGGTCCTCATTGGCGTACCGCCCGGTGGGAGCGGCCGCGCCCACGGGGAGCTCGACGCGGCCGTCCGGGTGCGTGGTCTGGGCGGATCCGGCGAGGGACGGGGGCGGCGGTGGCGGCGGTGGCGGTGCGCTGGCGGTCATGGAACCCCTCTCAGTCGGTCAGCGCCGGGATGACGCGTTCGCCGTACGCGTCGATGGTCGCCTCCTTCGCGTCGTGCATGGCGTAGATCGCGAACTGGTCGACCCCCAGCGCGCGCAGCCCCCGCAGCTTCTCGATATGGGCCTCGACGGGGCCGAGCAGGCAGAAGTGGTCGACGATCTCGTCGGGGACGAAGCCCGTGCTGGGGTGTCCGGTGCGGCCGTGGTGGGCGTAGTCGTAGCCGGCGCGGCCCTTGATGTACGCGGTCAGGGCCTCGGGGACGGCGTCGGAGCGCTCGCCGTAGCGGCGCACCAGGTCGGCGACGTGGTTGCCGACCATGCCGCCGAACCAGCGGCACTGCTCGCGGGCGTAGTCGAGGTCGTCCCCGACGTACGCGGGGGCCGCGACGCAGATGGTGAGCGCGGCCGGATCGCGCCCGGCCTCAGCCGCGGCGGTCCGTACCGCCTTGACCATCCACTCCGTCAGATAAAGGTCGGCGAGTTGCAGGATGAAGCCGTCGGCCTTGCGGCCGGTGAGGGCGAGCGCCTTGGGGCCGTAGGCGGCCATCCAGACGGGCAGTCTGCCGTTCTCGACCCAGGGGATGTGCACGGGGGTGCCGTCGACGACCGCCTCCCGCCCCTCGGCCAGATCGCGGATGGCGTCGATGGCCTGGCCGAGGCGGGCGAGGGTGTTGGGTTTGCGGCCCGCCACGCGCATCGCGGAGTCGCCGCGGCCGATGCCGCATACGGTGCGGTTGCCGTACATCTCGTTGAGCGTGGCGAAGGTGGAGGCGGTGACCTCCCAGGTGCGGGTGGACGGATTGGTGACCATGGGGCCGACGATCAGCCGCTCGGTGTGTTCCAGGATGCGGCTGTAGATGACGAACGGCTCCTGCCACAGCACGGCCGAGTCGAACGTCCAGCCGTGTGTGAAGCCCGCGCCCTCCGCGCGCCGCATCAGTTCGACCACCCCCGCCGCCGGCGGATCGGTCTGCAGGACGAGTCCGAAGTCCATACTCGCTCCCAGCTAGTCCAGGTATTGGCAGGTGTCGCGCGCGATGAACTGCCCATGCCCTGCGCGCCCCGTGTACTGCCGCCGGTCGATGACGGTTTCGCCGCGCGACAGCACGGTCTCCACCTGCCCGGTGATCCGCTTCCCCTCGTACGCCGAGTAGTCGACGTTCATGTGGTGGGTCTCGGCGGACAGCGTCTGCTCGGCCCGTGGGTCGTAGATGACGAGGTCGGCGTCCGTCCCGGGCGCGATGGTGCCCTTCTTCGGGTAGAGGCCGAACATCCGGGCCGGGGTGGCGCAGGCGATCTCGATCCAGCGGCGGCGCGAGATATGTCCGTCGACGACCGCCTGATGGAGGAGATCCATCCGGTTCTCCACGCCCGGCAGCCCGTTGGGGATCTTGGAGAAGTCGCCGCGGCCCATCTCCTTCTGGCCCACGAAGCAGAAGGGGCAGTGGTCGGTGGAGACGATCTGCAGGTCGTTGGTGCGCAAGCCCCGCCACAGCGCGGCCTGGTGCTCGCGCGGCCGCAGCGGCGTGGAGCAGACGTACTTGGCGCCCTCGAAGCCCGGCTCGGCGAGGTTGTCGGTGGACAGGAAGAGGTACTGGGGGCAGGTCTCGCCGAAGACCGGGAGCCCCTTGTCGCGGGCCTGCGCCAGCTCCGCGACGGCCTCCGCGGCCGAGACATGCACGACGTACAGCGGGGCACCGGCCACCCGGGCCAGCTGGATCGCGCGGTGGGTTGCCTCCGCCTCCAGCAGCGACTTGCGGACCTCGCCGTGGTAGCGCGGGTCGGTCTTGCCCTCGGCGAGCGCCTGCTCGATCAGGACGTCGATGGCGAGGCCGTTCTCGGCGTGCATCAGCATCAGCCCGCCGTTGGCGGCGCCGCGCTGCATGGCCCGCAGGATCTTTCCGTCGTCGCTGTAGAAGACGCCCGGGTAGGCCATGAAGAGCTTGAAGGACGTGATGCCCTCATCGACGAGGAGGTCCATCTCCCTGAGCGTGCCCTCGTTGACGTCGGCGAGGATCATGTGGAAGGAGTAGTCGATCGCGCACAGGCCCGCCGCCTTCGCATGCCAGGCGTCAAGCCCCTCGCGCAGCGAATGGCCCATGGACTGGACCGCGAAGTCCACGATGGTCGTCGTCCCGCCCCAGGCCGCGGCGCGGGTGCCGGTCTCGAAGGTGTCGGAGGCGAACGTGCCGCCGAAGGGCATCTCTATGTGGGTGTGCGCGTCGACCCCGCCCGGGATGACGTACTTGTCGGTGGCGTCGATCGTCCGGTCGGCCGTCCAGCCCTGGGCGTACGCGCTGTCGGGCGCGGCGAGGGCGGCGATATGGCCGTCCTCGACGAGGACATCGGCCCGGGTCTCCTCGGCCGCGGTGATGACGAGGCCGCCGCGGATCACGGTACGGGACGTCATAGTGCGCTCCTTCCGACGTCGCCGGCCACTTCCTCCGAACCGTCCGCCATGGCCTGCGCCGCGCGGAGCGCCGTCGCCAGGATCTCCGCGCCCTCCTCGGCCTCGGCGGCGGTCAGGCTCAGCGGCGGGGCGATACGCAGCACGCTGCTGTTGTGGCCGCCGCCCTTGCCGAGCAGCAGCCCGCCCTCGCGCGCGGCCTCCATGACGGCCGAGGCCGCGTCGGGCGAGGGCCGGTCGCTGCCCGGCTCCACCAGCTCGATGCCGATCATCAGCCCCCGGCCGCGCACCTCGCGTACGACGTCGAGCCCGGCGGCGGCGGTGCGCAGCCGGTCCATGAGCACCCCGCCCACGCGGCACGCATTGCCCTGGAGGTCGTGTTCGAGGAGGTGGGTGAGGTTGGCGAGACCGGCGGCCATGGTGATCGGGCTGCCGCCGAAGGTGGAGATGGAGTTGGCGCCCAGACAGTTCATGACCTCGGCGCGGGCGACGACGCCGCCGATGGACATGCCGTTGCCGATGCCCTTGGCGAAGGTGAGGACGTCGGGCGGGCCGGAGGCGGCGTGTGCCTGCCAGCCCCAGAAGTGGTCGCCGGTCCGCCCCCAGCCGGTCTGCACCTCGTCGCTGATCCACAGGATCCCGTGCCGGTCCAGGACCTCCCGGAAGGCGGCGAACAGCCCGTCCGGCGGTGAGGTGAACCCGCCGACTCCCTGCACGGGCTCCGCGATCAGCGCCGCGACCTGGCCGTACGCCTGGCCCAGCACATCCTCCAGATCGGCGACGCACGCCTTGATGAACTCGGCGTCCGACAGCCCGGCGTACGGGCCGCGGCCGCGCATCCCGCCGTGTACGTACAGCGTCTGAAGCGGCGACAGGCTCGTCGGCGACCAAGAGCGGTTGCCGGTGATGCCGACGGTCGAGAAGGACCGGCCGTGGTAGCTGTTGCGCATCGCCAGGATCTGGTTGGAGCGCCGGTACGTGGTGGCCAGGAGCAGGGCCGTGTCATTGGCCTCGGTGCCGGAGGTGGTGAAGAAGACGCGCGGGTCGGGGATGCCGGACAGCTCGGCGACGCGCTCGGCCAGCTCCACCATGGGGCGGTCGAGATAGAGCGTGGAGCTGTGCAGGATCCGCGCCGCCTGCTCGCTGACCGCCTTGGTGACCTCGGGGAGGGCGTGGGCGGTCATGGTGGTGAGGATGCCGCCGAAGAAGTCGAGGTAGCGGTTGCCATCGGCGTCCCAGACATGGCGGCCCTCGCCGTGCGTGAGCTCGATCGGCCGCTCGTAGTAGAGGGCGATCCAGTCGGGCAGAACGGCCTTGTGGCGGTCGTGGAGCTCGCTGCTCACGGTGCCTCCTTGTTCACCCCGCCGCGGCAGCGGCAAATGTCACGGTCGGCCGCGCGGCGCAGAGGTGCGGGCATCGTGCCTTTCTGCGGCCCGGCGGCCGCGCGTCCGACGTTCACGGTTTCACCAGCCCCTCGTACGCGTCCGGCCGTCGATCCCGGTAGAACGCCCACTGCTGGCGGACCTCGTCGATCAGGCCGAAGTCCAGGTCCCGGACGACCAGCTCCTCCGTCTTGTCGTCGGCGGCCTCGCCGACGAGCTGGCCGCGCGGGTCCACGAAGTAGCTGGTGCCGTAGAAGTCGTTGTCGCCGTACTCCTCGACGCCGACGCGGTTGATCGCGGCGATGAAGTACTCATTGGCGACCGCGGCCGCGGGCTGCTCCAGCTGCCACAGATACGCCGAGAGTCCGCGCGAGGTCGCGGACGGGTTGTAGACCAGCTGGGCGCCGGCCAGGCCGAGCTCGCGCCACCCCTCGGGGAAGTGGCGGTCGTAGCAGATGTACACCCCGACCTTGCCGACCGCGGTGTCGAACACCGGCCAGCCCAGGTTGCCCGGTTTGAAGTAGAACTTCTCCCAGAACCCCTTGACCTGCGGGATGTGGTGCTTGCGGTACTTGCCGAGGAAGCTGCCGTCCGCGTCGATCACCGCCGCGGTGTTGTAGTAGAAGCCGGACTGCTCCACCTCGTACACCGGCACCACCATCACCATGCCGGTCTCCCGGGCCAGCTCCCGCATCCGCCGGACCGTCGGCCCGTCCGGGACCGGCTCCGCCCAGCGGTAGTGCTCCGCCTCCTGCACCTGGCAGAAGTAGGGGGCGTTGAACACCTCCTGAAAGCCGATCACCTTGGCGCCTTGGGTGGCGGCCTGCCGGGCGTACTCCTCGTGCTTCGCGATCATCGATTCGGTATCGCCGGTCCAGGTGCACTGGACGAGCGCGGCACGTACGACGTTGGCCATGGTCAGCTCCTTCGCCTTTGCCTTCGCAGGCGTCTGGCGTCTACGCACGTAGATTCCGGCTGTGAAAAGAACGTAGAAGCGCACTGACCACTCTGGCAATACCGCGGCCGTTACTCAACGAAGACGTTCACGTTTCGTGTTATGTCAGGCAAGGCGGGTCACTTCAGGGTCAGGCAAGGCCGGGCACGCCCGGCAGGCCCGCGGCGCGCAGGGCGTGCGCGAGATCGTGGTGACTGCTGGAGGACACGCCGCTCGCGGCGTCCAGCAGCAGCGGCACCAGCTCGGCCGGGGCGTTCGCCGCGGCCTGCGCGGCCTCGTCGGGTCTGCGCGCCCGCACCAGCGCCTCCAGCAGAAACGCCGCTTCCGCGCGGCTGCCCGAGGCCAGCAGCGCGAGCACGGTCTGGGCCACGTCGGTGACGGGGCGCGCGACGCTCTGCCGCAGCAGCCGCCCGCCGTCCTCGCCGCGGCCCGCGGCGACCAGCGCCCCGGCGGCGGCCGCCAGCGCGGCGGGCGGGAGGCAAGCCACCTCCCACAGCAGGGTGGCCACGTCCGCGTCGAGCCCGGCGCGCTCCAGTTCGGCGGCGAGCAAAGGGAGCCAGGGGGCGGGCCAGGCGGCGGCCTCGCACAGCAGCACATGCGCCTCCCCGCCCCGGCCGTCCGCCCGCAGCCGCGCCAGCCGGTCCACGGCCCCGGCCGCGGCCCGCCGCGCCTCGGCGGTCCGCGCCGCCTCCTGCGCCGCGCGCCGCTCGGCCTCCTCCTGCGCCCTGTCCCGCCTCCGCCGCTTCGCCCCCTCCCCGCCACCGCCCTCGTACGCCCCGGCGAACCGCGCGCCCCGGGGTGTTTCTGGTTGTTCCGCCGCTGCCTCGCCGGGCGCCGCGACGGCCTCCGCAGGGGCGGCCCCGGCGCCCCCGACCGGCCCGGCCCCGCCGAACCGCGCCACGGGCGCGGACTCCTCCACCCCGGCGAACCGCGCCCCCCGAGGCGTGGCCGGGTGTCCCGACTCCGCCTCGGCCTCGCCGGTCGCCGCGGTCGCCGCCTGTACGGTCTCGCTCGGCGCGGCCCCCGCGAACCGGGCCCCGCGCGGCCGCGCCACGGGCGCGGACTCCTCCACCCCGGCGAACCGCGCCCCACGCGCCCGGGGGCGCGGGGGCGGGGCGCCGCCCGCCGCCACAGCTGGTCCGCCCACACCGGGTCGGGTGGCGTCGCCGCCACCGGGCCCCGCAGCCCAGTCACCCTGCCCGCCGCCCGCCGCCGGCGCAGGCCCGGACGCGTCCGCTGCAACAGCGCCCAGACCGCGGCCAGGGCCGCTCGGCCCCCCGGCACCACCGCGAACGCCCGATCCCCCAGCCGCGCCCGCCGGGCCGACGGGCCCGGTGGTCGGCCCGGCCCCGCGAACGCCCCATCCCCCAGCCGCGCCTCCCGGGCCGCCGTCGGCCGCCTCGGCCCCAGCGCCGCCGCCGGCCGGCCCGGCATCGTCCGGGCGTGGGGCCCAGCCGGACCCAGCCGGTCCGGCGGCCCAGTCGCCCCGCCCAGCGCCGGCCGCCCCGGCCCCGGCTGCCCCACCAACGCCCGCGCCGGGCCCGTCAGGCCCCGCAGCCGCCCCCGGACCGCCCGGCCGCTCGGCCGCGACCGCGGAGCCACTGGCCCCGGCCGCCGCTGCCTCCCCGGCGCCCGGACCGCCGTCAGCCCTCTGATCGTGGTCCTGCCACGCGGCCCAGCCGGGCTCGGCGGGCGGCTGCTCGCCGTCCACCTCGCCGTCCGTGTCGTCGTACGCCGAGGCGAACCGTGAACCGCGAGGTCGCCGCATCCGGGCAGTTGCAGCCCCCGCGCCCGTACGTGGCCCGCCCGTCGACCCGCCGTCTTGGGCCGACGGCCCCTCCGCCCCGCCGTGCGCGGAGCCGGCATGCGCGGACCCCGCGGCCCCCGCCTCATCCCGGAACCACCCCTCGGGCACAGCCAGACCACCCCGCCCGCCCGCAGACGGCGAACCCCCGCGGGAGGCGGGGGTTCGGGAGGGCAGGGCATCCAGGGCGGTCAGGCGGGCGCGTAGTTCTTCGCAGCGGGCGGTGGCTCGCTCCCAGTCGTCGCGGGCCCAGGCGAGGTTCGTCGAGAGGCGTTCCCTCGCGTCGGCGTCGGCTTCGGCGGTGGCGTCGCGTACGGCGGCGTGGAGTTCGCGCTCGCGCTTGGCCGCGTGCCGCTGCTCGCGGAGCATCGCCTCCAGCCGGCCCTGGAGGGCGGTGCGGCCGCCGACCGTGGTGTCGTAGGCGGTGACGGAGGCGCGGTAGAGGGCGGCGGCGCGGGTGGCGGCCTCCTGCGCCACGTCGGGGCCGCGCTGGGCGGACAGGTCCTGGAGCAGGGCCTGGACCACGTCCCAGGGCGGCACCTCCCGGCCGTCGAGGCATGCGCGCATGCCTTCCGGATCGCGCTGCGCGAAGACTCCGTACCAGCCCTGCTCCGCGTCCAGACGCCTCGTCAGCGCACGCAGGTAGCGTGCGAACTCCTCAACCTCGGCCGGGAGTTGACCGCCAGCCATGGTCATCCCTCTCCCCGTGTCCCCGTCCGCGTCCCCATGGACGAATCCCCCTCCAGTGGGGACGCATTCGACACCCTCTGTGTTACGGGGACGGTTACGAACGTGCTACGGGAGTTTTTCCGACTCCGCACACACCGGTCGGCCGAGGTCCACCAGCGACGACAGTTCCCGACGGTCCCGTCACTTGTCCGGGCTGACCACCATCGCCGAGCCGCCGCCGCGCCGTACGGTCTCCGCCGCCGCGAGCCAGCGCCCGCCGGACAGCCGCTGTACGCCCGTCGCCGCCCCGATCTCGGGATTCTGTTTGAAGGAGTGGCCGAGCGTCGTGAGCTGTCCGCGCAGCGGGCTGTTCCACAGCCCCGGCTCCAGTTCGGTCTGTGCGGCGTTGCGCTGGCTGGCGCGGGGTGCGGCGATCGCGTCGACCAGGGGCATACCGCGGTCGAGGTGATTGAGCAGGGTCTGCAGCACGGTGGTGATGATGGTGGCGCCGCCGGGCGAGCCGAGCGCGAGCACCGGGCGGCCCTTGTCCGTGACGATCGTCGGCGACATGGACGAGCGCGGACGCTTGCCGGGGCCGGGCAGGTTCGGGTCGTGGACGGCGGGGTTGGCGGGGGCGAAGGAGAAGTCGGTGAGCTCGTTGTTGAGCAGGAAGCCGCGGCCGGGCACGGTGATGCCGCTGCCGCCGGTCTGCTCAATCGTCAAGGTGTAGGCGACGACGTTGCCCCACTTGTCGGCGACCGTGAGGTGCGTGGTGTTCTCGCCCTCGTACGTCGTGGGGGCCGCGGTCCCGCCGCTGTCGCAGCCGGTGGGCCGGGCGGGGTCGCCGGGCGCGAGCGGGCTGCTCAGTACGGCGTCGGCCTTGATCAGGCAGGCCCGGGAGTCGGCGAACCGCTGCGAGGTGAGGCCCTTGGTCGGCACGTCCTCGAAGGCTGGGTCGCCGACCCAGCGGCCCCGGTCGGCGAAGGCTATCCGGCTGGCCTCGATGTAGCGGTGCAGATAGTCGCGGTCGCTGAGCTTGCCGAGGTCGGTCTTCTCCAGGATGTTCAGCGCCTCGGCGACCGTGGTGCCGCCGGAGGAGGACGGGGCCATGCCGTACACGTCGAGGCCGCGGTACGAGGTCTTGGTCGGTGCCTGGCGCTTGACCTGGTACGCGGCGAGGTCCCGCTCGGTCAGATCGCCGGACCGTACGACGCGCTGCGCCGCGGGGTCCACGGGGGGCTTGCGCACCGTCTTGACGATGTCGCGGCCCAGTTCGCCCTTGTAGACGGCGCCGACGCCCTTCTTGGCGAGCAGCGCGTAGGTGCGGGCCAGGTCGGGGTTGGTGAAGGTGGAGCCGACGACCGGGAGCCGGCCGCCGGGCAGGAACAGCTTGGCGGTGTCCGGGAAGTCCTTGAAGCGGGCCTGGTTGTCGGCGGTCTGCTGGCGGAACGTGGTGTCGACGGTGAAGCCGTCGCGGGCGATGCGCTCAGCGGGCTTCAGCACCTGCGCGAGCGAGCGGGTGCCCCAGGTGTCCAGCGCTCTGTCCCAGGTGGCGGGGGTGCCGGGGGTGCCGATGCTCAGTCCGCTGGTGACGGCGTCGGCGAACGGGATCGGCTTGCCGTCCTTGTCCAGGAAGAGCTTGTCGTCCGCGCTGCGCGGCGCGGTCTCGCGCCCGTCGAGGGTGAACACTTTGTGCTGCTTGGCGCTGTAGTAGACGAAGTACCCGCCGCCGCCGACGCCCGCCGAGTACGGCTCGGTGACGCCGAGCGCTGCCGCGGTGGCCACGGCCGCGTCCACCGCGTTGCCGCCGCGCCGCAGCACCTCGATACCGGCCGCCGAGGCGTCGGCGTCCACGCTGGAGACCGCGCCGCCGTAGCCGACGGCCACGGGGGTCTTGGCGGGTGTGCCGGCCGGGGCCGCCCCGCCCTGTGCTCCGTCCGGTGCGCCGCCTCGCGCGCCCGCCGGGGCGATGCCGAGGGCGACGACCAGACCGGCCGTCGCGGCGAGGGCCGGAAGTCGGCGCAATGGAGTGGAAGTTGCTGTTGGCACGGCTGTTGTCGGGGACGTTGCGGCTGGTCTTGCGGGGTGCTCCATCCGGGCCTCCAAGCGAGCGGCAGGGGCCGGAGCCTACCGGTGACCGTCCCGGAAACGACAGGGGGCGCACAGAAGGCAGAGCCCCCAGCGGCTCGAACAAACACCCACATCGCGGCTACGATGCGCGGCCATGACTGACACCGTGCAGGACCTCATCGCTTCCGGCGCGGCCCTGGTCGTGGGCCTGGCCCTCGGCTGGGCCGTGCACTCAGCCCATGCGCGCCGCAAGCGCGCCCGCGAGCAGGCGTTCTTCGGGCTGCCGGACGGCTCGGAGTGCGTGCTGGTCACACACCGGGACAGCACCTCCGCGCACTGGAGCATCCCGCGCCATGACGCGCTCGCGCTGTTCGGGATCGCCGCCGTCGTGGAGAACTGCGGCGCACACGCCGAGGTGGCCCCGCATGACACCGGCCTCCAGGGCTTCGGGGCGCGCACCGAGTTCTGCGTCGGCGACCCGACCGCGCACCGCCGACTCGCCGCCCATATGGGCAATCTGCTGCCTGGGGTCGCGGTCCACCAGGGCGACGAGTCGCAGGAGCGCGGCTCGTTCACCATAGGCGGGACCGAGTACCGCCCGGAGCCGGGCGCCGTGGAGTATGTGCTGCTGGCCCGGCTCACGGCGGGCGAGAGCGGCCGTCCCGTGTTCCTGGCCGCGGGCCAGCGGCCGGTCACCCACCGCGCCGCGATCCGCCACCTCGTACGCAACCGCGCCCGGTTTGCGCGCAAGTACGGCGCGCAGGGCTCCTTCTGCCTGCTGCTGAAGGTCGTCAACTCGCAGGCGTACGGCCCGGACGTGGTCGAGGTCGTCGCGGACGTCACCAAGGCGGCGACCTCGGCGCCGGGCCGCTCGCGCGCCGCCCACAAGTCGGACTGAGCGCGTTTGCGGTGAGTATGGGACGGCGACACGCCGGGGGGGGGGCGGGGGGGCGGCGCCAGAGCC
>NZ_JBHWES010000116.1:0-23723 GCF_042734105.1 Streptomyces sp. NPDC059679 | reverse complement strand
ACACCACCCCATCCGAACCCGCCGACACCACCACCGCACCCAACACCGGATGCCCCACCACACCCAACCCCAACGACACCGGATCACCCACACCGCGCCGCCTCTTGGCCCAGTAGCGCTCGTGCTGGAACGGATAGGTGGGCAGGTCGATCCGCCGGGCGCCGCTGTCCGCGAAGAACGCGGACCAGTCCACCGACTCACCGTGGGCATGCAGTCGTCCGAGCGCGGTGAGCGCGGTGGCGGGCTCCGGCCGGTCCTTGCGTACGAGGGGGACGAACACCGCCGTATCGGAGCTCACCGACTCCTGGGCCGCCGCGCTCAAGGAACCGTCCGGGCCCAGCTCCACAAAGCGCGAGACGCCCTGGTCCGCGAGGAAGCGGACGGTGTCGGCGAACCGTACGGTGGCCCGGACATGCCGCACCCAGTACTCGGCGGAGCAGAGGTCTTCCGGGGCCGCGGCCGTGCCCGTGACGCTCGAGACGAGCGGGATCGTGGGCGTGTGGTAGGTCAGCCCCTCGGCCACGGCCCGGAACCGGTCGAGCATCGGCTCCATAAGCACCGAGTGGAACGCATGCGACACGCGCAGCATGCGGGTCCTGCGCCCCTCGGCGCCGAACCGCGCCGCGATCTCGTCGATCACGTCCTTGTCACCGGACATCACCACCGACCGGGGACCGTTGACCGCTGCGATGCTCACTCGGTCACTGACCAGGGCGGACACCTCGTCCTCCGCCACCTGCACGGCCACCATTGCGCCGCCGGGGGGCAGTTCGGACATCAGCCGGCCACGGGCGGCCACCAGAGCGCAGGCGTCCGCGAGGGACAGGACACCGGCCACATGCGCGGCGGCGATCTCCCCGATCGAGTGCCCCGCCACATGGTCCGGCCGCAGGCCCCACGACTCCACCAGCCGGAACAGGGCCACTTCGATGGCGAACAGCGCGGCCTGGGCGAAGTCGGTGCGGTCGAGCAGCTGGTCGTCCGAGCCCCACAGCACCTCCCGGACAGGGCGGAGAAGGTGGCGGTCCAGCTCGTCGAGCACCGGATCCAGGGCGGCGGCGAACGCGGGGAAGCGGTCGGCCAGCTCCCGCCCCATCCCCAGCCGCTGAGAGCCCTGTCCGGCGAAGAGGAACGCGGTCGAGCCGCCCGCACGCGTGTCGCCCACGACCAGCGAGGCCGCGGTCTCGCCGCGGGACAGCGCGGTCAGCGCCTGCCGGGCGTCCGCCGGATCCTCGGCGAGGACCACAGCGCGGTGTTCGAACGCCGAGCGCGAGGTGGCCAATGAGTACCCGATGTCCAGCGAACGCGGGCGCGGATCGGCCGAGTCGGCCGAGTCGGCCGAGTCGGCCATGAGGGGCAGCAGCCCGGCCGCCTGTGCCCGCAGCGCCTCCGGTGTCTTGGCCGACAGCAACCATGGTACGAGAACAGGTTCCGGCCGCTCTACAGTGAGGGTGGGCCGCGCCGGCTGGTGCCGGGGCGGCGGCGCCTGTTCGAGGATGATGTGTGCGTTCGTTCCGCTGATCCCGAAGGACGACACCGCCGCGCGGCGCGGGCCGCCGGTCTCCGGCCACGGCGTGGGTTCGGTGAGCAGCGCCACGCCCCCGGCCGACCAGTCCACATGGGAGGACGGCTGGTCCACGTGCAGGGTGCGCGGCAGCAGGCCGTGGTGCATCGCCTGCACCATCTTGACCACGCCGGCCACCCCCGCGGCCGCCTGGGTGTGGCCGAGGTTCGACTTGATCGATCCCAGCAGCAGCGGCTGGTCGGGGGCGCGGTCCTGTCCGTAGGTGGCCAGGAGCGCCTGGGCCTCGATGGGGTCGCCCAGCGTGGTGCCGGTGCCGTGTCCTTCCACGGCGTCGACGTCGGCGGCCGACAGCCCCGCGCTCGCGAGGGCCTGCCGGATGACCCGCTGCTGCGCGGGGCCGTTGGGGGCGGTCAGGCCGTTGGACGCACCGTCCTGGTTGACGGCGGAGCCGCGGACCAGGGCGAGCACCGGGTGGCCGTTACGGTGCGCGTCGGACAGCCGCTCCAGGACCAGGACGCCGACCCCTTCGGCCCAGCTCACCCCGTCGGCCGCGTCAGCGAAGGACTTGCAGCGGCCGTCGGCGGCCAGGCCGCCCTGCGCGCCGAAGTCGAGGAAGGTCTCCGGGCCGGCCATCACCGTCACACCTCCCGCGAGCGCCATGGAGCACTCGCCCTGCCGCAGCGCCTGGGTGGCGAGATGGAGCGCGACCAGCGACGAGGAGCAGGCGGTGTCCACCGTCAGCGCCGGCCCCTGGAAGCCGAGGGTGTAGGAGATCCGCCCGGAGAGCACGCTCCCCGCCGAACCAGTGCCGAGGAAGCCCAGGGACTCCGGCGGGAACTCGGCGTCGCCGCTCGCGTAGTCGTGGTACATGATCCCGGCGAAGACTCCGGTGTCGCTGCCGCGCAGGGACAGCGGGTCGAGCCCGGCCCGTTCCAGTGCCTCCCAGGAGGTCTCCAGCAGCAGCCGCTGCTGCGGGTCCATCGCCAGCGCCTCGCGGGGCGAGATGCCGAAGAAGCCCGCGTCGAAGGCGCCCGCGTCGTCGAGGAAGCCGCCTTCCCGGGTGTAGGTGGTGCCCTGGTGTTCGGGGTCGGCGTCGTAAAGGGACTCCAGGTTCCAGCCCCGGTCGTCGGGGAACCCGCAGATCCCTTCCCGGTCCGCGAGGACGAGGTCCCACAGATCGGCGGGCGACCGTACGCCACCGGGGTAGCGGCAGCTCATCGAGACGATGGCGATCGGGTCGTCGTCCACGGGCACGGCCGGGCGCGTCGGCCCGGCCGCGGACGCGGCGGTGTGCACCGCGCTGCCGGGCGCCACCAGCTCGTCGTGCAGATGTCCGGCGAGCTCGCGGACCGTCGGATAGTCGAAGATCAAGGTGGCGGACAGCCGCAGCCCGGTCGCCGCGTTGAGGCCGTTGCGCAGTTCGAGTGCGGTGAGCGAGTCGAAGCCGAGGTCCTTGAACGCCTGGTCCTCCTCGATCTGGGAGGTGGCCGCGTATCCGAGGACGGCGGCCACCTGACCGCGCACCAGCTCGAGGAGGATGCGAGGCCGTTCGGTCTCGGCCGCGCCGGCGAGCCGGGCCGCGAGTTCCGTGGGTTCGGGCGCGCCGCGGTGTGCGGCGCGGCGCGCCGGGCCCCGTACGAGATGGCGCAGGAGCGGCGGGACGTCGGGCAGCTTCTCGAGGGTCGCCGTGTCGAGCCGGAACGGCGCCACCACGGCGCGGTCGACGGACAGCGCCGCGTCGAGGAGTTCAAGACCCTGCTCGGCGGAGATCATCCGGGTGCCGTGGCGGCTCATCCGGTCGAGGTCGGTGTGGGTGAGGGTGCCGGTCATTCCGTCCTGGGGCTCCCAGGCGCCCCAGGCGAGGGACACGGCGGGCAGCCCCTGGGCCCGGCGGTGCTGGGCGAGCGCGTCGAGGAAGGTGTTGGCCGCCGCGTAGTTGCCCTGGCCGAGCCCGCCGAGGAGGCCGGCGGCCGCGGAGAAGAGGACGAAGGCGGAGAGGTCCCCGGTGAGCTCGTGCAGATTCCACGCGGCGTCGACCTTGGGCCGCAGCACGGTGTCGACCCGCTCCGGGGTGAGCGATTCGATGGTCGCGTCGTCGAGCACTCCCGCCGTGTGCACCACGGCCGTGAGCGGCCGGTCGGCCGGTACGGAGTCGAGCAGGTGCGCCAGTGCGGCCCGGTCGGATACATCGCAGGCGGCGACGGTGACCTGTGCGCCTTCGGCGGCCAGTTCATCGCGCAGCCTGGTGGCGCCGGGCGTGTCGAGGCCGCGCCGGCTGGTCAGCAGCAGATGGCGTACGCCGTGTCGGGCCACCAGGTGACGCGCCACCAGGCTGCCGAGGCCGCCGGTGCCGCCGGTGATGAGCACGGTGCCCGCCGCGTCGGCCCAAGATGCAGCCTCCCCGCCCGAGGCGGCAAGCCGGGTCAGCCGGGGGGCGTAGACCTCGCCGCCACGCACGGCGATACGGGGTTCGCCGGACGCCAGCGAGGCGCGCAATGCGGCGACGTCGACCGGTCCGCAATCGGCACCGGTCAGGTCGGCCAGGACGATCCGGCCCGGGTGCTCGGCCTGCGCCGAGGCCAGCAGCCCCCACACCGGGGCGAGTGCCGGTGCCACCACGTCTTCGTCGGGCCGAACCGAGACGGCCGCCCGGGTGACCACCACGAGCCGGGAGGCGGCGAACCGGTCGTCGGCCAGCCATTCCTTGACCAGCGCGAGCGTGTCGTACAGCGCCTCGCGCACCGCCGCCGGCAGGTCGCCGGGCGGTGCGGGGCGGTCGACGAAGACGTACGCGGGGGCCGGCGCTCCCTCGTCGGCCGTGTCGGCGAGGTCGGCCAGGTTCGGGTGCCGGGCATCGGCGGCGTCGGCCAGCGCGGATCCCTCTGGGCCGATCACCGCCCAGGCCTCGCCCGCCGGTGTGCCCCCGTCGGCCGCGGGTGTGTCTCCGGCGTCGGCCGGTGTCTCTTCGGCCTCGGCGGGACCGGTGGTCACCGGCAGCCAGTCGACGCCGAACAGCGAGTCGCGCAGCCCGCGGTGCGACACGCCGTCGACCGGGGACGCGGGCCGCAGCATCAGCGAGCCGATGGTGGCGACCGGTTGGCCCGCCGTGTCGGCGGCCAGCACCGACACGCCGTCGGGGCCGGTGGGGGTCAGCCGTACCCGCAGGGATGACGCGCCGACGGCGTGCAGGGCCACGTCCTGCCAGGCGAACGGGATCCGGGCGCCCGGCCCCTGGTCCTGGTCCTGGCGCAGCCCGCCCACGGCGTGCAGGGCGGCGTCCAGCAGCGCCGGGTGCACCCCGAAGGACTCGGCCGCGGCGTGGTGTTCCGGGTCCAGCTCGATATCGGCGAACACCTCATCGCCCAGGCGCCACGCGGCGCGCAGCCCCCGGAACGCGGGACCGTACTCGGAGCCGGCTTCCGCGAGCCGGTCGTAGTAGCCGTCGAGGTCGATCGGGTCCGCGCCGGCCGGTGGCCAAGCCATCAGCGGTTCGGTGACGGCCTGCCCGCCCGGCGCGAGCGTGCCCACGGCGTGTCGGATCCACTCGGCGCCGTCGTCCGTGTCGCCGGGCCCGTCGTCCGGGCGCGCGTACACGGTCAGCGGCCTGCGGCCGGCCTCGTCCGGGCCGCCCACCAGGATCTGCAGCCGGGCGCCGCCGCCCTCGGGCAGCGGTACGGGCGCGTGGATGGTGAGCTCTTCCAGCAACGGGCAGCCGACCTCGTGTCCGGCGTGCAGGGCCAGTTCGACGAACGCCGTGCCGGGGAACAGCACCGAGCCCGCGATCACATGATCGGCGAGCCAGGGGGTGGCGCGCGTCGACAGGTGGCACGTAAAGACGTGACCGTCGTCCTCGGCCAGGGCCAGCCGGGCGCCGAGGAGCGGGTGTCGCGCCGGGGTGAGCCCGAGCCGGTCCGCGCCGGGCTCCTCGGGCGGCGGGTTCAGCCAGTAGTGCTCGTTCTGGAAGGCGTAGGTGGGCAGCTCGACGTGGTGAGCGCCGGACCCGGCGAAGACCGCGGCCCAGTCGGGGGACACGCCGTTCACATGGAGCCGGGCCACAGCCGTGAGCAGGGTGCGGGGCTCGGGGCGGCCCTCGCGCAGCAGGGGAATACAGAGCGCGTTCTCACGGCCGATGGACTCCTGCGCCATCGCCGAGAGTGTTCCGTCCGGGCCCAGTTCGACGTACCTGGTGACATCCCGGTCGGCCAGCCAGCGGACACCATCGTAAAAGCGCACCGTCCGGCGTACGTGGGACACCCAGTACGCGGGGTCGGCCAACTGCTCGGCGCTCGCCGCCTCGCCGGTGACATCGGAGATCACGGTGATGGCCGGTGGCGCGTACGACAGGCCGCGGGCGACCTTCTCGAAGTCGGCCAGCATCGGTTCCATCAGCGGGGAGTGGAAGGCGTGGCTCACCTGGAGTCGCTTGGTCTTGCGGCCCAGCGCGCGGAAGTGGTCCGCGAGCCGGTCGACGGCCTCTGTGTCACCGGAGACGACGACGGACTCGGGCCCGTTGACCGCGGCGACCGCCACCCGTTCGTCCAGCAGCGGCAGCACCTCGTCCTCACGCGCGCGCACCGCCACCATCGCCCCGTCCCCGGGCAGCACCTGCATCAGCCGGCCGCGCGCGGCCACCAGCGCACAGGCGTCGGGAAGGTCGAACACCCCCGCCACGTGGGCCGCCGCGAGCTCGCCGATCGAATGGCCCAGGAGGTAGTCGGGGCGTGTCCCCCAGGACTCAAGCAGCCGGAACAGAGCCACTTCCAGGGCGAACAGGCCCGCTTGGGCATACATCGTCCGGTCGAGGAGGCTCTGGTCCGCTCCGTGTACGACGCTGTCCAACGGCTGGTCGAGATGCCTGTCCAGCTCGGCGGCCACGGCGTCCCACGCCTCGGCGAACACGGGGTGGCCGCGGCGGAGTTCCAGGCCCATGCCGATCCGCTGCGCGCCCTGCCCGGTGAACAGGAAGGCCAGGTGACCATCGCCCGCGACGCCCTGGACCACGCCGGGGGCGGGTGCGCCGTCGGCGAGGGCGGTGAGGGCGGTCCGCAGTTCGTCCCGGTCGGCGGCGACCACGGCCGCCCGGTGCTGGAGCGCGGCCCGGGTCGTCGCGAGGGACAGGCCGATGTCGGCGGTGGCGGTGTCGGGGTGGGCGTCCAGGTGTGCCAGCAGGCGACCGGCCTGTGCCCGCAGGGCCTGGCCGGTACGCGCCGACAGCGGGTAGGCGAGCACGGCAGGCACCGCGGCCGAGGCAGGCGCCGCAGCCGAGGCGGCCACCGGGCGGTCGGCCGGCGCGGATGGCTCCGCGGGCGCAGATGGCTCCGCGGGCGCAGATGGCTCGGCAGAGACGGGCAGCTCGGCGAGCTGCGGGGCCTGCTCGACGATGAGGTGTGCGTTGGTGCCGCTGACCCCGAAGGACGACACTCCGGCGCGGCGGGGCCGCCCCGTCAGCGGCCACGGGCGCGCCTCCGCCAGCAGCGACACCGCTCCGCCGGTCCAGTCCACGGCGGGCGTCGGCTCGTCGATGTGCAGCGACTTCGGCAGCAGGCCGTGCTCGATGGCCAGCACCATCTTCATGACGCCCGCCACGCCCGCGGCCGCCTGGGTGTGGCCCATGTTGGACTTGATCGAGCCGAGCCACAGCGGATCGGCGGTACGGCCCTGGCCGTACGTGGCCAGCAGCGCCTCGGCCTCGATCGGGTCGCCCAGCGGGGTGGCGGTGCCGTGCGCCTCCACCGCGTCCACGTCGTCGGTGGTCAGCCCGGCACTCGTCAGGGCGGCGAGGATGGCCCGCTCCTGCGCGGGCCCGTTGGGCGCGGTCAGGCCGTTCGACGCGCCGTCCTGGTTCACCGCGCTGCCGCTGATCACGGCGAGTACGCGATGCCCGTTGGCGCGGGCGTCGGCCAGCCGCTCCAGCACGAGGATCCCGGCGCCCTCACCCCACGCGGTGCCGCTCGCCCCTGCCGCGAAGGTACGGCAGCGGCCGTCCGCGGCCAGCCCGCCCTGCCTGCTGAACCCGATGAACAGGCCGGGGTCGGCCATCACCGTCGCGCCACCGGCCAGGGCGATCGAGCACTCGCCCTGGCGCAGCGCCTGCGCGGCCAGGTGCAGCGAGACCAGGGACGATGAGCACGCGGTGTCCACGGTGAGCGCCGGGCCCTCGAGGCCCAGTACGTATGACACCCGCCCGGACAGCGCGCTGGAGGTGGTGGCGGTGGTCATGTAGTCCACCGCGCCCTCGCTGCGGGCCGCGAGCCGGCCGTAGCCCTGGCCGTTGCTGCCGACGAACACGCCGGTACGGCTGCCGCGCAGCGACAGGGGGTCGATCCGGGCTCTTTCCAGGGCCTCCCAGCACACTTCGAGCAGCAGCCGCTGCTGGGGGTCCATCACCAGCGCTTCACGCGGGGAGATCCCGAAGAACGCGGGGTCGAAGCCCCCTACGTCCGTGAGGAATCCGCCCTCGCGGACGTAGGAGGTGCCCCGTTGCCGCTCCTCCGGGTCGTACACCGCGTCGGTGTCCCAGCCGCGGTCGGCCGGGAAGGGCGAGATGGCGTCCCGCCCCTCGGCCAGCAGCTCCCACAGCGACTCGGGGCCGTCCACCCCGCCGGGGAAGCGGCATCCCATGCCCACGATGGCGACCGGCTCATGCCGCCCGGACTCGGCTTCGCGCAGGCGCTGCCGGGTCTCATGAAGGTCGGCGGTCACCCTCTTGAGAAAGTAACGGAGCTTGTCTTCGTTTTCCATCTGAATCTCTCTCAATTCAATGGCCGCGGTGTCGGGGAGGGATGCCGGTGTCAGGAGATGCCGAACTCCTTGCCGATGAAGTCGAAAACCTCCTCGTCGGACGCCTGGAGCAGTTGCTCGTCGACTCCGCCCGGGCCACCGTCCAGGTCCTCGTCGCCCCACTGGGCGAGCAGCTTGGTCAGGCGTTCCCGGACCTGAAGTCGGGTCTCCCGGTGGGTGGTGGCGGTGGCCAGCGTGGCCTCCAGACGGTCGATCTCGGCGAGCACCTGGCCCTGGCCGCCCGCGCCCGCGCCCCCGACCATGGCCGTGGCCGTGGCCGTGTCGTCCGCCGTGCCGGCCGGCAGCAACTGCTCCAGCAGGTGCTGCGAGAGCGCGGTCGGGCTCGGGTAGTCGAACACCAGCGCCCGCTTCAGCCGCAGCTGTGTGGCGGCAGCCAGCCGGTTGCTGAACTCCACCGCGGTCAGCGAGTCGAAGCCGAGGTCGCGGAACGGCACACCGGACTCGACCGCGTCGGCCGAGTCGTACCCGAGCACCGCCGCGGCCGTCTTGCGTACGAGCCCGACGACGGCCGAGACACGCTCCGGCTCGGGCATCCGCGCCAGCCGCTCACGCAGCGACTCGCCGGTCCCGTCGGCGGCATCGTCCGACACCGCCCGCATGGCGCGCCGGGCCTCGGGGATCTCGCTCAGCAGCGGGCTCGGCCGGACCGCGCTGAAGGTCGGCGCGAACCGGTCCCATGCGAGGGCCGAGACGAAGGCGGTCGGCTCCGCGCCGGTGACCAGCTGGGCCAGCGCCGCCACCGCGAGCTTCGGGTCCATCGCGAGCACACCGGCTCGCTGGGACACCGCCTCCACCGGGGTGTCAGCGGCCATTCCGGCGCCGGCCCACAGACCCCACGCCACCGAGGTGGCGGCGAGGCCGTCGGCGCGGCGCCGCTCGGCCAGGGCGTCGAGTACGGCGTTGGCCGCGGCGTAGTTCGCCTGGCCACGGCTGCCGAGCGCACCGGAGGACGAGGCGAACAGGGCGAACACCGCCAAGTCCAGATCGCGGGTCAGCTCGTCCAGCAGCAGCGCCGACGCCACCTTCGAGCGGAAGACCGGCTCGTAGCGCTCGGGGGTGAGCCCGTCCATCAGGCCGTCGTCGAGCACACCCGCCGTGTGAACGACGCCGGTCAGCGGGTGCTCGGCCGGGACGGTGGCCAACAGGGTGGCCAGCGCGTCCCGGTCGGCCACGTCGCATGCGGCGATGGTGACCTGGGCGCCCAGGGCGCCCAGCTCCGCGCGCAGTTCGTCCGCGCCGGGGGCGTCTGGGCCACGACGGCTGGTCAGCAGCAGATGCTCGGCGCCGTTGCCGGCCAGCCACCGGGCGACGTGTCCGCCCAGCGCTCCCGTGCCACCGGTGATGAGCACCGTACCGCTGGGCTGCCACGGCTGGTCCGACGCCTCGGCCGGGGCCGGCACCATCCGCCTGCCGAACACGCCGGTGGAGCGGATCGCGACCTGGTCCTCCCCCGCGGGGGCGGCCAGCGCACCCGCGAAGCGGCCGATGATCCGGTCGTCCAGGTCGGCGGGCAGGTCGATCAGGCCGCCCCAGCTGCGCGGGTACTCCAGTGCCGCGACCCGGCCAAGGCCCCAGACGGCGTTCTGCAGCGGGGCCGTCGCCCGGTCCGAGTGGCCCAGCGACACCGCGCCCCGGGTCACCGCCCACACCGGCGCCTCGATCCCGGCGTCGCCCAGGGCCTGCATCAGGGTCGCGGTCAGCACGGCTCCAGCCGGGACCGACGGGTGCTCGGGAAGGGCCGATTCACTCAGCGCCAGCAGCGACAGCACACCCGCGAACTCCGCGCCGTCCGCGCCGCGTGACCCACCCACGCCGTCCGGGCCACCGACGCGATCGGCGGCGCAGGACGCCAGTCGGTCGGCCAGTGCGGCGCGATCGGCGTCCCCGACCTCCAGCCGCACCGCGCCGGCTCCCGCCGCGTCCGCCAGGACGGACACCCACGGGTCGTCGGCCAGGCCCTGCGGTACGACCACCAGCCAGGTGCCCGACGGGGCGGCGGCCTGCGCGGTCACGGGCTTCCATATGGTCCGGTAGCGCCAACCGTCGACCGTGGAACGCTCGCGCCGCCGCTGCCGCCACGATGACAGCGCGGGCAGCACGGCGCCGAGCGAGTTGGTGTCGACTTCCAGCCGCGCGGCCAGGGACTCCAGTTCCTCCTCTTCGACGGCGGCCCAGAACTCCGCGTCCACCGCTTCCTTGTCACCGGGCAGCGGCTCGGTCTCGGCCGCCTCGGGCCAGAACCGCTGCCGCTGGAACGCGTAGGTCGGCAGTTCGATACGGCGTGCGCCGGTCGCGGTGAGGAAACCGGCCCAGCCGGTGTGCACACCACGGACGAAGAGCTCGGCCAGCGACAGGGCGAAGCGGCCCAGTCCTCCCTGGTCCCGGCGCAGCGTGCCGGCGACCACGGCGGTCTCGTCGACGTCGTCGATGGTCTCCTGGACCGCGACGGTGAGTACGGGATGGGCGCTGATCTCGATGAACGCGCGGTGGCGCCGGGCCAGCAGCTCCCGTATGGCGGGCTCGAAGCCAACCGTCTGCCGCAGATTGCGGTACCAGTAGTCGGCGACCAGCTCACTGCCCTCAAGCCACTCGCCGGTCACCGTGGACAGGAACGGCACCTCCGCTGTGCGCGGAGCGACCGGCGCGAGCTCCGCCAGCAGTTCGTCGTGGATCTCCTCGACGTGCGCGGAGTGCGAGGCGTAGTCCACCGCGATACGGCGGATACGTACCTCCTCGCCCGTCAGCTCCTCGACCAGCTCGTCCAGGGCCTGCTGGTCACCCGACACCACGACCGACTGGGGGCCGTTGACGGCGGCGATCGACACCCGGCCCTCCCAGCGCTCCAGTCGCGCCTCGACCTCGGCAACCGGCAGCGGCACCGACGCCATGCCGCCGGCACCGGCAAGCCGACGCGCGATCGCCTGGCTGCGCAGCGCCACCACCCGTGCGCCGTCCTCCAGCGACAGCGCACCGGCCACACACGCGGCGGCGATCTCACCCTGCGAATGGCCCACCACCGCGTCCGGCTCCACACCATGGGAACGCCACACAGCCGCGAGCGAGACCATCACCGCCCACGACACGGGCTGCACCACATCGACCCGGTCCAGCGACGGCGCGCCTTCGACCTGCCGTACGACGTCCATCAGCGACCAGTCGATGAACGGCGCCAGAGCAGCGGCACTTTCGCCCAGCCGTTCCGCGAACACCGGGGACTCGTCCAGCAGCCGGGCACCCATGCCCGCCCACTGCGAACCCTGCCCCGGGAAGACGAACACCGACCTCCCCTCGACGTCGGCAACCCCACGCACCACACCCGCCGCGGGATCGTCATCGCCCAGAGCGCGCAGGCCCGACAGCAGTTCCTCGCGGTCACCACCGACCACCACCGCCCGGTGCTCCAACACCGACCGGGTGGAGAGCAGCGAGTGGCCGATGTCGGTCGGCGTCGCCTCGGGGCGGCTCTCCGCGTGGGACAGCAGGCTGATCGCCTGTCCACGCAGCGCCTCGGCCGTCCTCGCCGACACCACCCACGGCACCGTCACCGCGTCGACCGTGGGCATGTCGTCCTCTGCGCTCTCGGCGGTCACCGCGTCCTCGGGCGCCTGCTCCAGGATGGCGTGGGCATTGGTGCCGCTCATGCCGAAGGAGGAGACTCCGGCCCGGCGCGGACGCCCGTGCTCCGGCCACTCCACGGCCTCGGTCAGCAGCTCAACCGCACCACTGGCCCAGTCCACGTGCGTGGACGGCGCGTCCACGTGGAGCGTCTTGGGCAGCGTCCCGTGGCGCATCGCCATCACCATCTTGATCACACCGGCGACGCCCGAAGCGGACTGGGTGTGGCCGATGTTCGACTTGATGGAGCCGAGCCGCAGCGGCAGCTCACGGTCCCGTCCGTAGGTGGCGAGCAGCGCCTGCGCCTCGATCGGGTCACCCAGCGTGGTCCCGGTGCCATGCGCCTCCACCGCGTCCACATCCACCGGAGACAGACCGGCGTTCGCCAGCGCCTGACGGATCACCCGTTGCTGCGACGGACCATTCGGCGCCGTCAGACCATTCGACGCGCCATCCTGATTCACCGCCGAACCACGCACCACCGCGAGCACCTCATGCCCGTTGCGCCGTGCATCCGACAGCCGCTCGAGCACGACCAGGCCGACACCCTCCGACCAGCCGGTCCCGTCGGCGCCCTCCGCGAAGGACTTGCACCGGCCGTCCTGCGCCAGTCCGCCCTGCTGCCGGAACTCCGCGAACCCGGCCGGGCTGGACATCACCGTCACACCACCGGCCAGGGCCAGCGAGCACTCGCCGCCGCGCAGCGCCTGCATCGCCATATGCATCGCCACCAGGGAGGAGGAGCACGCGGTGTCCACGGTGACCGCCGGGCCCTCCAGCCCGAAGGTGTACGACAGCCGGCCGGACACCACGCTCGTCGCCTGGCCGGTCATCATGTGGCCCAGCGACTCCTGGGGGGCGACATAGCCGCCGCCGGTGGCGCCGATGAAGACACCCGCGTCGCTGCCACGCAGCCCCGCCGGGTCGATTCCGGCCCGCTCGAACACCTCCCACGCGGACTCCAGCAGCAGCCGCTGCTGCGGGTCCATGGCCAGCGCCTCACGGGGTGAGATGCCGAAGAACCGGGCGTCGAACTCGGTGGCGTCGTGGACGAATCCGCCCTCGAATGCGGTGTCCGCGTCGAGGTTCCAGCCCCGGTCGGCCGGGAACGGCGAGATCGCGTCCCGCCCCTCGGTCACCAGGCGCCACAGGTCCTCGGGCGACCGGACGCCGCCCGGGTAGCGGCAGCTCATCCCGACGATCGCGATCGGGTCGTCCGCAAGTATCGATATGCGGCTCCGCCGCGTGGTGATGGAGGCGGCGGGGAGGGCCGCGCCGTCCGGGTCGGGCCGCTCCCCGAGCAGTTCGGCGCGGAGGTGGTCGACGAGCGCCGCCGGGGACGGGTAGTCGAAGACCAAAGTGGTGGGCAGGGGCAGGCCGGTCGCGGTGGCGAGCCGGTTGCGCAGTTCCACCGCCGTCAGCGAGTCGAAGCCGAGGTCCTTGAAGGCCCGGTCCGCCTCGATGGCGTCCCCGCCCGAGTGGCCGAGCACCAGGGCCACCTGCTCCCGGACCACGCCGAGCAGCGCGTCGAGCCGTTCGTCGTCGTCCGCCATGGCCCGCAGCCGTCCACGCAGCGAGGCCAGCGACGCGTCGTCGTACCGCGTGGTCACGTCCGCGGTGAGCGCGCGGCGTACGGCGGGCAGGTCGCGCAGCAGCGCGCTCGGCCGGGCCAGGGTGAAGGCGGGGGCGAACTGGTCCCAGTCGACGTCGGCGACCGCGATGGTCACGTCCCGGTTCCGCAGGGCGCTGCTCAGCCCGGCGATGGCGGTTTCCGGCGCCATCAGGATCAGTCCGCGGCGCGCCAGATAGTCCTGGGCACCGTCGGCCGCCGCCATTCCGCCGTCGGCCCATGCGCCCCAGGCCACGGATGTCGCCGTCAGCCCCTGGGCCGTACGAGCCTCGGCCAGCGCGTCCAGATAGGCGTTGGCCGCGCCGTAGGCACCCTGTCCGCCGCTGCCCCAGGTGGCGGCGACCGAGGAGAAGAGCACGAAGAAGTCCAGGTCACGGTCGCCGAGCAACGAGTCGAGATGGGCCGCGCCGACGACCTTGGCGGTCATCACCTCAGCCGTCTCGGCGTCGCTCGCGCCGTCCAGCGGCGCGGCGGCCTGGGCGATGCCCGCGGTGTGTACGACGCCTGTCAGGGGGCTGTCGTCGGGGATGCCGGCCAGCACTGCCGCCAGCGCCTCCCGGTCGGACACGTCGCAGGCGGCGATCGTGACCCGTGCGCCCAGCTCGGTGAGTTCGTCGCACAGTTCGCGGGCACCCGGGGCGTCGGGGCCACGACGGCTCGTCAGCACCAGGTGCTCGGCGCCGCAGCGGGCGAGCCAGCGGGCCACATGGCTGCCCAGACCGCCGGTACCACCGGTGATCAGGACCGTTCCGGTGGCGGTGAAGCCGGTCTCGTCCACGTCCAGTTCGGCCGGGCAGGGGACGACGCGCCGGCCGAAGAGGCCGGAGGACCGCACCGCGATCTGGTCCTCGTCACCGGCGCCGGACAGCACGGCGGCCAGCCGTCGGCCGGCGGGCCGGTCCAGGGTGCCGGGCAGATCGATGAGCCCGCCCCAGCGCCCCGGGTACTCCAGCGCCGCGACCCGGCCGAGGCCCCAGACGGCAGCCTGGGCCGGGCTCGGTGCGGTGTCCGAGCGGCTTACCGACACCGCGCCCCGAGTGGCGGCCCACAGCGGCGACTCGATGCCCGCGTCGTCCAGCGCCTGCACCAAGGTGGTCGTCAGGGCCACGCCCGCCGGTACGCCGGGGTGTCCGTCGACGGCGTGCTCGTACGCTCCGAGCAGCGAGAGTACGCCCGCGAACGGGCCCGATTCGGCCGCCACCTCACGCAGCAGGTCGGCCAGTGCGGCGCGGTCCGGCTCGGTGATCTCGACACGTACCGCCGGGGTGGGCGTGGTCTCGGCCACGGAGGTCACCCATGCGTCGTCCGCCTGGTCGGCCGGGACGACCACGAGCCAGCTGCCGCGCTGGGCCCGGGGGGTCGGGTCGGCCAGCGGTGTCCAGTTGACCCGGTAGCGCCAGCCGTCCACGACGGACTGCTCACGCCGGCGGCGGCGCCAGGTGGTCAGCGCGGGAAGCACCGCGCCGAGCGAGTCGCCGTCGACCTCCAGCCGTGAGGCCAGGGATTCCAGGTCCTCCCCCTCGACCACGGCCCAGAAGTCCGTGTCCGCGTCCGCGTCCGTGAGGTCGGCGTCCGCGGCGGGTGCCGGCGCCAAGACCTCCGGCCAGTAGCGCTGGTGCTGGAAGGCGTAGGTCGGGAGGTCGATCCGGTGGGCGCCGGTGCCCGCGAAGAACGCCGGCCAGTCGACCTCCACCCCGTGGGCGTACAGCCGGGCCAGCGCGGTGACCACCGCCCGCTCCTCCTCCGCGCCCTTCCGCAGCGCGGAGGCCACCACGGTGGCGGCCGGGGACTGCTCCGACAGGCTTTCCTGAGCCATCGCCGACAGCACACCATCGGGGCCGATCTCCAGATACGCGCTCACGCCACGCCCATCCAGCCAGCGCACCCCATCGGCGAACCGCACGGCCTCGCGCACCTGCCGCACCCAGTACTCCGGCGCACCCACCAGCTCCGCCGTGACCGGCTCACCGGTCAGGCCGGATACCAGTGGCACCACCGGGGCGCCAAAGGCCAGGCCCCGGGCCACCCGCCCGAATTCCGCCACCATCCCGTCCATCAGAACCGAGTGAAACGCATGCGAGACCCGCAAACGCCTAGTCTTACGGCCCTCTTCCGCAAACCGAGTGGCGATGTCCAGCACGGGGGCCTCTTCGCCCGAGATCACCACCGAACGCGGCCCGTTCACCGCGGCGATCGACACCCTCTCCCCGAGGTACGGAGTGACCTCATCCTCGGTCGCCTGGAGGGACACCATCGCCCCGCCCGACGGCAGCTCGCCCATCAGCCGGGCCCGCGCCGCCACCAGCGTGCACGCGTCCGCCAGCGAGAACACCCCGGCCACATGGGCCGCGGCGATCTCCCCGACCGAATGCCCGGCCACGTAGTCCGGCCGCACTCCCCAGGACTCCACCAGCCGGAACAGCGCCACTTCCACCGCGAACAGCGCCGGCTGGGTCCAGGCCGTCTCATCCAGCAGCTCCGCCTCGGCCGAACCCGCCTCCGCGAACAGCACCTCACGCAGCGGACGGTCCAGATGGGCGTCCAGGTGCGCGCACACCTCGTCCAGCGCCTCGGCGAACACCGGGAATGCCTGGTACAGCTCGCGGCCCATCCCGGCCCGCTGACTGCCCTGACCCGAGAACAGGAACGCGACCACGCGATCCTCGCGGGCCGCGCCCTGCACCAGATTCACAGCGGACTCGCCGCACGCCACGGCCCTCAGACCCGCCGCGACCTCGGGCCGCCCCCCAGCGAGCACCACACCACGGCGCTCGAATCCGGAGCGCGTCGTCGCCAGCGAGTACGCCAGATCCACCAGCCCGAGGCCGGACGGCTCCTCCTCGACACGGGCGACCACCCGCTCCGCCTGCGCCCGCAGTGCCTCCTCCGATTTGCCCGACACCACCACCGGTACGACACCCGGCGCCCGAGCGGGCACCGGGAGTGCCACCGGGCCGTCGTCGGCCTCCGGCCGCGGGCCCTGCTCCAGGATGGCGTGGGCATTGGTGCCGCTGATGCCGAACGCCGAGATGCCGACCCGGCGCGGGTGCCCCGTCTGCGGCCACGCGGCCTGCTCGGTCAGCAGCTCCACCGCACCGGACGACCAGTCCACATGCGACGTCGGCTCGTCGATGTGCAGCGTCTTGGGCAGTACGCCGTACCGCATCGCCATGACCATCTTGATCACGCTCGCGGCACCGGCCGCCAGCTGGGTGTGGCCGAGGTTGGACTTGACCGAGCCGAGCAGCAGGGGCCGTTCGCGCTCCTGTCCGTAGGTGGCGAGCAGGGCCTGGGCCTCGATCGGGTCGCCCAGGGTGGTCCCCGTGCCGTGCGCCTCGACCGCGTCGATGTCGTTCGCGGTCAGCTTGGCGTTGGTCAGCGCCTGGCCGATCACCCGCTGCTGCGAGGGGCCGTTGGGCGCGGTCAGACCGTTCGACGCACCGTCCTGGTTGATCGCCGAGCCGCGTACCACCGCGAGCACGGGGTGGCCGTTGCGCCGGGCGTCCGACAGCCGCTCCACCAGGAGCAGCCCCACGCCCTCGGACAGGCTCATCCCGTCGGCCGATTCGGCGAACGCCTTGCAGCGGCCGTCCGCGGCCATCCCGCGCTGGCGGCTGAAGGCCAGGAACGAGCCGGGGGTGGTCATCACGGTGACACCACCGGCCAGCGCCAGCGTGCTCTCGCCGTTGCGCAGCGACTGGCACGCGAGGTGCAGCGCCACCAGCGACGAGGAGCACGCGGTGTCCAGGGTGACCGCCGGGCCCTCCAGGCCGAACAGATACGAGATGCGGCCCGACAGCACGCTCGGCACCGAGCTGGTGAGCATATAGCCCTCCGACCCCTCCGAGCCGGTGTGCGGGCCGAAGCCGTAGTCCTGGTAGCTGGAGCCGATGAACGTGCCGGTCAGGCTGCCCCTGACCGACGCGGGGTCGATACCGGCCCGCTCGAACGCCTCCCAGGAGGTCTCCAGCAGCAGCCGCTGCTGCGGGTCCATGGCCAGCGCCTCACGCGGCGAGATCCCGAAGAAGCCCGCGTCGAACTCCGCGGCGTCGTGCAGGAAGCCACCGCGCGTCGAGTACGTCTTGCCGGGCTTGTCCGGGTCCGGGTCGTACAGCCGCGTCGCGTCCCAGCCACGGTCGGCGGGGAACTCGGAGATGACGTCCTGTCCGCCCGCGACCACCTCCCACAGCTGCTCCGGCGAGCCGATCCCGCCGGGGAAGCGGCAGGCCATACCGATGATCGCGATCGGCTCGTCGGAGGCCGTGGAGACCGTGGGGGCGGGCGTACCTGGCCGCGTCGCCACGGCCGAGCCCACGATCCGCGACCGCAGGAACTCCACCAGGGCCACCGGGCTCGGGTAGTCGAAGACCAGGGTGCTCGGGAGTGTCAGACCGGTGGCCCTGGCCACCCGGTTGCGCAGGTCCACCGCGGTCAGCGAGTCGAACCCGACGTCGCGGAACGCCCGTCGCTCCGCGATCGCGTCCGGGGAGGCGTGTCCCAGGACGGCCGCCGCCTCGGCGCGCACCAGGTCCAGCAGCGCACGCTCCCCCTCGGCGGCGGACAGGCCGCGGATACGCGCGGCGAACTCACCGTCCGCGGAGGCGGCGACGGCGTCCTCGGCCCGCTGGAGAATCCCGCGTACCTCGGCCACCTCGCTGAACAGCGGGCTGGGGCGCACCGAGGTGTAGACCGGGTAGTAGCGATCCCAGTCGATGTCGGCGATCGTCAGCAGCGTCTCGTCGTCGTCCAGTGCGCGCCGCAGACCGGTGTGGGCGAGCTCGGGCTGCATATAGCGCAGACCGCTGCCGAGGATCTGCCGCGGGTCGACCCGTACCTGATCGTCGCGCCAGATGCCCCATGCGATCGAGGTGGCGCGCAGACCGTGGGCGCGCCGGTGTTCCGCCAGCGCCTCCAGGTAGGAGTTGGCCGCCCCGTACGCGCCGTGGTCGCCGCTGCCCCAGATGCCCGCGATCGACGAGTAGTACACGACGGCGTCGAGTTGTTCGTCGTCGAGCAGTTCATGCAGATGGCGGGCGCCCGCGACCTTGGCGTCGACGATCGCGGCGAACGTGTCGTGGTCGGTGGCGGACAGCGAGACCAGGTCGATGTAGGCGGCCACATGGACGGCGGTGCGGATGACCCGTCCCTCGCCCGTGAGCCGGCTGATCATCGCGGCCACCGCGTCCCGGTCCGCCACATCGCAGGCCACGACCTCCACGGTCGTACCCAGCTCGGCCAGCTCGGCCACCAGCTCGGCGGCGCCGGCCGCTGCCATCCCGCGACGGCTGGTCAGCACCAGGTCTTCAGCCCCGTTGTGCGCGAGCCACCGGGCCAGATACTGGCCCAGCACACCGGTGCCGCCGGTGATCAGGGTGGTGCCGCGCGGCTGCCAACGGCCCTTGGGGGCGGAGTCGTCGGCGGGTGTGCGCACCACGCGGCGTACGAACACGCCGGAGGGCCGGATCGCGAACTCGCCCTCGCCGTCCTCGCCCTCCGTCCCGGCGAGCGCACCGGCCAGCCGCTGCGCGGCGCGCTGGTCGAGCTCGGCGGGCAGGTCCACCAGGCCGCCCCAGCGGCGCGGGTGCTCCAGCGCGGCCGTCCGGCCCAGGCCGAGGACCTGCGCCTGCACCGGGCTGGCCAGCCGGTCGGAACGGCCGGTCGACACGGCTCCACGGGTGAGGCACCACAGCGGCGCGTCGGCGCCGATGTCGTCCAGCGCCTGCACCAGCGCGAGGCTCAGCGCGAGCCCGGAGGGCAGCACCGGGTAGGTGGCGCTCGGCTGCTCGGCGAAGGCCAGAACCGACACCATGCCGCGGATGTCCTCGACGCCGTCCACGCTTTGGAGCCTGGACGCGAGTTCGGCGCGGTCGACACACGACTCGTCCAGCTCCAGCCGCCGGACCTGTGCGCCATGTCCGGCGAGGGCCGCGGTCACCTCGTCGTCCGCGATACCGTCGGCGGTCACGACCAGCCAGGTCCCGGTCAGCACCGGCACCGAGGACATACGCAGCGGCCGCCACTCGGTCCGGTAGCGCCACGAGTCCACGGTGGACTGCTCACGGCGCCTGCCGCGCCACGCGGAGAGCGCGGGCAACACGGCGCCCAGCGAACCTCCGTCGATCTCCAGCCAGTCGGCGAGGGATTCCAGGTCTTCCTGCTCGACGGCGGACCAGAACTCCGCATCCGCCGTATCGGCCTCCGCGGCCGGGACGCCGGTCCTGGCCTCGTCCGGCCAGTAGCGCTCGCGCTGGAACGCGTAGGTCGGCAGGTCGACGCGGTGGGCACCGGTGTCGGCGAACATCCCCGCCCAGGCGACGTCGACGCCGCGTACGAAGACCTCGGCCAGCGAGGTCAGGAAGCGGCCGAGACCGCCCTCGTCCCGGCGCAGCGTGCCGGCCGTGACGGCGTGGTCGCCGGTGGCGTCGATGGTCTCCTGGACCGCCATCGTGAGTACGGGGTGGGAGCTGACCTCGATGAACGCCCGGTGTTCCTGTGCCAGGAGGACGCGGATGGCCGGTTCGAAGCCGACCGTCCGCCGCAGATTGCGGTACCAGTAGTCGGCGTCCATACCCGTGGTGTCGAGCCAGTCGCCGGTCACCGTGGAGAAGAACGGCACCTCTGCTGTGCGCGGAGCGACCGGCGCGAGCTCGGCCAGCAGCTCCTCGTGGATCTCCTCGACATGCGCGGAGTGGGACGCGTAGTCCACCGCGATACGGCGGATACGTACCTCCTCACCGGTCAACTCCTCGACCAGCTGGTCCAGCGCTTCCGAGTCGCCGGACACGACGACCGAGCGGGGGCCGTTGACGGCGGCGATCGACACCCGGCCCTCCCAGCGCTCCAGTCGCGCCTCGACCTCGGCGACCGGCAGCGGCACCGACGCCATGCCACCGGCACCGGCAAGCCGCCCCGCGATGGCCTGGCTGCGCAACGCGACCACGCGGGCGCCATCGTCCAGCGACAGAGCGCCCGCCACACACGCGGCGGCGATCTCACCCTGCGAATGGCCCACCACCGCGTCCGGCTCCACACCATGCGAACGCCACACAGCCGCGAGCGAGACCATCACCGCCCACGACACCGGCTGCACCACATCCACCCGCTCCAGCGACGGCGCGCCTTCGACCTGCCGTACGACGTCCATCAGCGGCCACTCGATGAACGGCGCCAGAGCAGCGGCACACTCGGCCAGCCGTTCCGCGAACACCGGGGACTCGTCCAACAAACGGGCACCCATCCCCACCCACTGCGAACCCTGCCCCGGGAAGACAAACACCGACCTCCCCTCCACATCGGCAACCCCACGCACCACACCCACCGCCGGGCCGTCAGCACCCAGAGCCCGCAGACCGGACAGCAGCTCCTCGCGGTCACCACCGACCACCACCGCCCGGTACTCCAACACCGACCGCGTGGACACCAGCGAGTGGCCGATGTCGGCCTGCGTCGCCTCGGGGTGACTCTCCATATGGGAGGCCAGGTTGGCGGCTTGCTCACGCAACGCCTCGGCCGTCTTCGCCGACACCACCCACGGCAGTGCGGCAGGGGTCACGGCGGGGATCTCTCGGTCGTCCGGCTTCGGCTCGGCGGGCAGCGGGGCCTGCTCCAGGATGGTGTGCACATTGGTGCCGCTGACGCCGAACGCCGAGACACCGGCTCGGCGCGGACGCCCGGTCTGCGGCCACTCCATCGGCTCGGTCAACAGCTCGACCGCACCCGCCGACCAGTCCACATGCGTCGACGGCGTGTCCACGTGCAGCGTCTTGGGCAGCACACCGTGCCGCAGCGCCATGACCATCTTGATCACACCGGCCATACCGGCCGCGACCTGGGTGTGCCCCATGTTGGACTTGATGGAGCCCAGCCGCAGCGGCAGCTCACGGTCCTGCCCGTACGTGGCGAGCAGCGCCTGCGCCTCGATCGGGTCGCCCAGCGTGGTGCCCGTACCGTGCGCCTCCACCGCGTCCACATCCACCGGAGCCAGACCGGCGTTCGCCAGCGCCTGACGGATCACCCGCTGCTGCGAGGGACCGTTGGGAGCGGTCAACCCATTCGACGCACCGTCCTGATTCACCGCAGAACCCCGCACCACCGCGAGCACCTCGTGCCCGTGGCGTACGGCGTCCGACAACCGCTCGAGCACGACCAGGCCGACACCCTCCGACCAGCTCGTTCCGGCGGCAGAGTCGGCGAACGAGTGGCAGCGGCCGTCCGGGGCCATCCCGCCCTGCTCGTTGAACTCGCCGAAACCGATCGGCGTCGACATCACCGTGACACCGCCCGCCAGCGCCAGCGAGCACTCGCCGGTGCGCAGCGCC
Source organism: Streptomyces sp. NPDC059679 (assembly GCF_042734105.1). NCBI lineage: Bacteria > Bacillati > Actinomycetota > Actinomycetes > Kitasatosporales > Streptomycetaceae > Streptomyces > Streptomyces sp. NPDC059679. Next base: position 1,834 of record NZ_JBHWES010000116.1, on the reverse strand, counting down.
TGGGCGGCGAGGTGCATCGCCACCAGCGAGGAGGAACACGCGGTGTCCACGGTGACGGCCGGGCCCTCGAGGCCGAAGGTGTAGGACAGCCGCCCCGAGATCACACTGGTGGCCTGGCCCGTCATATGGTGGCCGCGGGATTCCTGCGGCGGAAGGTAGCCGAAGCCGGTCGCGCCGACGAAGACGCCCGCGTCCGTCCCGCGGACCGAGGCGGGGTCGATGCCCGTGCGCTCGAACACCTCCCAGGCGGTCTCCAGCAGCAGCCGCTGCTGCGGGTCCATGGCCAGCGCCTCACGCGGCGAGATCCCGAAGAAGCCCGCGTCGAACTCCGCGGCGTCGTAGAGGAAACCGCCCTCGTAGCCGGCGCCCGGGTCCAGTCGCCAGCCGCGGTCGGTGGGTAGTTCGGCGATGGCGTCGCGCCCTTCGGCGACCAGCCGCCACAGGTCTTCCGGCGACCGGACCCCGCCCGGGTAGCGGCAGCTCATCCCGACGATCACGATCGGGTCGTCCGCAAGCCCCGAGGTGACGGCCGTCGGCAGGATCACCTCGCCGTGCTCGCCCAGCAGCTCACGCAGCAGGAACTCGGCCAGCGCGGTGGGCGTGGGGTAGTCGAACACCAAGGTGGCGGGCAGCCGAAGTCCGGTCGCGCCGCCGAGCCGGTTGCGCAGCTCGACCGCGGTCAGCGAGTCGAAGCCCAGTTCGCGGAACTCCCGCCGGACCTCCACCGCGTCCGGCGACGGGTGTCCCAGTACGGCTGCCGCCTGGCCGCGCACGAGATCGATCAGCAGGCGCAGACGGTCGGCCTCGCGCAGCCCGGCGAGCCGCTGGGTCAGCGCGGCGGCCGCGCCGGACTCGGAGGCGGAGGCGCCGCCAGCCGTCCTGCGGGCCGTACGGACCAGACCGCGCAGCAGCCCCGGGACCTCGCCCTGCGCACGGAGCGCGGCAAGGTTGAGGCGCACGGGGGCCACCACTGGTTCGTCGCAGGTGGCCGCCGCGTCGAAGAGCGCTACGCCCTGTTCCTCGGTCAGCAGCGGCATTCCGGCCGAGTTGAGCCGGTGGATGTCCGTGTCGGTGAGCTCGCTGGTCATACCGCCGTCCTGGGCCCACGGCCCCCACAGCAGCGACTGGCCGGGCAGGCCCTCGGCCCTGCGGTGGTTGGCCAGCGCGTCGAGGAAGGCGTTGGCCGCGGCGTAGCTGCCGAGACCCGCGCCGCCGAGCTGGCCCGCGACCGACGAGTACGTCACGAACGCGGCCAGGTCCAGGTCGCGGGTCAGCTCATGCAGATGCCAGGCCGCGTCCGCCTTCGGGCCGAAGACCGTGGCCAGCCGCTCGGGGGTCAGCGAGGCGATCACGCCGTCGTCGAGCGCGGCCGCGGTGTGGACGACCGCGGTCAGCGGGTGCTCCGCGGAAACCCCGGCGAGCAGCGCGGTCAGCGCGTCGCGGTCCGCCACATCGCATGCGGCTACGGTGACATCGGCACCGTGGGCGCTCAGCTCCTCCCGCAGTTCGGGCGCGCCGGGCGCGTCCGGCCCGCGGCGGCTGACCAGCAGCAGGTGCTTCATCCCCCATTCGGCGGCGAGATGGCGAGCGAGCCTGCTGCCGAGACCGCCTGTGCCACCGGTGATCAGCACGGTGCCCTCGGGGTCCCAGCGAGGCGGCATGGTGAGCACGATCTTGCCCGTGTGCCTGGCCTGGCTCATGAACCGGAACGCGTCCCGCGCCCGCCGCACATCCCAGGTCGTCACCGGCAACGGACGCAACACACCCGCGCCGAACAGCTCCATCAGCTCGGCCAGCATTTCCTGCGTACGGTCCAGACCGGCGTCCGCCAGAT
>NZ_JBHWES010000115.1:0-23798 GCF_042734105.1 Streptomyces sp. NPDC059679 | reverse complement strand
CGCTGTGGCAGCCTCGGCCGCTGTCGCCCGCCCGGCTTCTCCTGCCGCGGCCCTGGCGGTCCGGGCCGCGGCTTCGGCGGCCGAGGCGGCGGTCGCCAGCGCTTCCGCGGCCTCGGCCACGGCGGTGCTCACCGCGGCGCCGCCCGCCGTCGCCTGAGCCACTTCGGAGGCGGCCGCGCGAGTGGCGGAGGCGATGGCCTCCGCCCGCCTGGCGGCGCTCAGCGCGCGCCGTACGGGGATGTCGGGATCCTGCTCCGCCGTCGTCCGACTGACACTGGTCATCCAGAACTCATTTCCTGGTGGATTGCTTTCCCGATGGATCACGAGGGCCCGGCAGGGTACCCCGGGTGGCTCGGCTTCCGGTGGAGTCCTTTTCGTTGGAATTCCGGGGTCTTCAGGGGGTTCCGTGCCATGTGTTCGGTTGCGAGGGTCATCGCCATGACCCAAACAGCTGGAAAAACCGCACTGGTGACCGGTGCGTCGCGGGGTATCGGCGCGGCCATCGCCCGGAGGCTCGCCGCCGACGGTGTTCTGGTGGCCGTGCACTACGGTCGGCGCAAAGCGGACGCCGAGGAAACGGTCGCGTCGATCGAGCAGGCCGGCGGGCAGGCATTCGCCATCAGGGCGGACCTCGTGGCCGACAGCGCACTCGACACTCTCTTCAGCGAGCTCGAGGCGGGGCTCGCCGGCCGGCCACTGAACATCCTGGTGAACAACGCCGCCATCTACGCCGACCCGGACGACCCGGCCGCCACCCAGGCGGACGGCTATGTGGCGGGTATTTCCGAGGTCACCCAGGAGGAGTTCGACCGCATCTTCAGCGTCAATGTACGGGCCCCGTTCTTCGTCACCCAACGGTGTCTGCCGCTCCTCGCCGACGGCGGACGGATCGTCAACATCTCCTCCGCCGTCACCAGGATCGCCTGGCCGCTGCTGCCCTACGCCATGAGCAAGGGCGCTCTCGAGATCATGGCGCCCAGGCTGGCCAATGAGCTGGGACACCGGGGGATCACCGTCAACACCATCGCGCCGGGCATCACCGACAACACCAAAACCAACACGTGGCTGCACGACATGCCCGGAGCGGCCGAGGGCGTGGCCGCCATGACCGCGCTCCGCCGGCTCGGCCAGCCGTCCGACATCGCCGACGTCGTCGCCCTCCTCGCCTCGGACGAGGCCCGCTGGGTCACCGGGCAGCTGGTCGACGCCTCCGGCGGTATGGCCCTCGCCCCCACACCACCGGGCATGTAGCGGCCATCGACAACCGTCGTCAGGAGGGCGGATCGAGCCGGGCCACGGCACGGCGCAGAGGCGGCGCAAACCGGCTGATCAGACGTACGAGACGGGCATCCGGCGTCACGGTCGCCACGGGCGTGTTGCGGGCGACCGCGCGCAACACCGACGCGGCGACTCTCTCCGGCGGACAGCCGCGCCGCCCGAGCGTGTGCACGGCCCGCTTCCGCAGCCGCGCCTGCTCCTGTTCCGACACCCCGGCGAAGTGCATCGCCGCCGTGAAGGAGGTGTTCACAAAGCCCGGGCACACCGCGCTCACACCCACCTCGAACTGCGCGAGTTCCGCCCGTAGACACTCGCTGAGCATCACCACGGCGGCCTTGCTCGTCGCGTACGCCGGGACCGCCCGGGTGGGTTGGAAGGCGGCGGCGGACGCGATCGTCACGATGTGCCCGCCCTGCCCGCGGTCCGCCATCTGCCGGCCGAAGAGCCGACAGCCGTGAATGACTCCCCATAGATTCACATTCAGCGTGCGCCGCCAGTCCGCGACGGAGGTGTCGAGGAACCGGCCCGACATGCCGATGCCGGCACTGTTCACCAGGATGTCCACGACCCCGTGCGCGTCCAGGACGCGCTCGGCGAGCCGTTCCATGGCGGCCGCGTCGGCGACGTCGACCGCCTCCGGCCATGCGCCCGTGGCACCTAACACCTTGGCCAGGTCCGCACCGGCCGACGCCGTACGGGCGTTCCGGTCCACGCAGACCACCCGCGCCCCCGCCGCGGCGAAGGCGCCCGCCGTCGCCCGTCCGATTCCGCTGCCCGCGCCGGTGACCAGCACCAATCGGCCGCGAAAGCGCTTGGCGTACCGGGACGATTCCATGGCTACCGCCTCTCGGGAGGAGTCCAGAAGCGCTCAGAAAGGAGCGAAGAGCGGTGACAGCCTGCACCTCTTATGGCGAACGGCCGCGCGCAGTCCGCGCATTCTGGGGTGCTTAGGGGGTGCAGTGGACGATATCGAATTCCCTAAGATCGCTTGACGCCCTGACGGTCCTGAGGAAACAACTCATGGCTTTCGGAATGTCGAGGAGATGCCGTAAATGGCCAATGCCAATGAGGAAAAGCTTCGGGACTACCTCAAGCGGGCGACCGCCGAACTCGTCCAGGTGCGCCGCCGCCTGGCGGAGATCGAGTCGGGGGAGCAGGAGCCGATCGCCGTGGTGGGGATGGCCTGCCGCTTTCCCGGTGGTGTGGGGTCGCCCGCGGAATTCTGGGAGTTGCTGGCCTCCGACGGAGATGCCATTTCGGGATTTCCGGTGGACCGGGGGTGGAATGTCGAGGCGCTGTACGACCCGAATCCGGACCGGGGGCGGACCGGGACGTCGTACACCCGCCACGGCGGCTTTCTCCACCACGCCGCCGACTTCGATGCGGGGTTCTTCGGGATCAGCCCGCGTGAGGCGCTGGCGATGGACCCGCAGCAGCGGCTGCTGCTGGAGACCTCCTGGGAGGCGCTGGAAGGCGCCGGCATCGACCCGGCCACGCTGCGCGGGAGCCGCACCGGCGTTTTCGCCGGGATGATGTACCACGACTACGCCACGCGACTGCTCGAACTCCCCGAAGGCCTCGAAGGGCTTGTCGGCAACGGCAACGCCGGCGGGGTGCTGTCGGGTCGGTTGGCGTACAGCTTTGGTTTTGAGGGGCCTGCAGTGACGGTGGATACGGCGTGTTCTTCGTCGTTGGTGGCGTTGCATTTGGCGTGTCAGTCGTTGCGGTCGGGGGAGTGTTCGTTGGCGTTGGCGGGTGGGGTGACGGTGATGTCGACGCCGGGTGTGTTTGTGGAGTTCTCCCGTCAGCGTGGTCTGGCGGCGGACGGGCGGTGCAAGCCGTACGCGGCTGCCGCTGACGGCGTGGGCATGTCCGAGGGCGTGGCCGTCCTGTTGGTGGAGCGGTTGTCGGATGCGCGGCGGTTGGGGCATCGGGTGTTGGCGGTGGTGCGGGGTTCTGCGGTGAATCAGGACGGGGCGAGCAATGGTTTGACGGCGCCGAATGGCCCAGCCCAGCAGCGGGTGATCCGGCAGGCGTTGGCGGGTGCGGGGCTGGCCGCGTCGGATGTGGATGTGGTGGAGGGGCACGGGACAGGCACGACGCTCGGGGATCCGATCGAGGCGCAGGCGATCCTCGCTACGTATGGCCAGGATCGCCCAGAAGACCGGCCGTTGTGGCTGGGGTCGGTGAAGTCGAACATCGGCCATACGCAGGCGGCGGCCGGTGTCGCCGGCGTGATCAAGATGGCGCTTGCGCTCGCACACGGGATGCTGCCGCGGAGTCTGCACGTGGACGCCCCCACGCCTCATGTCGATTGGTCGGCTGGCCAGGTGCGGCTGCTGAGCGAGTCGGTGTCGTGGCCGGAGAACGGGCGTCCGCGCCGGGCTGGTGTGTCGTCCTTCGGGGTCAGTGGCACCAACGCGCACATCATCCTGGAGCAGGCCCCGGACCAGGTCGCGGCAGAAAGCGAGCCCACGGACGAATCGCCGGTGGTGCCATGCGTCATCTCGGCGCGTTCGGAGGGTGCGCTGCGGGGGCAGGCCCGCCGGTTGCGGGAGTTTGTCGCGGACCGGGAAGAGCTACGGGACGTGGCCCGTGCCCTGGCCACCGAGCGGGCGGTGTTCGAGCGCCGCGCGGTGATCGTGGCCGAGGACCGCGACGAGCTCGTACGCGGCCTGGACGCACTGGCGGCCGGCGCTCCGGCGCCGCAACTGGCGGAGCGCCTGACGCAGCCGGGCGACACCGACGCACCCGTGGTGGCGATGCTGTTCACGGGCCAGGGGGCGCAGCGCGTCGGCATGGGGCGTGAGCTGTACGCGGCGTTTCCCGCGTTCGCCGCCGCCTTCGATGCCGTATGCGCGGAGCTCACGATGGCGGGCGGCCCCGACGTACGGAAGCTGCTCCTCGAGAACGACGACGCGTCCGCGTCCGCATCCGAGGCGTGCGAGCGCACCGAGTTCGCGCAGCCCGCGCTGTTCGCGCTGGAAGTGGCGCTGTACCGGCTGGTGGAGACCTCGGGGATCAGGCCCCGGTTTCTGCTCGGACACTCGGTGGGAGAGCTGGTGGCCGCGCATGTGGCCGGGGTGCTCTCACTGCCGGACGCGGCGCGGCTGGTCGTCGCCCGGGGCAGGCTGATGCAGGCACTCCCCGCGGGCGGGGCCATGGTGGCGGTGGAGATCTCGGAGCGGGAAGCGGGCCCGCTGCTGGCGGAGGCGGAAACCGGCTCTCCCGAGGCCGCCCGGGTGGGCCTGGCCGCGGTCAATGGCCCCCGCTCGGTGGTGTTGTCCGGGGACGAGGACGCGGTACGGGAACTGGCCGGGCGGTGCGCGGAGCGCGGCCACCGCACGCGGCGGCTGCGAGTGAGCCACGCCTTCCACTCGCCCCGTATGGACCCGATGCTGGAGGAGTTCCGCCAGGAGGCGGAGCGCGTGACGTACCACTCCGCGAGTATCCCGGTCGTGTCGAACGTGATCGGCGCCCCGCTGCCCGCCGAGGAGTTCGGCACGCCGGAGTACTGGGTGCGGCACGTCCGCGCGGCGGTGCGTTTCGGCGATGGGGTGGCGTGGCTCCGCGAGCAGGGCGTCCGTGCGTTTCTGGAACTCGGCCCGGATGGCACACTGTGCGGCTTGGTCCAGGACGTCTTCGCCGCCGAAGGGCTGGGAGCCGATGCCGAAGAGCCCGGAGCCGATGCCGAAGACGTCGTCCTGGCCGCGGCCCTGCGCCCCGACCGGGGCGAGAGCCAGACGTATCTCGCAGCCCTCGCGCGGCTCTTCGTGTCCGGGGTGGAGGTGGACTGGCCAGGGGTGATGGGGTGGGCGCCCGACGCGGTCGGGGGTGTCGAGCTGCCGACCTATGCCTTCGAACGGGAGCGTTACTGGCTGGAGGCGGCCGGCCCCGGCAGCTCCGCGGCGGGCGGTGGCGAGGGGCCGCTGTGGGAGGCGGTGGAGCAGGGCGATGTCCCGCGCGTGGGTGAGCTGCTGGGGGTGGACGAGGGGGCCGGTCTCGGGACACTGGTGCCCGCGCTCGAGGCTTGGTGGCGGGGGTGCCGCGACCGCGGTGTGCTGGACGGGTGGCGCTATCGGGAGGTGTGGCGGCCTGCGGGCGACGGTGGTCCGGGGGCGCCGACGGGGCGTTGGCTGGTGGTCACCGCCGACGGGGTGGACGGATCGTCCGTCGTCGAGGAGTTGGAGCGGTCCGGGGCCAGGGCGGCCCTCCACGCGGCCGAGGGATGCGTGGCGCGCGAGGCGCTGGTGGAGCGGCTGCGGGCCGAGTTGGGGCCCGAGCCCGAGCTGGACGGGGTGGCGTTGCTGTTGACGGGCGACGGCGGCCCGGGCGCGGGGGCGCTGCTCCTGGCGTGGCTCCAGGCCCTGGGCGATGTGGGGGCGGCGGCTCGGCTGTGGTGTGTGACTCGCGGCGCGGTGTCGGTGGGCGGCGGGGACGCGGTGGTGTCGCCCGGGCTGGGCCAGGTGTGGGGGCTGGGACGGGTGGCCGCCCTTGAGGCTCCGGAGGTGTGGGGCGGGTTGGTCGACGTTCCGGACCCGCTGGATGCTTGGGCGGCGCGGAGCCTGGTGCGGGCGTTGGCGGGGCCCGAGGGGGAGTGCGCGGTACGGGCGTCCGGGGTGTTCGTACGCCGCCTGGAGCGGGCCCCGCTGGCCGGGGCGGGGGCGGAGCCGGGGCGCGAGTGGCGGCCACACGGCACCGTGCTGATCACCGGCGGTACGGGCGGGCTCGGCGCGCAGGTGGCTCGGTGGCTGGCCGGCCGCGGCCCGGTGCATCTGCTGTTGCTGAGCCGGCGCGGCGAGGCGGCCGAAGGCGCCGCCGGGCTCCGGGACGAACTGGCCGGGCTGGGGGCGCGGGTGACCGTGGCGGCGTGCGATGTGGCCGATCGCGCCGCGCTCGCGCGGGTCCTGGCCGGCGTGCCGGAGGACGCCCCGTTGACGGCCGTGGTGCATGCGGCGGGCGCGCTGGACGACGCCGTCCTGGCGACGCTGACTCCGGAGCGGCTGGAGGCGGCGCGGCAGGCCAAGGCGGTCGGGGCGTGGCAACTGCACGAGCTGACGCGCGGCGCCGACCTCGCGGCCTTCGTGGTGTTCTCCTCGGCGGCTGCGACGTTCGGCTCGGCGGGGCAGGGCGGCTACGCCGCGGCGAACGCCGAGGCGGAGGCGCTGATCCAACATCGGCGCGGCCTCGGGCTGCCGGGCCTGTCGGTGGCGTGGGGGGCCTGGGCGGGCGGCGGGATGGCGGACGCCGCCGCGGATGCCGGGCGGTTGCGCCGCCACGGCATGGCGGCCATGGACCCCCGGCTGGCTCTGACGGCGCTGGGGCAGGCGCTGGAGCACGATGAAACCTGCCTGACCGTCGCGGACATCGACTGGCGGGCCTTCGTCGACCACGCCCCCGCCACCGGACTCGACCCCTTGATCAGGGGCATCCCCGAAGCCCGGTCGGCTTGGGACGCCGCGGGCCGCGGCGCCGCCGAGGCCGCCGGAACGCTCCGCGCGCGGCTGGCCGGGCTGCCCGCGGACGAGCAGCGGCGCATGGTGGTCGAGTTGGTCCGTACGCACGCGGCCACCGTGCTCGGCCACGCCGGCCCGGCGGCCGTGCCGCCGGAGCGCGCCTTCCGCGAGCTGGGCTTCGATTCGTTGACCGCCGTGGAGCTGCGCAACCGGCTCAACGCCGCCACCGGCCTCAGGCTGCCCGCCACCGCGGTGTTCGACTATCCCCACCCGGCCGCGCTCGCCCAGCACACATGGGAGCAGCTGTTCGGCGCCCCCGGAACGGCCAGTGGACCGTCCTCCGCCGATCCGCGGCCCATGGCGACGGACGAGCCGATCGCCGTAGTGGGGATGGCGTGCCGCTTCCCCGGTGGTGTCCGCTCCGCGGAGGAGTTCTGGGAGCTGCTGGCCCAGGGCGGGGACGCGATCGGGGGCTTCCCGATGGACCGGGGCTGGGGCGGCGCTGCGCTGTACGACGCCGATCCGGAGAGCCCCGGCACCTCGTACGCGCGGGTGGGCGGTTTCCTCTATGACGCGGCGGAGTTCGATGCGGGGTTCTTCGGGATCAGCCCGCGTGAGGCGCTGGCGATGGACCCGCAGCAGCGGCTGCTGCTGGAGACCTCCTGGGAGACCTTCGAACACGCCGGCCTCGACCCCGCCGACCTGCGGGGCAGCCGCACCGGAGCCTTCGTGGGCATGGCGCAGCAGGACTACGTCGACCTGCTACGACACGCCGGCGAGGACCTTGAGGGTTACGCGATGACCGGCGTCTCGGGCAGCGCGCTCTCGGGTCGGTTGGCGTACAGCTTTGGTTTTGAGGGGCCTGCAGTGACGGTGGATACGGCGTGTTCTTCGTCGTTGGTGGCGTTGCATTTGGCGTGTCAGTCGTTGCGGTCGGGGGAGTGTTCGTTGGCGTTGGCGGGTGGGGTGACGGTGATGTCGACGCCGGGTGTGTTTGTGGAGTTCTCCCGTCAGCGTGGTCTGGCGGCGGACGGGCGGTGCAAGCCGTATGCCGCTGCCGCTGACGGAGTTGGCTGGTCCGAAGGGGTAGGGATGCTGTTGGTGGAGCGGTTGTCGGATGCGCGGCGGTTGGGGCATCGGGTGTTGGCGGTGGTGCGGGGTTCTGCGGTGAATCAGGACGGGGCGAGCAATGGTTTGACGGCGCCGAATGGCCCAGCCCAGCAGCGGGTGATCCGGCAGGCGTTGGCGGGTGCGGGGCTGGCCGCGTCGGATGTGGATGTGGTGGAGGGGCACGGGACAGGCACGACGCTCGGGGATCCGATCGAGGCGCAGGCGATCCTCGCTACGTATGGCCAGGATCGTTCGGAGGACCGGCCGTTGTGGCTGGGGTCGGTGAAGTCGAACATCGGCCATACGCAGGCGGCGGCGGGGGTCGCCGGTGTGATCAAGATGGTGCTGTCGCTCCAGCACGACCTGTTGCCACCGAGCCTGCACACGAACACCCCAACCCCTCATGTCGATTGGTCGGCTGGGCGGGTGCGGCTGCTGAGCGAGTCGGTGTCGTGGCCGGAGAACGGGCGTCCGCGCCGGGCTGGTGTGTCGTCCTTCGGGGTCAGTGGTACCAACGCGCACATCATCCTGGAGCAGGCCCCGGACCAGGTCGCGGCAGAAAGCGAGCCCGCGCACGAATCGCCGGTGGTGCCGTGGGTGGTCTCGGCGCGTTCGGAGGGCGCGCTGCGGGGGCAGGCCCGCCGGTTGCGGGAGTTTGTCGCGGACCGGGAAGAGCTACGGGATGTGGCCCGTGCGCTGGCCACCGAGCGGGCGGTGTTCGAGCGCCGCGCGGTGATCGTGGCCGAGGACCGCGACGAGCTCGTACGCGGCCTGGACGCACTGGCGACTGAGGCACCGGTGGCCGGACTGGTCGAGGGGCCGTCCGGCCCGGCCGCCCATGGCAAGGTCGCGATGCTGTTCGGCGGCCAGGGCACCCAATGGGAGGGCATGACCGCCGAGCTCCTGGACACCGCACCCGTGTTCGCCGACCAGATGGCGGCCTGCGCGGAAGCCCTCGCGCCCTACGTGGACTGGTCCCTGACCGACGTGGTGCGCGGCGAACCGGACGCCCCGCCGCTGGACCGGGCGGATGTGGTCCAGCCGGTGCTCTTCGCGGTCATGGTGTCGCTGGCGGCGCTGTGGCGGTCGTACGGTGTGCGACCCGACGCGGTGGCCGGCCACTCCCAGGGCGAGATCGCCGCAGCGTATGTCGCCGGCGCGCTGTCGCTGGAGGACGCCGTACGGATCGTCGCGCTGCGCAGCCAGGCGCTGTCCGCACTGGCCGGGCGGGGCGCGATGCTCTCGGTCGGCATGCCCGCCCCGGAACTCGAACCGCGCCTCGCGCCATGGGCCGGGCGGCTGAGTGTCGCGGCCGACAACGGCGCGGGCTCCGCGGTGGTGTCCGGGACCTCCGAGGCCGTGGACGCGCTGCTGGCGGAGCTGGCCGCGGACGGCATCCGGGCGCGTAAGCTCAAGGTCGACTGGGCCTCCCACTCCCCGCAGGTCGAGGCCATCCACGAGCGCCTGCTCACCCTGCTCGCCCCGATCCGCCCCCGCACCGGAGACATCCCTCTCTACTCGACCGTCACCGGCGAGCGCATGGACGGCAGCGGCCTCGACGCCGAGTACTGGTACCGCAATCTGCGCCAGATGGTGCGTTTCCAGGACGCCACCCGCGCGCTCGTCGAGGACGGCCACACGGTCTTCATCGAGTCCGGCCCGCACCCCGCCGTCTCGGTCGGTGTGCAGGAGACCCTTGACGCGCTCGGCGCCGCGGACGCCCTGGTGCTGGGCACGCTGCGGCGCGGCGAAGGGAGCCTGACCCGCTTCCTGACATCCGTGGCGCGGCTCTTCGTCGCCGGTGGTGAGGTGGACTGGTCCCCGGCCGTGGGGCCGGCGGCCGGCCGGCGCGGCAGCGTCGACCTCCCCACCTACGCCTTCGAACGGCACCGGTTCTGGCTGGAGCCCGCGCCCGCGCCCGCGGGGGCGGTGGGCGGTGGCGCGGCCCCGGGCGCCGACGAGCCGTTGTGGGCCGCGGTACGGCGGGGCGATATCGCGGGCGTGGGGCGGTTACTGGGGGTGGACGAGAGGACCTCGCTTGAGGTGCTGGTGCCGGCCCTGGACGCGTGGCGGCAGCGGTGCCACGATCGCGAGTCGGTGGATCGCCTGCGCTACCGGGAGGTGTGGCGACCGACGGGGGTCGGTGGCGCCGGGGTGCTCACGGGACGTTGGCTGGTGATGGCCCCGGACGGGGCGCGACGGGCCGTCGTCGAGGGGCTGGAGCGGGCCGGCGCGCGGGTGGTGCACGTACCCCCGGGGCCAGGACCGGACGACCACACGGCGCTGGTCGAACGGTTACGGGCCGAGTCGGAGCCGGAGCCCGCGGCCAAGGGGCTGGTTCTGGTCGCGGATGACGAGACGTCGGAGTCGGTGCTGCGGGCTCTGGTACAGGCATTGGGTGACTTGGACGCGGGGGCTCGGCTGTGGTGTGTGACCAGCGGGGCGGTGTCACTCGACGGCGACGACGGGCCGGGGTCCCCGGCTTCGGCCCGGGTGTGGGACGCGGCTGGGAGGGTGAGGCTTGAGGATCCGCAGCGATGGGGTGGCCTGGTCGATGTGGCGGGCGCGCCGGACCGCAGGGTCGTCGACGGGCTCATCGGGGTCCTCCACGGCGACGAGCGCGAGTGCGCGGTGCGCACCTCGGGGGTGTTCGTACGCCGGGTGGTGCGGGCCCCGTTGGCCGGGGCGGTCACGGAGCGGGCGTGGCGGCCCGAGGGCACCGTACTGATCGACGGCGGCGCCCTCGGACCGGGCCCTCACACGGCCCGGTGGCTGGCCGCCCGCGGCGCCGAACACCTCCTGCTCCTCGACGAGAACGGCGACGGGTTCGGGATCGCGGGCGAACTCTCCCAGGCAGGGGTCCGGGTGACCACGGCGGCGTGCGACCCGGCCGACCGTCAAGCGCTGGCGCAACTGCTGACCGCCATCCCGGAGGAGTATCCCCTGAGGGCCGTGGTGCATACGGCGCAGGGGGACGACAGCATCGCGGGGGCGTGGAATCTGCACGAGCTGACACGCGACACCGACCTCTCGGCGTTCGTGGTGTTCTCGTCGGCCGCGCCGCTCCTCGGGGCCCCGGGACACGGCGCCTGCGCCGAGGCGGCGGCCCTGGTGCGCCACCGTCGCGGCCTGGGACTGCCGGGGCTGTGCACGACCTGGGGCCCCTGGGCCGTCGACGGAACCGGAGAGAACGGAACAACGGGCGCGGAGGCGGCTCGGCGGCGGAGCGGCGGTGGCGTGGCGGCCATGGACCCGCGGCTCGCACTGGAAGCGCTGGGACAGGCGCTTGACCACGGCGAGACCTCCCTGACCGTCGCCGACATCGACTGGCCGCACCTGGTGGAAACCGCGACCGAGGCCGGGCTCGACCCCCTGATCAGCGAGATCCCCGAGGCGCGCGAGGCCTGGCAACTCGTCCGAGGCGACGCCGGTCGCGAGCCCGACGGTGCGCTGCGCGCGCGGCTGGCCGGACTGACTGCGGACGAGCAGCTGCGGGCGCTCGTCGAGCTGGTCCGTACACACGCGGCGGCCGTCCTCGGGCACGACGGGCCGGCGGCCCTGGAGCCGGAACGCGCCTTTCGTGAGCTGGGCTTCGACTCGCTGACCGCCGTGGAGCTGCGCAACCGGCTGAACGTCGCCACCGGTCTGCCACTGCCCGCCACCGTCGTCTTCGACCACCCCAACCCGGCCGCGCTCGCCCGAGGCATGCGCGAGCTGCTGTTCGGCGGCGGGACTGCCACCGGTTCGGCCGCACCCGTGGCCCGCGAGGCGGTGGGGACGGACGAGCCGATCGCCGTGGTGGGGATGGCATGCCGCTTCCCCGGCGGTGTCCGCTCCGCGGAGGAGTTCTGGCAGCTGCTGGCCTCGGGCAAGGACGCCATCGCGGAGTTTCCGGCCGACCGGGGCTGGGACATGGAAACCCTCTACGACCCGGATCCGGAGCGCCCCGGCACCTCGTACGTGCGAGCGGGCGGTTTCCTCTACGACGCGGCGGACTTCGACGCTGGGTTCTTCGGCATCAGCCCCCGCGAGGCGCTGGCGATGGACCCGCAGCAGCGCCTGCTGCTCGAGACCTCCTGGGAGGCCCTGGAGCGGGCCGGAATCGATCCGCGGTCGCTGGGCGGCAGCCGCACAGGTGTGTTCGCCGGGCTCGCGCTCCAGGACTACGCCGAGGTGGTGCGGCAGGGCGGGCCGGAGCTGGCGGGGTACGCGCTGACCGGGATCTCCGGCAGCGTGCTGTCCGGCCGGCTCGCGTACACCTTCGGTTTCGAGGGCCCCGCGGTGACGGTGGACACGGCGTGTTCCTCGTCGCTGGTGGCGTTGCACCTGGCGTGTCAGTCACTGCGGTCCGGCGAGTGCTCACTGGCGCTGGCGGGCGGGGCGACGGTGATGTCCACACCGGCCGCCTTCCTGGAGTTCTCCCGCCAGCGCGGGCTCGCTGCCGACGGCCGGTGCAAGGCGTACGCGGCCACCGCCGACGGGGTCGGCTGGTCCGAGGGCGTGGGCGTACTGCTGCTGGAGCGCCTTTCCGACGCGCGACGCCTGGGACACCGGGTGCTCGCGGTCGTACGCGGCAGCGCGGTGAACCAGGACGGCGCGAGCAACGGGCTCACCGCGCCCAACGGCCCCGCCCAGCAACGGGTGATCCGCCAGGCACTCGCCAACGCCGATGTCCCCGCCACCGGCATCGACGCGGTGGAGGGGCACGGGACGGGGACGACGCTGGGCGATCCGATCGAAGCGCAGGCGATCCTGGCCACGTATGGCCAGGATCGTCCGGAGGACCGGCCGTTGTGGCTGGGGTCGGTGAAGTCGAACATCGGGCATACGCAGGCGGCGGCGGGGGTCGCCGGGGTGATCAAGATGGTGCTGGCACTCCAGCACGACCTGCTGCCACCGAGCCTGTACGCCAACGACCCGTCGCCGCACGTGGACTGGTCCTCGGGCCGGGTGCGGCTGCTGAACGAGCCGGTGCCATGGCCACGGAACGGACACCCCCGGCGCGCGGGGATCTCCTCCTTCGGGGTCAGCGGCACCAACGCCCACGTCATCCTGGAACAGGCCCCCGAGGAGCCGGGGCCGGAGTCTGCGTCGGAAGACGAGGACCGGAACGAGGGCCAGGCGGCTGCGGTGTCCGCTGTGGTGCCATGGGTGGTGTCGGCGCGCTCCGAGCGGGCGCTACGGGGCCAGGCGCACCGGCTGCGGGAGTACGCCGCCGAGGAGGAGAACCTGAGGCCCGTGGAGGTCGCGGGGGCGCTGATGACCGAGCGGGCGGTCTTCGAGCGCCGCGCCGTCGTCGTGGCCGAGGACCGCGAGGGCTTCGTACGTGGCCTGGACGCGCTCGCCGCCGGAGTGTCCGCCCCCGGTCTGGTGGCGGGCGCGCCACGGCCCGGAACCGACGCCGGGCTCGCGCTGCTCTTCGCTGGCCAGGGCACCCAACGCATCGGCATGGGACTGGAGTTGGACGCCGCCTTTCCGGCGTACGCCCACGCCCTGGACGCGGTGGTCACCGAGCTGGACACCCGGCTGGACCGGCCGCTGCGCCCGCTGCTGTTCGCCGCGCCCGGTACGGACGAGGCCGCCCTGCTGGACCGTACCCGCTACGCCCAGCCGGCGCTGTTCGCGGTCGAAGTGGCGCTGTTCCGGCTGCTGGAGTCCTTCGGCGTGCGTCCCGACTTCCTGATCGGCCATTCCCTCGGTGAGCTGACCGCCGCACATGTCGCCGGGGTCCTCACCCTGGCGGACGCCGCACTGCTGGTGGTCGCGCGCGGACGGTTCATGCAGCAGCTGCCGCCCGGAGGGGCGATGGTGGCGCTGCGGGCCACCGAGGACGAGGTGGCGGAAGCCCTGGCGGGACGCGAGGCGCTGGTGTCGGTGGCGGCGGTGAACGGGCCCAGGGCGGTGGTGGTATCGGGGGAGCGGAGCGCGGTCGACGAGGTGGCTGCGGCGTTCGCCGCGCGGGGCCGCAGGACCCGGCGGCTGCGAGTCGGCCACGCGTTCCACTCCCCGCTGATGGAGCCGGTGCTGGACGCGTTCCGCGAGGTCGCCGCCTCGCTGACGTATGCGGAACCGACCATCGGCCTGGTGTCGAACCTGACCGGTGAACTCGCCCGTCCCGGCGAGCTGACGGACCCGGAGTACTGGGTGAGGCACGTACGCCACGCCGTGCGGTTCAACGACGGACTGGCGTGGCTGCGGGCACAGGGCGTCAACACCTTCCTGGAACTGGGCCCGGACGGCACGCTGTCCGCCCTCGCCCAGGACGACCCGGAAGGCGACCCGGGCGCAGAGCACGCCCCGAGGTCTGCGGCGGTGTCCGGGGTCGCGCCCGCGGCGGACCGGATCGTGTCGGCACCAGTGCTGCGCCCGGACCGGCCCGAGGCCCACGCCCTGCTCACCGCCCTCGCCCGGATCCACGTCCACGGCGTGACCGTCGACTGGCCGGCGGTCATCGGCCCCGGGCCGGCCGGGCCGGCCGGGGCGGCCGGGCCGGCCGGGGCGGCCGGGGCGGCCGGGGCGGTCGGCCGACGCAGGGTCGAGCTGCCGACGTACGCCTTCGACCGGCGCCGCTACTGGCCCAGGCCCCATGGCCAGGCGGCGGACCTGTCGGCCGCCGGCCTGAGCGCCGCCGACCACCCCCTCCTCGGCTCCGCCGTGGAACTGGCAGGATCCCAGGACCTGCTGTTCACCGGGCGGCTGTCGCTGCGTACCCACCCCTGGCTGGCCGATCACGCCATCTTCGACACCGTGCTGCTCCCGGGCACCGCGATCCTGGAGCTGGCTCTCCGCGCGGGCGACGGGGCCGGCTACGACAGCGTGGAGGAGCTGGCCCTGCAGGTGCCCTTGGTGCTGCCGGAGCGCGGTTCGGTTGTCCTCCAACTCCTGCTCGGCGCGCCCAGCACGGACGGCCGACGCCCCTTCACCCTCTCCTCCCGCCACGACGACGCACACTTGGCGGCGGACCAGACCTGGACCTGCCACGCCACCGGGGCGCTGACCCGCGGCGGCGACCCGCTCGACGGAGCTACGAGCCCGGCGGAAGGCGGGGCGGCGGAGCACGAGGCGGCGGACCACGAGACGGCCGAGGCGTGGCCGCCACCGGACGCCGCACCCGTGGACCTGACCAGCTGGTACGCCGACCTGGCGGGCGTGGGCCTCGGCTACGGGCCCGCCTTCCAGGGGCTGCGGGCCGCGTGGCGGCGCGGGGACGAGTTCTTCGCCGAGGTGGCGCTGGACGAGGAACACGCGGCGGACGCCGCACGGTACGCACTGCACCCGGCGCTGCTCGACGCCGCGCTGCACCCAGTCGCGCTCGGCCTGGACACCGCGCCCGGGCCGGGTGCCCAAGAGCTCGGCCGACTGCCGTTCTCCTGGGGCGGGGTGACGGTCGGCCTCGTCGGCGCCTCGGCGCTGCGGGTCCGGCTGACACCGGTGGCGCAGGACACCATCGCGCTGCGGGCGACGGACGGTTCGGGGCGGCTGGTGGTCCAGGCGCGGTCCCTGGCCTTCCGGCCGGTCACCGCCGAGCGGTTGCGGGCGGCGGGGACCGCGTACCACGAAGCGCTGTTCCGCCTCGAGTGGACACCGCGGCCCGCCGCCCCCGCCGCCCCCGCCGCCCCGGCCAGTCGGCGCCGATGGGCCCTCGTCGGACCCGAGGTGCCGGGCCTGGCAAAGGAGCTGGGCGAGGCCGGGGCGGAATGGCGGGCGTATCCCCATCTGGCTGCACTGGGCGAGGCCGTCTCCGAGGGCGATCTGTCCCCGGACATGGTGGTGTTCTCCTGCCGGGCGCAGGAGCCCGGTCGCCAGGACCCGCCCGGTGACCACCTCGACCCCATCCCCCCGACCACCACCACGACCTCGATCACCATCACCCCAGAAGCGCTGCGCCAGGCGGCCAACGGAACGCTGGAGCTGCTGCTGAGCTGGCTCGACGACGAACGCTTCGTGGACTGTCGACTGGCCCTCGTCACGCAGGGCGCCGTCGCCGTGACACCGGCGGACGCGGTGCCGGATCTGACGTACGCCCCTGTGTGGGGGCTGGTCCGCTCGGCGCAGAGCGAGCACCCCGACCGATTCGTACTGGCGGACACCGACGGTCGGCCCGACTCCCGGCGGGCCCTGCCCGAGGCCCTGCTGGGCGATGAGCCGCAGTTCGCGCTCCGGGACGGTACGGTCCACCTGCCTCGCGTGGGCCGCGTCCCCGTCGCCGCACCTCCCGTGGACCACCCCGCGGACCATACCGACCAGGACGACGCGCGGACCCCGGTGGAGGCCGTCGCCCCGCGGGCCTGGGATCCCGATGGCACCGTACTGATCACCGGCGGCACAGGTGTCCTGGGCCGCCTGGTCGCCCGGCATCTCGTGACCGCTCATGGCGTACGTCACCTGCTGCTGACCGGCCGCCGTGGACCGGAGGCGGACGGCGTCCTCGAGCTGCTGGCCGAGCTGACCCGCCTGGGCGCCGATGCCGCCGTCCGGGCCTGCGATATGGCGGACCGTCACGCGGTTGCCGAGCTGCTGAGCGGTGTTCCCGCCCGGCATCCGCTCCGCGCCGTGATCCACCTGGCGGGCGTGATCGACGACGGGATCCTGACCTCGCTGACGGCTGAGCGCATGGACGCCGTACTGGGGCCGAAGGCGATCGGCGCGCTGTATCTGCATGAGCTGACCCACGACGCCGGACTCGACTCCTTCGTGGTCTTCTCCTCAGCGGCGGCCAGCTTCGGCAGCCCCGGCCAGGGCAACTACACGGCCGCCAACGCCTTCCTCGACGCACTGATGCGCCACCGGCGCGCCCTGGGCCTGCCGGGCCAGTCCCTGGCCTGGGGGATGTGGGCACGGGACAGCGGTATGACCGGGCGCCTCGGGGCCACCGACCGCGCCCGTATGGCCCGGGGCGGCCTGGCGCCGCTGACGGATGAACGGGGGCTCGCCCTCCTGGACGCCGCCGGTACGGTCGATGAGGCCGTGCTACTGGCCACGCCGCTGGACCTCCGGGCCCTGCGCGCACAGGCCGCGGCAGGCGGGCTGCCGGCCATTCTGCGCGGACTGGTCCGGGCGCCCGCCCGCCGAGCGGCCACCGCGGCCTCGGCCACCGACGCCACCACCACCCCGGGCGGCGAAACACCCGCCGCACTGCGCGAACGGCTCGCCGCACTGCCCGGCGCCACCGAGCGCACCGGCGCCCTCCTGGAGTTGGTGCGTACCCACGCCGCCGCCGTCCTGGGCCACGCCGCCGCCGAAACCATCGACGCAGGGGAGGAGTTCCGTGAACTTGGCTTCGACTCCCTCACCGCGGTGGAGCTGCGCAACCGGCTCAGCGCCGTCACCGGCCTGCGCCTGGCCACCACTCTGGTCTTCGACCACCCCAGCCCGGGCGCACTGGCCTGCCACATGGGGGAACGACTGGACATTGCGGCCGACGAACCCGGGCCACGGCCGACCCCGCGCCGCGTAGACGGCCCAACCCATCGGGAAGGACCCTCGGCCGACACCGTCGAGTCCCTTTTCTGGGTCGGACACGACACCGGACGCATCCACGAAGCCATGCAACTGCTGTCGGCCGCCTCGGTCTTCCGGCCCTCCTTCGGCGTCGGCTCGGGAGAGGTGGCACCGAAGCTCGTACGGCTCGCCCAAGCCACGGCGGAGGACGCCACGTCGGGAGGCGAGCCAGCCGAGCCCATCCCGCCCGTGCTGATCTGCCTCCCCACCGTGGCCGCGATCTCCAGCGCGTACCAGTACTCGCGCTTCGCCTCCGCGCTCCAGGGGCTGCGCGACGTCTGGTACGCGCCCGCACCGGGCTTCCTCGTGGGCGAGCTCCTGCCGGGAGATGTCGAGGCCGTGACCCACCTGTTCGCCGAAGCCGTTCTGCGCTTCACCGACGGTGCGCCCTTCGCCCTTGCCGGGCATTCCGCGGGCGGCTGGCTCGCCTACAGCGTGACCAGCCGCCTGGAGAGCCTGGGGGCCCGCCCCGAGGCGGTCGTGGCCATGGACGCCTATCTGCCCGACGAGGGGATCGCACCCGTAGCCTCCGCGCTGACCAGCGAGATCTTCGACCGGGTCACCGAATTCGTCGAAGTGGACTACACCCGGCTCACCGCGATGGGCGGCTACTTCCGTATCTTCTCGGGCTGGACACCGCCGCGGATCGATACCCCGGCGCTCTTCATCCGGGGCCGGGACGGGGAACAGTCGCCGCCGGTCTGGGGGGTGCCGCATACGGTCATGGACGTGGCCGGGGACCACTTCACCATGCTGGAGGAGCACGCGGGGGCGACCGCCCGCCACGTCGATCAGTGGCTGCGGGAGACCGCAGGCTGGGGTGGATAGGGGCTTCTTGGGGGTGTTGATGACTTCATATCCTCATTTTCTGCGGTAGCGGCCGACGCCTGATAGGAGTTCAGCGATGCCTGCCCCTCTCCAAGTCCCCGATGTGCCGGGCTCGTGGCCGGTGCTGGGCCACCTGCCCCAACTGGCCCGGCGGCCGCTCGACTTCCTGTCCTCCCTGGCCGACCACGGAGACCTGGTCAGAATCCGGCTCGGCCGCAAGCCCGTCTACGTGGCCACCCACCCGGACCTGGTACGGACGCTGCTGGTGACCGACGCGCACGCCTACACACGAGGCGCCGGACACGCCAAGGCGCTGGCCTTCATCGGACCGATCCTCGTCGCGACGACCGGTGAGCCCCACCGGCGCCAGCGCCGCATGATGCAGCCCTGCTTCCACCGACAGCGGCTCGGCAGCTACGTGTCCGCCATGTGCTCGGCCGCCACGGAGACCGCCGACTCCTGGTCAGCCCAGGACGTGGTGGATGTGGTGCCCGTCATGACCGAGCTGGCCACAGCCATGATCGCCAAGTCGTTGTTCGTCTCCGAACGTGCCGCACACGCCGAGGCGGAACTGCGTAAAACCGGCAACGCCATCCTGACCGTGGCCAGGATGAGCGCCATCCTGCCCGGGATCTACCGACGGCTGCCGACCTCCGGCAACCGGCAGCTGCCCCCGGCGCGAACCGTGATCGAGGAGACCATCGCCGCCTACCGCGCCGAAGGGCAGGACCACGGCGATATGCTCTCGACGCTCCTGCGGACGACGGACGCCACCGGCGCCGGCCTGACCGACGAGGAGATCCGCGACGAGGTCATGGGTCTGGCCATCACCGGAATCGGCGGGCCCGCCGCCATCGCGTCGTGGATCTTCTACGAGCTCGGCCAGAACCCCGACCTCGAACGACGGTTGCACGAAGAGCTCGACACGGTCCTCGGCGGCCGGCCACCCAGCTCCCAGGACCTCACCCGGCTGGTCTTCACCCAGCGACTCGTCAAAGAGGCCCTGCGCAAGTACCCGGGATGGGTCGGCGCCCGGCGCACACGAGAGTCGGTGCGCCTCGGCGGCCACGAAATCCCCGCCGACGCGGAGGTCATGTACAGCGCCTACGCCCTCCAGAACGACCCCCGCTGGTACCCGGACCCCGAGCGGTTCGACCCCGACCGCTGGGACCCCCAGCAGAACGCCACGCGGGTCAAGAAGGGTGCCTGGGTCCCCTTCTCGGGAGGTGTCTACAAGTGCATCGGAGACGCGTTCACCGAGACCGAGACCGCGGTGGCCGTCGCCGTCATCGCCTCCCGGTGGCGGCTGCGCCCGGCGGATGGGCGCAGTGTCCGAGCGAGCCACCTGGCCACCCATGTGGTCCCCCGGCCACTCCGTATGGCCGTGGAGCCCAGGAGCCGGAACAAGGACGAGGCGGGGCGCTCACCACATGTGGCGCCGCAGGTGAGCCGGTGACACACCGGGTACGTCGGGCACGTGGTGGTCGGGTACGCGGGCGGCGCCGGCGGTCTCAGTAGCCGGCCGTCGGACGGAAGAATTCGGGGAGCCGGTCCGGGGGAGCGCCGTCCATCAGCGAGAACAGGATGTGTGCGCCGGTGTAGAGGGCGATGCTGACATTGGCCCCGCCCACCACCGCCAGCAGCCGGACCCATGGCCTCGGGCCCTCCGGCAGGAGGGCCGCCCCGGATTCCAGGCAGGTTTCGCCGCGCCGGTTGCGAAAGTGGCGCGCGGCCCCCAGGGAGGCGCCGAAAAGCGCCGAGGCCACCATCTGATACAGCGGGAACTGATACCAGTGCCCACTCCAGATGGTCAGCTCGGGCACCGCCCGCGTCCACACGGAGACGCCGGCGAAGGACACCAGCGGCTCGGCGATGTCGAGGAGCACGACGAGCAGGAAGCCGAGCGCGATCAGCCGGACCGGCCCCAGCCGTGGCCACCGGGCGGCGGCGAGCCCCATGCCCTTGCCGCAGGCCACAGCGACCATCAGGGCCGTCATGCAGATGCTCAGGGTCGCCAGCGGCAGCTCGGCCTCCTGGTGGGCCCCCGCCCCCTGCCAACCGGGCACATACGGCCCCCAGGAGGCCACCGCTCCGAACACATTGACGTTCGACGCGAGCACCGGATTGATCCAGTTCATCAAGGGGCTCTGCCAACTGGCCGACAACAGCCCGATGAAGAGCAACGCGTCGAACGTCAGCCGCCTCCTGGCCCGACACTTCCGGTACAGATGCACCGCGAGGACCACCGCTCCCACCACGGACAGCAGCGGGATCAGCACATCGGCGATCCGCTCCGAGTCCCCACCGCCCCTGGTCGGAGACGCCTCCTCGATGCGGTAGCCGCCGTCGCCCAGCCAGGAGGCGAACACGTACACCTGAAGCCCCAGCACCAGGGCGCCGACACACGCCCACAGTGTCACGGGAAGGGTGAACACCCGCAGGCCGCGCACGGTCTCGGCCCGGCCGATGGCATCCGGCCGGTCTTCGTCGACGAGATCGGTCATGTATCGCTCCTTACTACGAGTCCGAGCCGGGCTGGTCGCCGTGCGCCAGGCCGATGAGGCTGTCGATGTCCATCTCGTCGATCGAGCCGGGGCCCTCCGCCGCGGAACGGGCGGCGGGGACGGCAGCGGCCCCGACGCTCCCGAGGCCGCCAGGGGCCTCGGCGAGATCCAGCAGCACGGACAGCAGACCGGCCTCTCGGAGCCTGCCGAGCGGAATGGACGCCACGGCGGCCCGCAGCTCCTCCTCACCGGGATCCGAGGCCGAGGTCCTGTCCGCCCCGGCGCCGTTCCCGTTCGCCGGCAGCAGCAGGGCACGTACATGCTCCGCGAGCGCGGTCGGGTTCGGAAAGTCGAACGCGACCGTCGCGGGCAACCGCAGACCGGTGGCGGTGGTGAGCCGGTTGCGCAGCTCGACGGCGGTCAGCGAGTCAAAGCCCAGCTCCCGGAAGGCACGCCGGTCCGCCACCTCCTCGATCCCCGCATGGCCGATCACCGCGGCGGCATGGGACCGTACGAGACGAGTGAGGATGCCCTGCTGCTCCTTGCCACCGCAGCGGGCCAGCCGCTCGCGGAGCGACACGCCCACGTGCGACCCGTCCTCGCTCCGGTCGGCCGCACCGCCGGGACGGGCGGAGGCCGGGACGAGCCCACGCAGCAGCGCCGGCACCCCGGCGGCGGTCGCCCGCGAGCGCAGCGCGCCGGGCTCGAACCGGGCCGGGACGAGGAACGGCTCCCCGGCCGCCGACGACGCGTCGAAGAGGGCAAGGGCCTCCTCGGTCGCCAGCGGCGCCATCCCGCCACGGTTGATCCGGGCGTGGTCGGAGCCGTCCAGATGGCGCGTCATCCCGCTGCCCTGCACCCAAAGCCCCCAGGCCAACGACATCGCGGGCCGCCCCCGGGCCCGGCGGTGCCGGGCCAGCGCGTCCAGTACGGCATTGGCCGCCGCGTAGTTGCCCTGGCCCGGCGAACCGAGCACGGATGCCGCGGAGGAGAACATCACAAACGCGGCCAGGTCCGTGTCGCGTGTGAGCTCGTGCAGGAGCAGCGCCGGGACCACCTTGGCACGAAAGACGGTGTCGATCCGCTCGGGCGTCAGCGAGGGGATCGTGCCGTCGTCGAGCACCCCGGCGGCATGGACCACGGCGGTCAGCGGATGCTGTTCCGGGACGCTGCCCAGCAAGGCTGCCAGCGCCTCGCGGTCGGCGGCATCGCAGGCGGCGACGGTCACCGTCGCGCCGACCGCCTCGAGCTCGGCCGTGAGCGCCGGTACGCCCTCGGCCCGCGCGCCACGACGGCCGACCAGCAACAGCTGCCGCACACCGTGCGCCATGACGAGGTGGCGGGCGATCAGCCCACCCAGCACTCCGGTGCCGCCAGTGATCAGCACGGTGCCCGCCGGATCGAGCGCCCATGGCGACGAGTCGGCCGACGCGTGGGTGGTCCCATTGATCGGCCCGTCGGCCGGTGCGGGCCGATCCTGCCGTGGCATCCGCACCAACCGCGGTACGCACACCTCTCCGTCGCGGACGGCCAGCTGGGACTCACCGGCGGTCAGTGCCGCGGGAAGCACCTCGGCCAAGGAGCCGAGCCCATCCCAGTCGATCAGGATGATCCGGCCCGGGTTCTCGGACTGCGCCGAGCGCACCAGGCCCCACCGCGCCGCGCCGGGCAGATCCATGACGTCGTCCTCCCGGCGGGTGGCGACCGCCCCACGCGTCAGTACGATCAGCCGGCTGTCCGCGAACCGGTCGTTGCCCAGCCAGGACTGGAGCAGGTGCAGCGCGTGACGCACGGCCGTGTGGACGGCCGCGCCGTCCGTAACGTCACTGTCCTCGTCCCCGCCACAGGGGACGACGATCACCTCCGGGGCGCCATCGGCCTCCACGGCGTCGAGCAGCGCGGCCCAGTCGTCATGGCGCTGGTAGGAGAGCCCGAATGGATCGGCGCCGACGATGGCGAAGGACGACGGATCGGAAGAGGAGCGGCTGGAGGGGGACCGGCCGGATGGGCAGGGGCCTGCGGCGGGCAATGTCACCGCGGGCCATTCCAAGCCGAACAGCGACTCGTGATGCTCCGAGTGGGCGGCCCGCACCTCACCCGCGGACACCGGCCGCAGCACGAGCGCCTCGACGGAGGCCACTGGCCGCCCCGATTCGTCGGTCGCCTCGATGGCCACCACTTCGCGGCCCGGCTCCGGCGAGAGCCGCACCCGTAGCACCTCACAACCCCTGCGGTGCAGCGTCACCCCACGCCAGGCGAACGGCAACCGAGCCGCCCGCTGCCCCTCCGGCGCATCGGGCTCATCACCGAGCGCCGGATCGAGGCCGAGGGTGTGCAGCGCCGCGTCCAGAAGGGCGGGATGGATACCGAACCGGTCGGCGTCACGGGCCTGCGGTTCGGGCAGCCGCACCTCGGCGAAGATGGCCGAGCCCTCGCGCCAGGCGGCGCGCAGCCCGTGGAACGCGGGCCCGTAGGCCAACTCAGCTTCGGCCAGCCGCTCGTACAGCCCGTCGAGGTCCAGGGCCTCGGCCTTGCCCGGAGGCCACGCTTCGGCCTTCGGGCCGGCTGACTCCATGACGGGTGCGGTGGGGGAGGCGGGACCGCTGCTCAGCGTGCCCGTGGCATGCCGTGTCCATGAATGGCCCGCTCCCTCCAGATCCTCGGTGCCCTGCGTGTTCTCCGTACCCGAGACGGCGTCGTCACTCCGCGCGTAGGCGGCGAAGTCGCGCCGCCCCTCACCGTCCGGGGCTCCGACGCTGATCTGCAGAACGACCCCGCCACGCTGCGGGAGGAGTAGGGGCGCATGCAGGGTGAGTTCTTCGACATGTCGACACCCGACACGCTCCCCCGCCTGCAGGGCGATGTCCAGGAGCGCCGTACCGGGCACAAGCGCGACGCCGACGAAGGCGTGGTCGGCCAACCAGGGGTGTGTATGCAAGGAGAGCCGACCGGTGAAGAGGTGTCCGTCGCTGTCCGCAAGCGGAATCGCGGCCCCGAGGAGCGGGTGCCCGGCCTCGCTCAGCCCCACGGCCGTCACGTCTCCTGTGTGGGTGGGTGTGTTGAGCCAGTAGCGTTGGTGTTGGAAGGGGTAGGTGGGCAGGTCGGTGTGGGTGTGGTGTTG
>NZ_JBHWES010000114.1:0-24200 GCF_042734105.1 Streptomyces sp. NPDC059679 | reverse complement strand
CACAACTTCAACGGCACGAGGACCCCGAGACATGAAAACAGGCCACAGACTTAAGCCTGCGATTTCAGGCGCATCACACTAGTGGCTTGGCTCGGCGGAACCTCCACTGCTGGTTGGTGCTGCCCCTGTCGGCGTACTGGATCAGCGCGGCGCCGTCGGCCGTGCTGCCGGAGCTGACGTCGAGCACCTTGCCGCTGTTGCGGTTGACCACCTGGAACACACCGCCGGACAGCGGGCGCAGCTGCCACTGCTGGCTGGCCCGGCCGTCGAGGGTCGCCTGTACGACTCGCGCGCCGTCCGCCGTGGAGGATCCGGCCACGTCGAGCACCTTGCCGCTGCGGACGCAGGTGATGGTGTGGCAGCCGTCGGCCGTGGACTGGAAGGCCCACTGCTGGTTCGTCGCGCCGGTGTCGGTCCACTGGATCACGGCGGCGCCGTCCGCGCCGGACCCACCGGAGACTTCGGCCACCTTGCCGCTGCGCACGCTGACGCATGTGTACGTCCGCGCGGGGGCGATGGTGTACTGCACCGAGTCCACGTCGATGTAACCGGTGCCGCCCGGGTTGTAGGTGTACAGGCCGATCCGGTCGCCGCGGTAGCCGCCCCAGGTGAGCTGGTAAGTGTCGCCGACCTGGGTGAACGTGCTCCCGTCGAGGCTGTAGGCGAAGCGGCTGACCCCGTTCACGTCCCACGTGGTGCGCAGCCACACGGCGTTCTGTGTGATGGCCGCGCCGCTGGTCAGGGTGGCGCCGGCGTTGTGCTCGATCGTGGTGGTGGTCCCAGTGCGTCGGACACCCAGTCCGGCGTAGGTGGCGGCGTAGTGGCACAGTCCGGCGTGCTGGCCGTCGGCGAGGCCGGCCAGTTCGAGGCGGACGGTCACCGTGGCGCCGCCCGCGGTGCGCAGCGCTCGTTGGGTGAGGGTGTTGCCCACCTTCATCAGGTTGTCCCCGGCCAGCGGCGCGAACGCCTTCAGCCGCAGATAGCCGGGGCGTTCGGTCAACGACCACTTGTCCGCGCGGGGTTGGTAGTACCACTCCCACTGCGGCTTGAGGCGGGTGTCGGTGAACGAGTCGCTGGTCACGACGGCGGGCAGCGCGTCGACGGGGAGGCCGGGGGTGCCGGCGGCGGGCAACTGGCCCGTCCACGCCATGGTGCCGATTCCGTCCGAGCCCACCGTGCCGATGATCGGCCAGCCGTCCACCCAGGTCACCGGCAGCAGGGACAGCACGCGCCCCTCCCAGCCGCCGTGGCCGTGGTGGGTCACGAAGTACCAGTCGCCGCCAGGGGTCTGCACCAGCCCGCCCTGGTTGGGCTCGCGGTCGACCGAGGTGTTGACGTGCAGCAGCTGCCGGGTCTCGAAGGGGCCGTAGAGGCTGGAGCCGCGGTTCATCATGA
Organism: Streptomyces sp. NPDC059679; assembly: GCF_042734105.1. Taxonomy (NCBI): domain Bacteria; kingdom Bacillati; phylum Actinomycetota; class Actinomycetes; order Kitasatosporales; family Streptomycetaceae; genus Streptomyces; species Streptomyces sp. NPDC059679. The sequence continues at coordinate 22,805 of NZ_JBHWES010000114.1, read as the reverse complement.
GGACCCGGCCCTCGGGCTTCACCTCGCTGAACAGGTGGTAGTAGACACCGTCGATCTTGTACAGCTTGCTGGCCTCGCTGCGCGACGACTGGTGGATCACCGGGGCCGGGCCGACCAGCGACTTGCCGTCCTCGGACAGCTTGTACAGGTGGATCTTGTAGTTGTCCGAGTAGTGCGTGGTGACCAGGTAGCCCTGGCCGTCGTCGTCCCAGAACGGGCACACGTCGTTCCAGCCGGAGGTCCGCCACATCGAGTGCAACGGCTCCCAGGGCCCGGTCGGCGACGGGGCTGACGTCATGAAGAAGCCCTCGTCGGGCGTGTTGAAGTACACCCAGTACCGCCCCGCGTGGAAGCGGATGGCCCCGGCCCACACGCCACGGCCGTAGCGGTTCATCCGGTCCCAGTTCAGCTCCGGTCCGATGCGGGTGACGTCGTCGACCGAGCCGCCGATCGGGCGCCAGTTGACCAGGTCCTTCGAGTGCAGGACGGCCATGCCGGGTGAGTACCCGAACGTGCTGGTGATGCCGTAGTAGTCGGAGCCGACCCGGATGCAGTCCCAGTCGCTGAGGTCGGCCGGGACGATCGGGTTGGCGTAGGTGCCGTCGCCCTGGTCACCCCAGGTGCCGGCCGGAAACGAGTCTGCCGCCGCCACGCTCGCCGGGAGCAGGCCCGGGAGCAGGAGGGCGCCGGTACCGACCGCGGCGAGCCGGCCGAGTTGTCTTCTGGTGAGGTCCACGATGCAGTCCTTGGCTGGAGGTCATCAGGTGCGGGGGCGGTGGGTGGACACCGCGGGGAGAGAGGGAGAACGTGGAAGGGACACGGCCTTCGCGTCGTGCGTGCCGCGTCCCAGCGGGCTGACGCCCCTCACCCGTGCTGTGCGGGGGTGGCGGCATGACGAAGGCACACCCCCGGACGCCTGGGCAACGGGTCCTTTGGGACACGCGAGGACCGAGGACGGAACGACGGTTGTCGATATATCGAACGACTATCGGCTTGTCGAACCGATCGACGCCGAAGTTAGAGTCCCGGCCGTACAGAAGTCAACGGATCGTCAGCGTTTTTCCGAGACGTGCGGCGGCCGGGACAGGGCGCGCACGGCGCGCCGACGGGCGGCGTCAGCCGAACAGACGGCGCTGGATCTCGCGCCGGTAGTCCTCCAGGGTTCGGTCGAGGTGTGCCGCGGTGGCCTGCGCCGCTTCCTCGGGGCGGCCGTCACGGATGGCCCGGTAGATCGCCTCGTGCTCCTCGATGGCCGCCTCGGTGTTCTCCCCGAACGAGTCGTGGATACCGATGGCGCTGGACTGGCGCTGCAGGCGTCGCGCGTCCCGCACGGCGCTGACGAGGAACGTGTTGTGCGAGGCCGCCGACACGGCCGTGTGAAAGTCCTCGTCCGCCTGGTTGAATACGTCGATCTGGCCGTGGACGAACCCGTGCCGGCACTGCTCCGTGGCGACTTCGATGGTGCGCAGCTCCGAGGGGGTGGCGCGGGTGGCCGCCAGACTACTGGCAGCCATCTCCTGGACCCTGCGGAACTCGAACAGCATCAGTACGTGATCGATGTCGACGGGGCGGAAGAAGCCTCCCCACCGGCTGGTGACGAGCATGCCTTCGTCGTCCGCGACGAACAGACCCCGCCCCTTGTGTGCCCGTACCCGACCCAGCGCCGAAAGGATCTTGACGGCTTCCCGCACCACCGCCCTGCTGGTGTCCAGCGTCTGGGCGAGGTCGATCTCCGTGGGCAGCCGGTCACCCGGCGCCAGTCGCTCCTCGGCGATGTACGCGAGGATCCGCTCCGCCACGATCTCATACCCGGGACGGTAGTCACGCCGCTCGTCCGGGCCGTCCACCTCCGCGGGCGCGGCAGGAGGTGCCTGGACCGGCAGGGCCACTTCGATCGCCGGCGTGTCGTCCATCTGCACTGCCTCCCGGGTGACTTCTGCTCACGCGACTGATCGCGGTGGAGCCGGCATCATCGTAGCGCACAGAAGATATAAGTCGTACTCATTCCGACCAAGATCCACGGCGAGGACCATGGCCATCCGAGTGTGCAAATAGCCTTTATCGGGCATGTCTGGCGCAAATGCTCGCCCGCTGCAGGAATCCAGCAAGGGAACGTTGTACGCACCCTTGACGTACCACTCGATAAGGCGGCTAATTTCTTTCGACGCCGATCGCAGCACAGCCGCCTCTTCCGCCTCCCTCGCCCTTCCGGGCCGGCCCAGCGTCGTCCCGGCTCGCGCCACTCGCCCACCCGCTCGCGCCGCCTGCCCCATCTGCTCGGGGCACCCGCACACCCAGTGGAGTCACTCATGACCGTCAACCAGTCCTCGTCCAGCCCGAAGAGAGCCCTCGGCAGGAAGCGAGCGGCATCGCTGGCCGGGTGCGCGGTCACGGTGCTGCTGACCGTGACGGCCTGTGGCGGCGGCACCGCCGGTACGACCACCAAGGACGGCTTCGCCCAGGTACCCCAGAAGGATGGGGCGTTGACCGTCTGGGTGGACGCGACCCGGATGGACGCCGCGAAGCTGTACCAGAAGCTGCACCCGGACGTGAAGCTGGACATCGTCAGCTATGACGGCGACGCCAACGGGTCCAACTACCTCCAGACGAAGGTCCAGTTGTTCAACCGCACCGGCAAGGGCTGGCCGGACGTCGTGTTCAGCTCCCAGAACAACGAGACCTCCTGGGCGGTCGACGCGGGCTTCGCCGCTCCGCTCAACAAGGGCCTGATCCCCGAGGCGACCCTGGGGAAGTTCGCCAAGGGGGCCAACGACGTCTGCACGGTCGACGGCACCGTCTACTGTCTGCGCAACGACCTCTCCCAGGCGGTGCTCTGGTACAACGCCCCGCTGATGAAGAAGTTCGGCTACACGGTGCCGACGACGTGGGAGGAGTACCAGAAGCTCGGCACGAAGGTGGCCAAGGAGCATCCGGGCTATCTCGTCGGTGACGCGGGTGACTCCTTCGCCCCCGAGATCTATCTGTGGGCGAGCAAGTGCGGCGCCAACCACATCACCGGCCCCAAGTCCGTGTCGGTGAACACCACCAGCGAGGCCTGCACCAGGATGGCCAAGCTCCTGGACGTACTGATCAAGAACAAGTCCATGTCCATCAGCGGCGTCTTCAGCACCGACTTCGGCAAGAACCAGGCTGACAAGGTCCTGCTCATGCCGGGCCCGGCCTGGTTCGGCGGCGCGGTCTTCAAGGACACCCTGAAGGTCCCCGCCCAGCAGATCGCGGTGGCGCCCATACCGCAGTGGCAGGGAGACAACGCGCCGTCCACCGGCAACGTCGGCGGCGGCACCTGGCTACTGTCCCAGCACTCCGCTCACATCAAGGCCGCCACCGACTTCCTGAAGTGGGTCACCACCGACAACGCCTACCAGGGCGAGAAGGCGCCCGGCTTCCCGGCCTATGCGCCGGCGGCCGAGGCATGGCTGAAGGGGCAGGACGCCTCCGGCTACTTCGCCAGCGACCTGAGCGCGCTCTCCGCCGCTTCCTCCCAGGTGTGGCCGGAGTGGGGCTCGGGCCAGTTCAGCCAGGAGGCGATCTGGGCGGCCACCGTCAAGCCGGGTCTGACCCAGGGCAAGTCCATCGTCTCGATGCTGCCGGCCTGGCAGGACTCCATCGTCAAGCACGCCAAGTCCAACGGATACAAGGTCGAGCAGTGACCGTCAGCCACTCCCCGTCCGGCTCCGCCCATCGGCGCCCCCGCGGCGCCGACCGGCAAAGCCGGGCCGGCATCGCCTTCGTCGCGGCCTACGTGCTGCTCCTGATCACGTTCGGCATCCTGCCGACCGGGTACGCCGTCTACTTCGCGTTCACCGACGCCGGGGGCACCTTCACCGGCTTCAGCAACTTCGTCACCACCGCACAGGACTTCCGCTTCATGGACGCCGTCGGCCATGTCGCGCTGTACCTGCTGTTCTGGCTGGTCTCCCTCGTGGTGTTCGTGGTGAGCCTGGCGCTGCTGCTGCACCGCCTCGCCTCGGGCGCCCTCAGCAAGTCACTGCGCTTCCTCTTCTACATCCCCGGAGCGCTCGCCGGCGCCGCGAGTGTGCTGGTGTGGTTGTTCATGCTCGACCCGACGGTGAGCCCGGTCAGTTCGCTGCTGGGCATGCTGGGGTTCGACACCTTCGGCGAGGTGATCGCGCCCGGCAACCTGCCCCTGCTGTTCACGGTCATCGCGTTCTGGACCGGCGCGGGCGGCTGGATCGTCGTCATCTACGGCGCGCTCAACAACATCCCCACCGACGTCATGGAAGCCGCGCGCATCGACGGCGCGGGCGCCTGGCAGACCGCCTGGCACATCCAGATCCCCATGCTCCGCAAGTGGATCGTGTACATGGTCATACTGGCCTTCGCGGGCGGTGCGCAGCTCTTCGTGGAGCCGCAGCTGCTGTCCCTCGCCAGTGTGGGTGTGGCCGGACGCGACTACTCGCTGAACCAGCTGACGTTCGACTTCGCCTTCCAGATGAACAACGTCAACGGCGCCGCCGCGGTCTCGGTGGAGCTCCTGGTCGTCAGTGTGTCGGCCGCCGCCGTATTCGTCGCGCGGTCGGGGTTCTTCGATGCCGACTAGATCCCCGCGCCGCCTCGTGCCCCGTCTGCTGACCGGCTCCGTCCTGCTCGTCTTCCTGGTCTTCTTCGTGCTGCCGGTGCTGTGGCTCGTCCTCGCGGCGACCAAGACCGATCAGCAACTCGTCCACGGCAGCCCGCTCTCCTTCGGCTCCTGGCACACCCTCAGGGCCAACTGGGACGCCCTCACCGCGTTCCAGGACAACGCCGTCCTGCAGTGGCTCGGCAACTCGACGTTGTACGCCCTGATCTCGCTGGTCATCACGCTCTGCGTGGCCATCCCGGCGGGCTACGCGCTGGCCATGACCGAGTTCCGCGGACGGCACACCCTGCTCGTCTCGACCCTGGTCGTGATGCTCATGCCGACCGCCACGCTGGTGGTGCCGCTGTTCCTGGAGATCAACGCGGTGCATCTGATCGGCACGATGTGGTCGATCATCCTGCCGTACTCGTTCTACCCGTTCGGCGTGTATCTGACGTACATCTACTTCACCACCGCGGTACCGAAGGATCTGCTGGCGGCGGCACGCATGGACGGCTGCTCGGAGTTCGGCGTCTTCCGGCACGTCGCGCTGCCGCTGGCGACTCCGGTCGTCGCGCTCGTCGGTTTCTTCAGCTTCGTCGCCAACTGGACCAACTACTTCCTGCCGTACGTCATGCTTCCCGAGAGCGGCCAGATGCCCATCCAGGTGGGGGTCGGGACCCTGCTCAGCAATGTGCCGTCCTTCAATCCGGCCGTCGGCACCCTCGCGATCCAGCGTCCGCAGCTGGCCCTGGCGACGCTCGTGGCCATCACACCCGTACTGATCGTCTTCCTCTTCGCCCAGCGTTTCCTGGTCAGCGGGATGCTCGCCGGCGCCACCAAGGAGTAGGCCCCGGCCTGCCGTCCCGACCCTGATGCCCGATCCGGCGTCACCGCCCGACCGTCGTCCCCGGCGAGCACCCCCGTTATGTTCTTGGCGGTCCTGCAACGGGACCGCTGGCCTCCGGGCCCGGCATGGCTGTTCCCCCCTGTCGATCGGATGACCTGGGGGGTGGTGTCACCGGGCCCGAGAGGTGCCGTTGGAGACGCTGATGAGAGGTCCGACTACCGCCCGGCCTGGCGCAATGCCCGGCCGTTTGCGGGCGGCAGGTCTGCATAACGTGGATGCGCGCGTACGGCACCACCGCCCTGGCCAGCACCGCACGAGCTCTGTTCGGGAGGACGGGTTGTACGACATCGACGACGTGGGGGTCTTCCTCGGCCTGGACGTTGGCAAGAGCGCCCATCACGGGCACGCGCGCACCCCGGCCGGCAACAAGGTCTTCGACAAGCCGCTGCCCAACAGCGAACCGAAACTGCGGGCCGTCTTCGACAAGCTCACGGCGAAGTTCGGCACCGTCCTGGTGATCGTGGACCAGCCCGCCTCGATCGGAGCTCTGCCGCTGACGGTGGCCCGGGACGCGGGCTGCAAGGTCGCCTACCTGCCGGGACTTGCCATGCGGCGGATCGCCGACCTCTACCCGGGCGAGGCGAAGACCGACGCCAAGGACGCCGCGGTGATCGCGGACGCGGCCCGCACCATTCCGCACACCCTGCGTTCGCTGGAGCTGACCGACGAGATCACCGCCGAACTGACCGTGCTGGTCGGCTTCGACCAGGACCTCGCTGCCGAGGCCACCCGCACCAGCAACCGGATACGCGGCCTGCTCACCCAGTTCCACCCCAGCCTGGAGCGCGTCCTCGGTCCCCGCTTGGACCACCAGGCCGTCACCTGGCTGCTGGAACGTTACGGATCCCCGGCCGCGCTGCGGAAGGCCGGTCGACGCAGGCTGGTCGAGGTGATCCGGCCCAAGGCCCCGCGCATGGCCCAGCGCCTGATCGACGAGGTCTTCGACGCACTCGACGAGCAGACCGTCGTCGTCCCCGGCACCGGGACGCTCGACATCGTGATCCCGTCCCTGGCCCGCTCGCTCGCCGCCGTCCACGAACCGTCGGCGACGGCACCAGCTTCCCCACCGCCGCCCACCTGGCCTCCTACGCCGGCCTGTCCCCGACGACGAAGTCGTCGGGGACCTCGATCCATGGCGAACACGTGCCCAGAGGCGGCAACCGGCAGCTCAAACGGGCGATGTTCCTGTCCGCGTTCGCTGCCCTGCACGATCCCACCTCCCGTTCCTACTACGACCGATGCCGAGCCGCGATGCTCCGCGACGGCACCTTCTACGAACCCAGAACCCCACGCCTCGCTTGACGAAAGACATAGAGGCACCCCCCCCCGAACGGAGCTCCGTCCCATGCCCTTCACTTCTTCCGGCCCCACCTCGGGTGGGGACACCCCGCCCTCCGGCCCCCCGGTACCGCCACTGGAGATCCGGGCGGGGGTGCCGCTGCTCGAACCACCTGGCTGGGCCGTGGCCCAGCGGGCCCTGTTCGGCCTGCTGGACCACGCCTGGCGGCGCTTCGCCCGCGACTTCACCGGCCCGGACGGGCGGCTGAACTACGCCGGCCGGCTGACCACCCGTGACGGTGCGGACGACTTCTACGAGGTATTCTTCAACTGGCCCCAGCTGTACCTCCTCGGCGGCGCGGACGATCTGCTGCCCGCCGGCGAGAAGCACTGGGAGGGCGTGACCCGGCAACTCAGCGAACTGGACATGCTGCGCGACGAGTTCGAGCGCGGCTACGACTGGTTCCACCAGGGCGAGAGCCTGCTGCTGCTCTACTTCCTGTGCATGGCCGCCCCCGACCGCTGGTCCGAACGGGCGCTGCGCTTCGCTGAGCTGTACGTCGACCCGGCCAAGGGGAACTACGACCCCGGGCACCGCGTCATCACCCGTCCGCACAATGGCAGCGACCCCGACCGCATGGGCCTGTTCGACGGCAACGTGTACCCCTGGCTGCCGAAGGAAGCGGAGACGTACGGATTCCCGCTGGAGTGGATCCCCGAGGCGGAGGGCGGCCCGTACCCGCTCTCCTCGGACCCGCGGCTCGGAGCCCAGATGCGCGACCGGATGGGTGTCGGCGACACCGCGGTCAACCTCGCCGCAGCCGGACTGGTGCTCAACGCGTGGATCCTCTCCGGCGAGGACCGCTACCGCGACTGGATCGTCGAGTACGTGGGCGCGTGGCGCGAGCGCACCCGTGCCAACGGTGGCCTCGTACCGGACAACGCGGGGCCGGACGGTGTCGTCGGCAGCCTGCTGGAAGGCCGCTGGTACGGCGGCCACTACGGCTGGTCCTGGCCGCACGGCTGGCACAGCGTGGGCCACGCGGCCTGTGTGGCGGCGCTCGCGGCGGCCACGGCCACCGGGGACGACGACTACCTCTCCATGGTCGCGACCTCCCTCGACACCCTCATCGGCCACGCCAAGGTGATGCCCCACACCGAGGCGGACTCCAGCCTCCCCTCGAAGTGGGTGGTCGAACTCGGCCCCGACATCCACACCCCGACACCGCACCTTCCCTTCCGGCACAACGACTCGGGCTGGTTCGACTACAACCCGCTCACCCCGCCCGTGCCGGTGGCCCTGTGGCACCACACGGCCTCCGACGCCGACCGCGCCCGGCTGGAGCGGCTGCGCGAGGTCGACGGCATCGACTGGCGCACCGTCCGGCCGTTCCGGGCCAAGGAGGAGTCGGGGCACGAGAAGGCCTGGTTCGCGTTCCTCGCCGGTGACGACCCCGGCTATCCCGAGCGGATCCTCGCCGCCGCGCAGGCCCAGATCCACCATCGGCTGCGCCGGATGGACCGCTACCGCGACCTGGACGTGGCCGAGGCCGACATCCATGTATGGCAGCAGTGCAACCCGGTGGTCACCGAAGCCCTCGTCCAGCTGACCTGGGGCGGCCCCCAGGTGATGTACAACGGCGGCCTCCAGCAGGCCCGGCTGCGCTACCACGACGCCGACGCCCGCCGCGCCGGACTGCCGCCGGATGTGGCCGCGCTGGTCACCTCCATCGACCCCGAGGCGACGACGGTCGAACTGGTGAACCTTTCCCCCGAGGCAGAGCGCACGGTGATCGTCCAGGCCGGCGCCTTCGCCGAGCACACCATCACGGCCGTCCGGTACACCACCTGCCGGGACGACGGCTGGATCGGCGACATGTACGACTACGGCCACACCGAGCCGGTCGTCACCGAGGCGGAGCAGGACTGCGACAGCGCCTTCCTGACCGTACGGCTGCCCGCGTCCACCCGTATCCGGCTCACCCTGCGCCTCCAGCTGCGCTCCCGCACCCCCAGCTACCGCACCCCGTTCGACACCCCGGCGGGCCCGCCCTCCCAGGGCACGGAAGGAGAACGCGCATGAAGCGCATCGCGCAGACCATCAGGCTCCGCCCCGAGCACCGGGAGGAGTACCTGCGACTCCACGCGGCCGTCTGGCCCGGCGTGGAAGCCGCCCTGCACCGGGCGAACATCCGCAACTACAGCATCTTCCTCCACGGCGACGTGCTGTTCGCCTTCCTCGAGTACCACGGCGACGACTTCGAGGCCGACATGGCCGTCCTGGAAGCCGACGCCGAGACCCGGGAGTGGTGGAAGCTCACCGACCCCTGCCAGGATCCCTGGCCCGACCGGGGCGACTCCCGCCAGTGGACGGAACTGACCGAGATCTGGCACCTCGACCCGCCCGGCGAGGACGCCACCGTCTGACACGGACCGCGCCGGACCGACCCGACTTGGAACCGCCATGACCTCCGCCCCCGTTCTCATCGACGCGCACCACCATCTGTGGGACCTCGAACGGCGCCCGCAGCCCTGGCTCGACGAACCCGACCTGACATCGATCCGCCGCACCCTCACCCCCGACGACCTGCGCTCCACCGCGACCCGCCCCGTCGCGGGCCGTCACCTCCACGGCACGGTGGCCGTGCAGTGCATGCCGGAGGTGCCCGAGACGGAGGACCTGCTCGCCCTCGCGGAGCGGGAGCCGCTGATCGAGGCGGTGGTCGGCTGGGCGGACCTCACATCGCCTGCGATCGGCGAGACGCTCGACCGACTGCTCGCGGGACCGGGCGGCACCTATCTGCGTTCCCTTCGCCACCTCGTCCAGGGCGAGACGGACCCGGCCTGGCTGCAACGCCCCGATGTCGAACGAGGGTTGGCGGCGGCGAGGGACCGCGGGCTCTCCTACGACGTCCTGGTCCGAAGCCACCAGTTCGACCAGGCGATCCGGCTGGCCGAACGCTTCCCCGACCTGCCCCAGGTGCTGAACCACGCGGGCAAGCCGGACATCGCCGGGCGCGAACTCGCGGAGTGGCGAGAGCAGGTGCGACGGCTGGCCGCGCACGAGCACGTGGCCTGCAAGCTGTCGGGACTCATCACCGAGGCCGACCACGGCAGTTGGACCACCTCTGACATCCGCCCGGTCTGGGACGTGCTGCTCACGTCCTTCGGTCCGGACCGGCTGATGTTCGGCTCCGACTGGCCGGTCGCCAACCTCGCGGGCGGCTGGAACCGCTGGGCCGCCACCGTGGACGAACTGCTCACCGACTGCGCGGAGAGCGAGATCCACGCGCTCCTCGCCGGCACCGCGACCGCCTTCTACCGCCTCCCCGCCCCCGGCTGACGTACGGCGCTCGTGCCGAGAGGACTTTGGAGAAAACGATGACACTCGTCGTCCACTACACGGCCGCCCGCACCCTGGACACCGCTCCCGCACCGAGCGTGGAGCCGGGCCCCGGCGAGGTGGAGCTCGCCCCCGCCTACGTCGGTATCTGCGGCACCGACCTGCACATTTTCCACGGCGACATGGACGCCAGGGTCGCCACGCCCGCTGTTCTGGGGCACGAGATGTCCGGCCGGATCCTCCGGGTCGGTCCGGGCGTGGAGGACTGGGCGCCCGGCGACGCGGTGACCGTGATGCCGCTGCGCTGGGACGGCACCTGCCCCGCCTGCCGGGCCGGTCACCAACACGTCTGCCAGCACCTCGACTTCATCGGCATTGACTCCCCCGGCGCCATGCAGCAGCGCTGGACCGTACCCGCCTCCACCCTGATCCGCCTGCCGGAATCACTCGCACTGGACCGGGCGGCGCTCGTGGAGCCCACCGCGGTGGCCGTCCACGACGTCGGCCGGGCGCAGGTCACTGAGGGCGAGAAGGTCGTGGTCGTCGGCGGTGGGCCGGTCGGGGTGCTGATCGCGCTGGTCACGCAGGCTGCCGGGGCCGAGGTGCGAGTGGTGGAGCTGAGCGCCCACCGGCGTTCGCTGGCCGAGGAGTTGGGGCTGGCCACGTGGGATCCGGCCGCCGACGACATCGGCGCCCTGGTCGGCGCGTGGACCGGCGACGCTGGCGCCGACGTCGCGTTCGAGGTGTCCGGTGCGGCCGGCGGTGTGGACACCGCCGTGGCAGTCCTCGGGGTGCGGGGGCGGCTGTGCCTGGTCGCCATCCACCCCCGGCCCCGCGCGGTGAACCTGCACCGCTTCTTCTGGCGCGAACTCACCCTCGTCGGCGCCCGCCTGTACGACCGTTCCGACTTCGAGAAGGCCGTCGCCCTGGTCGCCGACGGCACCATCCCCGCCGACCGGCTGATCAGCAAGGTCGTCCCCCTCACCCAGGCACCCGCCGCGTTCGAGGCGCTGGAGGGCGGCGGCGACGTGATGAAGATCCTCCTCAACTGCACCGACAACACCAGCGACCACGACGACAGCGACCACGCCCACGGAGCCACCGCATGACCCCCCTCGACCTCACCGGGAAGCTCGCCGTCGTCACCGGAGCCCGCCGCGGTATCGGCCGGGCCATGGCCCGCGCCCTCGCCGCCGCCGGAGCCGACATCATCGGAGTGAGCGCCTCCCTGGAGGAGTCCGGCAGCGACGTGGAGAAGGACGTCACCGCCGTAGGCCGCACCTTCGAAGCCATCCGCGCCGACTTCGCCGACCCCGACGCCGTCCGCGCCCTCGGCGCCGACCTCGCCGGACGCGAACGCCCCGTGGACATCCTCGTCAACAACGCGGGCACCATCCGCCGCGCCCCGGCCGCCCAGCACCGCGACGCCGACTGGGAGTTGGTGCTTCAGGTCAACCTCAACGCCCAGTTCACCCTCACCCGCGCCGTCGGCGCCACCATGGCCGCCCGCGGCCACGGCAAGGTCATCTTCACCGCCTCCCTGCTCAGCTACCAGGGCGGCATCACCGTCCCCGGCTACACCGCCGCCAAACACGGCATCACCGGACTCACCAAAGCCCTCGCCAACGAATGGGCACCCCACGGCGTCAACGTCAACGCCATCGCCCCCGGCTACATCGCCACCGAGAACACCCAGGCCCTGCGGGAGGACCCCAGCCGCAACAACGCCATCCTCGACCGCATCCCCGCCGGACGCTGGGGCGACCCCGACGACCTCGCGGGCGCCACCGTCTTCCTCGCCTCCGACGCCGCCGCCTACATCCACGGCACCACCCTGCCCGTCGACGGCGGATGGCTCGGCCGATGAGCGGCGGCCTCGACTCCGCGCCGGTCCACGGCCACGAGGGGGACGTCATGCGACACCGGAGCGTCGCCCGCACGTCCGTCGAACTCACCGCCCTCGGGTTCGGCGCGTCCGTGATCGGCAACCTGTACCGCACCACCTCGGCGGCCGACGCGTCGGCCGCCGTGGACGCGGCCTGGGACGCGGGCATCCGGTACTTCGACACCGCGCCGCACTACGGCCTCGGGCTCTCCGAACAGCGCCTCGGGGTGGCCCTGCGGCAGCGTCCTCGGGACGAGTACGTCGTCTCCTCCAAGGTGGGCCGGCTCCTCGTCCCCAACGAGCGTCCCCAGGGCGTCGACAGTGAGGGCTTCGTCGTCCGGGACGACCTGCGCCGGCAGTGGGACTTCAGCCGGGACGGCGTGCTCCGCTCCATCGAGGACTCCCTGCGCCGTACCGGCCTCGACCGGCTCGACATCGTCTACGTGCACGACCCCGACGACCACTGGCGGCAGGCCGCCGACGAGGCCCTGCCCGCTCTGGCGGAGCTGCGCGACCAAGGGGTCGTGGGGGCCATCGGCGCCGGCATGATCCAGTCGGCCATGCTCGCCCGTTTCCTGCGGGAGACGGCCGCCGACGTCGTCATGCTCGCCGGGCGCTACACCCTCCTCGACCAGTCGGCGCTGGACGACGTGTTGCCCGCAGCGCGGGGAGCGGGCAAGAGCGTCGTCGCGGTCGGTGTCTTCAACTCCGGGCTGCTCTCACGTCCGTGGCCCGCCGAAGGCATGAAGTACGACTACCGGGACGCCCCACCGGAACTGGTCGCCCGCGCACGGGCGATCGCGGAGGTCTGCGAGGAGCACGGCACCAGCCTTCCCGCCGCCGCCATCGCCTTCCCGACCACCCATCCCAGCACCGTCAACGTCACGCTGGGCATGCGCGACCGCGCACAGGTGATACAGAACGTGGCACTCCAGCGGAGCGCCGTACCCCGGGCGCTCTGGGACGACCTCCGCGACCGGGGGCTGATCAGGCAGGACGTCCCCACCACCGTCGGCGGTGTCCCCTGATGCCGCTGAGGGGCACGCGCGCCCCACGTCCAGTCGCCCTCGACCGACCCGCCCGATTACCCGGACCCCGCCGCATCCGTCGCGAGGGAAGCACGTATCCCTGCTTCTGCCACTGAAATGTCTCCCCGTCCGCGAAACCGCACCGACAACACAGCCGGAGCCGCCGCATGAACGCTTTCCCGACCGACCGATCCAGCAGGAGGGGCAGACGATGAAGCCCTTCCCCTCCACCGTCCGCAGGCTGTCGGCCGTGCTGGCGACGGCCCTCTGCGCGACGACGCTGACCTCCCTCACGCTGTCGCCCCCGGCCTCGGCCGCGACCCAGGCGACGTACTACGTTGCCCCGGACGGCAACGACGCCAACGCCGGGACGATCTCCGCGCCGTTCAAGACCCTGCGGCACGCGCGGGACGTCGTACGCACCGTCAACGACGACATGACCGGCGACATCAACGTCTATCTGCGCGGCGGCAACTACCCCGTGAGCAGCACCATCGACTTCACGTCGGCCGACTCCGGGACGAACGGCCACCGTGTCGTCTACGCCGCCTACCAGGACGAGAAGCCGGTGCTGAACGGTGGCGTCCCGGTGACCGGCTGGACCCAGCACAGCGGGAACATCTGGAAGGCCTCGCTGAACCGGGACGACAAGCTCCGCGCGCTCTACGTCAACGGCAAGCGTGCCCAGATGGCCTCGAAGACGATCGACTCGGCCGGATGCTACGGGACCTACACCGTCACGGCCGGCCAGGCCCCCTGGGCCTGGGAGTCGGGGTCGCAGTGCGACGGATCCAAGTACAGCCTCTCCGACCTGCCCGCCGTCGCCGCCAACCAGGACGACGTCGAGATCAAGTCGGCCACGACCTGGACCACGGCCATCGTGGGCGTCCGGCAGATCACCACGAGCTCGGACGGTGCCAACCGCGTTGCCCTGTTCCAGCAGCCGGGTGCGGCCATCGCCCAGGCACCGCCGTACGGCCCGTTCAAAGCCAGCGGCAGTCATACGTTCATGAACGCGTACGAGTTCCTGGACCAGCCGGGCGAGTTCTACTTCGACAAGACGAATCACGCGCTGTACTACTACAAGTCCAGCTCCGAGGACATGACCACGGCGAAGGTCTTCGCGCCGAACAACGTGTCCACCCTCCTCAAGATCGCGGGCACGTCGACCACCGACCACGCGCGGAACATCACGTTCTCCGGGCTCACGGTCGAGCACTCCGACTGGAACCTGGTCAATGTCGCGGGATCCGTCTTCCGGCAGGGAACGCAGGGCAACGCCAGCTCGAACGTGTACGCGAGGAAGAACTTCCACGCCTACACCTACCGCAACGTCGACCTGCCGCCGGGCATCATTCAGATCGAGAACGCCGACGGCATCACCCTGCGGCGCAACACGGTGCAGCACACGGGCGCCGACGGAATCAACATGGTCAACGACGTGACCGACTCGCAGCTGATCGGCAACGTCACGAATGACATAGCCGGCTCCGCGATCACCGTGGGGCACCCCCAGCACGTGTACATCGGGGACTACACCTCGACGAACAACGAGAAGTACCCGGTGAACGTCGAGGGGATCTGCAAGAACATCTCGATCACGAACAACTACCTTTACGACAGCGCGGTGTTGTTCCAGGGCTCCAGCCCCGTGTCGGCGTACTTCGTGGACTCCCTGACCGTTGAGCACAACCGGATCGAGAAGTCTCCGTGGGCGGGCATCACCCTCGGCTGGGGATGGTGGAACTTCGACGGTTCGACGAACTCCATCAATCCCGGGAACCCGACCACCACGGCGAAGAACAACACCATCCGCCACAACCAGATCGTCGACCCGATGCAGACGCTCGGCGACTCCGCCCCCATCTACACCCTGGGAGCGCAGCCGGGCACCGAGATCAGCGACAACTACATCCAGGGCGTTCCGGCCGGCCACAAGTACGGACTCCACCCCGACGAGGGCTCCGCCTTCATCGACTTCCACGACAACGTGCTCGACGTGGACAAGGACCTCACGTCCACCATCCACTCCGGCACGTGGGGCCGCCAGCACGACCTGAAGATCACCAACACCTACGGCACCGTCAACAAGATCTTCAGCAAGAGCATCCCGGGCAGCACCATCCAGGACGTGCGCGCCTACGCGGACAACGTGTGGCCGTCGCAGGCGTACGCCATCGCCGTGGGCTCCGGCCCGGAGGACGCTTACAAGGACATCGTCCCCTGGAGCAGCCTGGGCCGGCAGGACTACGCGCTGCCCGCGAGCACGTTCACCGGCAAGGGCGTGTCGTCCGTCCCCGTCCGCAGCATCGGTGACGGGACCAGGACTCTGTGGCTCGCTCCCTCCGGTACGACGGCGTTCGCCGTCGGCCCCACCATGACGAAGGCCGCCGGCACCGCGACGGCCATCAGTGTCCCGCCGACAGTCGGCGACTACCGCCTCTACGTCGTGGACGCACAGGGGAACGCCTCGCCCGCGTCGAAGTCGCTCGTACGGCAGCGCTGGGCCTACGTCGACGACAAGGACTCTCCCGTCACCTACTCCACCGGCTGGTCGAACTGGAACGACTCGCAGGACTTCAAGGGGTCCGAGAGGTTCGCGAGCAGGGCGGGCGACTCCGTCCAGTACTCGTTCACCGGGTCGGCCGTTCGGTATATCAGCATGAAGCAGCCGAACATGGGCAAGGTCGACGTCTACATCGACGGCACCCTGGCACAGGCGGGCATCGACGCGTACGCCCCGACCGTGACGAAGCAGGTGGTGCTGTTCGAGAAGACGGACCTCGCCGCGGGACCCCACACGATCAAGGTCGTGTGCACCGGCACGAAGAACGCGTCGGCATCCAACACCGTGTGCGCGCTGGACGCGTTCGCCTCCATCGCCTTCCCCGCGAAGAACGCGTTCTACAAGGTCCTCAACAAGAACGGCGGCAGGGCGATCGACGTCTCGGGCGGATCGACCTCCGCCGGGGCGAACGTCATCCAGTGGAACGACACCGGAGCGCAGAACCAGCGCTGGCGGTGGGTCGCGGTGGGTGACCGCAGCTACGAGATCGTCAACCAGAACAGCGGTCTGCTGCTGGACGTCACCAACGGGTCGGAGGCGGACGGCGCGACCATCGTCCAGCGGGCCGACGACAACGGTGCGAGCCAGCACTGGACGCTGGTCGCCGACGGAAACGGCTACTACAAGATCAAGAATGTGAACAGCGGCAAGCTGCTCGCGGTGTCCAACTCGACGGCGGGCACTCAACTCGTACAGACGACGGACACGAACGCCGACAGCCAGCTGTGGCGGGCGGTGAACGTGGACTGATCCCCCAGCCACCGCGACCCGCGGCGTGCGGTGCGCCGGCGGGTCCGGGGCCGTTGGTGGACGCCGTCGTCACGGCACCTCCTCGGGTTCACGGTCTGTCGGCCCCAGTCGATCACGACCGTCCCCGGGTCACGCCAGCGAGCCCGGCGGCCGGGGGACGGTGATGGCCCCGGCCGCCGGGCGGCGGTTCAACCGTCAGAGGCCCTTAGGAGGGGGTGACGGCGTCGTGCGTGCGGTTGCGGTGCAGGCGGTCGCGGAGCAGGGCGACGCCCACGGCCACCAGGGTGGACAGGACCACCTGGTCGCGGCCGCCGCCGTCCGCGGTGTCGGTGAGCATGTAACACAGCACGAACGTGATCATCGCGATGGTGGCCCAGGTGAGGTACGGGTAGAGCCACATCCTGACGAGCAGCTTGTCCGGCGTCTCCCGCTGGATGATCCTGCGCATCCGTAGCTGGGAGAAGCAGATGACCAGCCACACGAACAGGGCGATCGCACCGGAGGGGGTTCATGATCTGGCCGGCGTGCGGGATGCCGATGGAGTTCAGCGCGGCCACGTACGAGCCGTCCTTGAGGATGGCCGGGTCGTCCCAGCGCAGCAGCGACACCACGACCAGGACGGAGCCCAGGTAGAACACCGCGATCCGCCAGATCACGCTGTTGGTGGCCTTGGTGACCGCGGCCCGCGGGTTCTCGGCCCCACCGGCGGCCAGGGTGACGATCTCGCTGCCCATGAAGGAGAAGACGACCATCAGGATTGTGGGTGCCGACAAATCATCCGCGCAGTTCAGGCCGCTCGCTGGTATTCGTGGAGGGTTCCGCCGAGTCGGTCTCGTCTGTGGACGTCCAGTTGGGCAAGCTGGGCTTGTTGCGTGATGGGTGTGGGTAGCGGGCGGCAGGGAGCGGCTTGTTCCAGGGCTCTGTGCGGGCGGTGTTCGTTGTAGAAGGATTCGTACTCGCGTAGTGCGTGGAGGAGGTGGTTCTGGTTCCAGATCAGGGTCCGGTCCAGGAGTTCGGTGCGGCAGGTCTGTATCCAGCGCTCGATGAGTGAGTTCATCCGTGGTATCCGAATGCCGGTGGTGACGATCTTGAGACCGGCATCGGTCATGAGGGCGTCGAAGGCGGTTGTGAACTTCGAGTCGCGGTCTTGGATCAGGAACCGTGTCCTGCTGCCTGCGTCTTCGAGGTCCATGAGGAGGTTGCGTCCGAGCTGCGCGATCCAGTCCCCGGTCGGATGTGCGGTGGCACCGAGGATCCTGATGCGACGGGTGGTGTGCTCGATGACGGCGAAGACGTACAGGCGCGCTCCGGTCAGCGTGCGGACTTCGAAGAGGTCGCAGGAGAGGAGGGCCTTGGCCTGGCTGCGGAGGAAGTCGGTCCAGGTGGTGTTCTGCCGTTCGGGTGCGGGTGGGATGCCGTGCTCGCGGAGGATCTCCCAGACCGTGAAGGCGGCGACCTTGATCCACAAGGCTGCGAGTTCGCCGTGGATCCGGCGATATCCCCACGAGGCGTTCTCCCTGGCCAGACGCAGAACCAGGGCGCGGATCGACCGGAGGGTGCGTGGGCGTCCGCGTCGCTTGGGCATGCAGGTCGCGGCATGGCGCCGCCTGAGCAGCTCCCGATGCCAGCGCAAGACCGTCTCGGGGCGGACCAGCAGCAGAAGGTGCTGCAGTCTGTCTTTGGGCAGGTGGTACAGAAGGCCGGCGAGGACAGCGCGATCGCTGTCGGCGAAGGCAGGCTTGCCCACCTGGCGTTGCAGGACCAGCAGTTGGTGCCGAAACACGAGGATCTCGATGTCCTTGTCTCTGTCGCTCATCGGTAGGAGGCGTAGGAACGTGAGGGTGTTGGTCGCGGCGAGGTAGGCCAGGCGCAGCAGCACGACAGATCATGATGCCGTCGGGGCCTTGTGCTGGTGAAGACGCCGGGGTGAGCGTCGGCCAAAGTCGAAGATCTCTGAACAAGCTCTCACCTGCGTGGATGATTTACCGGCACCCGCAAAGCCAGTCGCAGCAGCACGATCGATCATCATGACGTTCTGATGGCAGCTGCGCGAGAGCGCCGGCTCAGACGACCGCGACCAGATTTCGGGAAACCCGATGCACTGGCCCCTACCAGGGCGGATGAGATTTCTGGCAAGGACAGGGTCCCCAACCCTGCTACGGATGATCACGGAGCGGTGAGGCGAGCTAGCCAGATCATCGTCGTTCAGCGCTTGTGTCGCTCGATCATCCGGCTCACGGCATGGCGGCGAGCGTGTCGACCAAGACGCGCAGTTGTAGCACGGCGTCGCCCTGGTCGAGGAGCTCGGCGGCCGAAGCGGGACGGAGCGCCAACCCCTATTCCTGCCTGCTTGAGGGCTACTCGAGGCATGCTGCCGAACGGCCATTTTCGGGTCATGCGGCCCCGGTGATGGCCCCAAGGACCTCGATCGCACGCTGCACGTTGCGGCGAAACGCGACGGTGAGTGCCGCGAGCACCGTAAGAGGATAGACGAAGGGTTCCGCCGCCTCCGGGACGGCGCCAGTGAGCGCCAGCCCCGTCACCGAGCCAGCCGCGAGGACGAGTGCAGCAATCCATCGCAGAAGGTCGCGGTCGGGCAAGGGGTCGACGCCCTCCAACTGCGCTTCCTCGAGGAGCGCCCCCAGCCGGGCGTGGCAGTACCGATCAGAGATCGTCAGAAGCGTGTCAGCAATATCTCGAAGCGCATCGTCAGAATTGGTGTCGAGGTTGGTCTCGAGCGCACGCAGTGCTGCTGAAACGTGCCGCGCGTGTTGCTTGAGCGGCTTCCTGCGGTACGACAGCCTTGGCACGGATCCCCGGCTCCGGTGTGCGCCCGCCACATTGCGCAGCACGACCTTCAACCGCTTCGACACCTTTCGCAGCATCAGTGCCTTGCGTTCGCCTCCAGTGCGTCGGGCGTTGGCGCAGGCGTGAATGACATCAGCACACTGCATCACGAGTGCGTAGCGACGCGCCACCAAGAGCCACGACAGCCATGAAGTGCGGCGTGAGGCTCCCCGGCTGATCAGGAAATTCACCAGTTGGATGATGCAGAAGCAGGAAGAACCGACGATGACGGTGATGAAGAGTGACTGCTCCCAGGGATCGCCGGAGAGCTCTCCCCAACGAAGCAACGGATTGTAATCATCCTGAGGTAGGAGGCCTCCCCCCGGAACATACGGGGGAAACTGGATATCGGTAGTGGCTGCCACGTACCAGCCCACAGGTACGCAACCAAGCAGAGTGATCCCGAAAAAAGTCAGTAGGGCCAATTTTGCCCAGAGTTGTAGGTGGACCCTGCGCCTGAGCGCAACTCTGACTCGCAAGGGGATCGGGCGCTGGATGTCTAACTCGCCCAGGTCGGCAGCGAGTCGCCCCAGGTCCTGGGGATTCAAGGACACCAGGCCCGCACGGGTATGCCGAGTAGAGCCAGGGTCACGTTGCCCCGGAAGCGGTGAGGTCCGGACCTGACCTGGTGACTGACCTGCTGTCATAGTGGTGAATCCTGCCACGCTCTGCACACTGGCAACTACAGCACAGTGCCCTCGTCGACGTCGGCCTGGGCGAAGAGCTTGGCGGCCGGAGCGGCGGCACTGATGCAGAGGACATGGCTCGCTGGCACTGTTGCCAGCGGGCCACGTCCTTTTGGTCCGACCTCGGCGGGGCCGACATAACCCCCGCGACGGGCCACGGAACTTACCGGCCCCGCCGTCTCACCGCTCACGGCCTCGTCGCGCTCACCTTGACCGCTCCCGATCGCCAAGGGGTGCACTCGGCGAGGGCCGGCGCCAGTTGACGACCAGCAGGGGAGTGGCGGACGTATCTGCCAAGCGGCGTTCTCGCTGCCCGAAGGAAGCACCGAGCAAGACCGCGGACCATCACGGCCAAGACCCCACGAGGTCTGCTTCCCCGGCTACGGCCGCTGGGCACACAGCCCGTGATGGAGTTCACCGATCTCGAACACTTTGGTGCCCGATCCATAGATCCCTGACCGCAGTCGCTCTCGCCCGGCCGTTGCGGACGGCCGGGCGAGAGCTTTGTGTGCACCCTCTCGGGTCGGCACGAGGGGGCACAGCGGCCTTCCGGACGGGAAGGTCCGACGCCAGTTGGCGTCTGTCATCCCGTTGAGGGGGTAGCGCGCCCCCTGGCGCAAGGGAACTGGGAACCTCGCCCCTGAAAGCGGCTAATCCGCCATCATCTGCCACCGCACCTCCCGGCGGGTTGCGTCAGCGCCCCCTCGCGCCCGCCTGATTTTCCGTACCCGTGACCTAATGTTCCGTGATCGCGTGATCACGTGGCGTGTTCGAATACTTTCCCACCATGTTCGCTCTCCAGGTCCCTGATGGCGCGTCGGCACCGCCTGGAGGAGCCCTTCCGGACACCTTTGACCTCCTTCAAGGGAAGGCCCCGATGTACAGAAAGCAGGTGTTGACCGCCATCGTTTTGGTGACGGCACTCGCATGGAGCGTGGTGATGGCCGCGCTCGGGCACGTCGCCGCGATCGCGGCCCTGGTCCCCTCCCTCGGTTCACAATTCCAACTGCCCACTGACCGGCGGCTTCAAGGCGGGTGTGACCCCTGATGAGATCACCGATATAAACCGTGGTTTCGGTGGTGAAACCCTGCTCAGTGAGGTTTTCTCAGCGAAATGATCTCCGCGAAGTAGCCTGTCACGGCGGGAGGTATCACATACCTGGCGGGATGGCGAACGGGTCATACCCCTCGGGCATGAAGCAGCCGTAGTCCTGCAGTGGTTGCGGATCGCTCAGCACGATTTGCTTGCGCTCGCCGGCAGGGGAGAGTCCGTCTGGGCGGTCCAGAACTCGTCGGCCAGGGAGCCCGGCGGACGCTGGTGCGTCGGCTGCGAGCCGGCCGAAGCGGTCCAGCAGAGCCCACACAGCGTCGTAGACATCGCGGATCTCCTCGGCTGCCCGCTCTTCGGTGATCTCAGGGGAGGCTTCGCGGTACGCCGCGCGGGCCGAAGCGACAAAGCGCTCCGGATCGACGATCACCACGTCCTGGCGCATCCGAACGCTGATCGTCATACCCGCCACCGGGGCTGACATCTCATCCACCGCCCCACGGTACTGCGTCGGAAACGCGACAGACCGCGGATTCTCTCCTGAACATGGCCAGCAAGGCACGCCCCAGCTCTGAGATCCGCTGGGCACTCGGCTCAAAAGCAGGCACCGAACCAACTGATCGGTACGGATCGGGCGTAGGGACCTGGCGGCGGGCAAGCGTGAAGCCCCTGGTAGGACAGGTCCGCCAAGATCATGTCCGTAGCAACCAGAGGCTTCATGTCGATCACCTATGTTGCCACGCTCGACGTCCCGCGCCACGTGGTGCTGTTCCTCGCTCGCCTGCTGGCCACCCACCGGCGCCGGAGCGGAACTCCAAGACGCTCCCGGGCGCTCGGACCGTTTCGGCAGGCGGTGCTGGTGGTGCGCTGGTTCCGTGAGCGCGGTTGCGTGCACTGCTTGGCCCGAGACGCGGGCATCTCCCAGGCTACGGGCTACCGCTACCTGCACGAAGGCATCGATGTCCTTGCCGACCTGGCCCCTGACCTGCATGAAGTCCTGAGCCGGTGTCAGCGCGAGGGCATGACGCACGTGATCCTTGACAGCACCCTGATCGAATCGGACCGCCTCGCGGGCGTACGCGAGAACGGAAACGACCTGTGGTTCAGCCAGAAGTACAAGGCGTTCGGCGGCAACATCCAGTTCCTGTCAGCCGCGGACGGCTCGCCGCTATGGGTCTCCGACGTCGAGCCGGGCTCCACCCCGGACGTTACCGCCGCCCGCATCCACGCCCTACCCGCCCTGTACAAGGCGGCGGCCGACGGCCTACCCACCCTGGCGGACAAAGGCTACATCGGTGCAGGTATCGGCGTCCTCATCCCGGTCCGTCGCCCAAAGGGCAAGTCCGAGCGGGCCCTTCACGTCGACACCCGTACGTCCAACACCCTGCTGCGCCACCTGAGAGCCCTCGGTGAGCGGGCCGCCGCTGAACTCAAGCTGCGATGGCGCACCCTGCAGTACGTCACGCTCAGCCCCAGCCGGATCGGCGACTCGCCCGAGCCGCCCTCGTCCTCAACGGAATCTGGAAGTGACCACCGTTGAGAAAGCCTCACTGAATCGGGCGACAGAGTCCCACACGCTGTCGCACGCCTCCGGCGCCGACGTGTCACCCCTGAAGGGTGTCTTTATTGCCGTGTGGTGGTTGACCTGGGGTTTTTCGATCGCCGAAGTATGGGCATGATCGCTGATCGTGGGTCTGCGACTGCTCTACCTGATCTTCTGCCGACTACTGGGCTGCATCCTCTTGCTGAGCCGATCGACTGCTGCGAAGAACGCCGAGATCCTCGTGCTTCGTCATGAGGTCGCCGTCCTGCGACGGCAGATCGAGCGGCCGCGGCTCTCATGGGCTGATCGTGCCCTCCTCTC
>NZ_JBHWES010000113.1:0-24965 GCF_042734105.1 Streptomyces sp. NPDC059679 | reverse complement strand
GTGCCCCGCCGCGTGGTCGGCGGGGCACCGGACGCCCCTGGATGTCCGCTGTATGTCTGCCATCGCGGACGAGATCGTCTCAGCGGATGGACAGGAGGAATGATCTGGAGGAACGACGTGGGGGGAGGGGGCCGCAAGGGGAGGGCGGCGCCGGGGGTGCCGTCGGCTCAGCCCGCCAGCTCGACGTTATTACCCACGACCGATACGTCTATGCCGTCCTTGTCCGTCTCGACCTTGTCGAGCCGCATGCCCGTCGGCAGGCCGTCGATCTTCCGGTCGATGTCCGTGCGCTGGCGCACCTTCTCCTCCCACCCGGGGATCTTGCTGCCCGGGACGGACTCGGCGCGCATCCGGATCGTGTCGCCATTGACGATGGTGACCGTGGAGTACGTGCTCATGCTCAGGCCCATCAGCTGTCCGGTGATCTTGACGCGGGCCCGGCCCGACTCGTCCTTCCCGGCGTAGCCGACCGTGATGCCCTGGCCGGCCGCCGTGGACAGGTCCGCGTAGCTGATGTGCGCGGAGCCGGTGGCGCTGTCGGCGGTGGCGGAGGAGAAGCTGCTGGATATCCGGACGTTGTGCAGCGAGGCGTTGAGCTTGGTGACGCGCACCGTACGGCCGCCCCCCGCGTCCGTGGTCAGCCCGTCCATGCCGATCTCGACCTCGTCCAGCTCCTTGCCTGCGACCTGGGTCAGGAACGGGAAGCCCTTGATCGAGACGTCGGGGGTGTTGGTCAGCCCCTGACTGCTCTTGATCTTGTCGGCGGCCTCGGATTCCGCGAAGTACACCGCCAGGCGGTCGGCGGCGACGAACAGAATGCCGAGTACGACGAAGACGATCGCCGTGATTCGCAGTGCGCGCATTGTGTTGGGGTCCCCCATGCTCTGGCTCAGGCCCACGCCTGAGGCTGCGAGCCTAACCGCAGCGATGCGGGCGTGGCCGGGCGGCGAGGCCCGGATCACATGGCGAGGCCCGGATCACACGGCGGGGTCCGGACCGTACGGCGGGGTCCGGATCACCCCAGGGCGCGCCCGATGACATAGACCGCCGGGGCCGCGGCGGCGAGCGGGAGGGCGACGCCCGCGGTCATATGGACGAAGCGGGACGGATAGTCGTAGCTGGCCACGCGCAGTCCGATCAGCGCGCACACCCCCGCCGCCAGGCCCAGCAGCACGGCGTTGGTGGTGCCGGTGTCGGTCACCCGGGTGGCCGCCAGGCCCGCGCCCGCGGACGCCGCCAGCGCCAGGACGGCGGAGGCCGCGCCCGGCAGCGGCAGGGCCCGCACGAGCGCCGCCACGGCGACGGCGGCGGCCCCGACCACGACGGCGTCCGAGGACTCGGCGACCGCGGCCAGGTGCCCGGCCGCGATCACGGTGACCGCGGTCGAGGCGACGGTCGCCGTCAACCCGTACAGCCGCTCGTCGGGCGAGGCGTGGCTGCGCAGCTGGAGGATCAGCACCAGCAGCAGCCAGACGCCGATCGTGCCCATGAGCACCGTCGGGGCGTGGGCGCGCTCGGTGGTCAGCAGGCCGATGTCCGCGGCCAGACCGCCCGCGAAGGCCAGCGCGATGCCCTGCCGGGCGGGCCACATGCCGTTGAGCCGGAACCAGCCGGCCGCGGTGACCGCCTGGAGCAGCGCCACGACGACGGCCACGGCCGGCCGGGCCAGCGGCGCGGTGGCCGCGAGGAGGGCGGCGAGCACGGCGGTCAGGGCGGCGGGCGTCAGCCCCGGGGAGAGGATCATCGGGCGGCCCTCGGCGCGGGCCTGCTCGGCGGCGGTGAGCGGCTTGGCGGATGCGGCGGGCTCGGCGGCGGGCTCGGCCGGAGTCGAGGGCGACGGCACGGTTTGGGTGGCCGGGGTGCGCGGGGCGGCTGCGAACTGCATGGTGTCCGCCGTCGTCTGGGCGGCCGGGGCGTGCTGCCGCTGACCGTCCCAGGCGGCGGCGTACGGCTCCTGGTATCCCTGCTGCCCTTGACCTGCCTGCTGCCCCTGGTACCCCTGTTGGCCCTGCTGTCCGTGGTATCCCTGCGCCTGGTGCGGCTGGTTCCCCTGGTACGTCTGCTGCTGGTGGGCCTGACCGCCCTGGTGGTACCCGTGCTGTGCGTACCCCTGCTCCGGATACCCCTGCTGCTGCGGGTGCTGGTACCCCTGCTGATACGCCTGCTGCCCGTCGTACCCCTGCTGCCCGTCGTAGCCCTGCCAGGCGGCGGGCTGCTGCCCATGGGGGTCGTACTGGCTGTGCGCGTCGTACTGCCCCTGCGGGGCGTAGGACCCGTACGCGCCCTGCTGCGCCTGGCCCTCGTGTCCCTCGTATCCCTCGTAAGCCTGGTACGGCGGCTCGGCCGACCCGTTCGGCCCATAAGGGTCGTACGGATGATTCCCGGGGTGCTGCGGCTGGTTGCTCATGACGTCGGGGTCACCCTCCTGCGAACGGCGGGAGCACCTCGACCGTGCCGCCCTCGGCCAGTTGGACCGTCTTGTGATCACGGGTGCCGACGGGGGCCCCGTCGACCAGGAACGAACAGCGCCCCAGCACCCGCGCGAACTCCGGCCGCGCGGTGTGCCGCTGCCGGGCCGCGGCCAGGGCCTCGGAGAGCGTCGCCGCGGCGTACGGCTCCTCGGCGGTGCCGGCGGCCGCCTTGGCCGCGGCCCAGTACCGGATGGTGCCGGCCGGCGGTCCCGCCGTGTTCTTCATCGCCATCGCGATCCCTCTCCCGTCATCTGCCGCCCCCCATGATGACGGGGTCCGGCGGCAGACCGGTAAATCCAGGGGCACGCCCTAGGACCCTCGCTTAGGGTTCCGGTGTGCTGGTCCGACTTATACGGGCGTACCTGAGGCCCTACACCCAATCGATTGCCTTGATCGTCGTACTGCAACTGGTGCAGACACTGGCGACGCTCTATTTGCCGACCCTCAACGCCGACATCATCGACCACGGTGTCGTCAAGGGTGACACCGGTTACATCCTGCAGGTCGGCGGCCTGATGATCGCCATCACGCTGGCGCAGATCGTCTGCTCCGTCGGCGCCGTCTACTACGGCGCCCGGACGGCGAGCGCACTCGGCCGCGATGTGCGCGCGGCCGTCTTCGACCGCGTGCAGTCCTTCTCGGCGCGTGAGGTGGGCCACTTCGGCGCGCCCTCCCTCATCACCCGTACCACCAACGACGTACAGCAGGTCCAGATGCTGGTCCTGATGTCGTTCACCTTGATGGTCTCGGCGCCGATCATGTGTGTGGGCGGCATCATCATGGCGCTCAACCAGGATGTGCCGCTCTCCGGGCTGCTGCTGCTCATCGTGCCGACCCTGGGCATCATCGTCTCGCTGATCGTCCGGCAGATGCGCCCGCTGTTCCGCGGCGTCCAGGAGCGCATCGACACCGTCAACCGCGTGCTGCGCGAGCAGATCACCGGCATCCGGGTGATCCGGGCCTTCGTCCGCGACCAGCACGAGCGGGACCGTTTCACCGGGGCCAACACCGAGCTGCTCGACGTGTCGATGAAGGCCGGACGGCTGATGTCGCTGATGTTCCCGGCCGTGATGATGGTGGTGAACCTCTCCAGCGTCGCCGTCGTCTGGTTCGGCGGGCACCGCATCGACAGCGGGGACATGCAGATCGGCGCGCTGACCGCGTTCCTCAGCTATCTGATGCAGATTCTGATGGCTGTGATGATGGCCACCTTCATGTTCATGATGGTGCCGCGGGCCGAGGTGTGCGCCGAGCGCATCCAGGAGGTGCTGGAGACCGAGACCAGCGTCGCCCCGCCCCTGAGGCCCGTCCCGCCCCTGGAGCGCCGGGGCCTGCTGGAGCTGCGGGGCGTGGAGTTCCGCTACCCGGGCGCCGAGGAGCCGGTGCTGCGCGATGTCTCACTGGTCGCCAGGCCCGGTCAGACCACGGCCGTCATCGGCTCCACCGGAAGCGGCAAGTCCACCCTGCTGGGCCTGGTGCCCCGGCTGTTCGACGCGACCGACGGCAGTGTGCACCTCGACGGGGTCGACGTACGCGACATGGACCCGGTCCTGATGGCCGAGTCCATCGGCCTGGTGCCGCAGAAGCCGTACCTCTTCTCCGGCACCGTCGCTTCAAACCTGCGGTACGGAAAGCCGGACGCGACCGACGAGGAGCTGTGGCAGGCCCTGGAGATCGCCCAGGCCCGTGACTTCGTCGAGCGCATGGAGGGCGGGCTCGAGGCCCCCATCGCGCAGGGCGGCGGCAATGTGTCCGGCGGTCAGCGGCAGCGGCTGGCGATCGCCCGCGCGCTGGTCCGCCAGCCGGCCGTGTACCTCTTCGACGACTCCTTCTCGGCCCTGGACTACGCCACGGACGCGCGGCTGCGCGCCGCGCTGGCGGATGAGACGGAGGACGCGACGGTGGTCATCGTCGCCCAGCGGGTGTCCACCATCCGCGGCGCGGACCGGATCGTGGTCCTCGACGAGGGGCGGGTCGTCGGCACCGGCACCCACGCCGAGCTGATGGACAACAACCAGACCTACCGGGAGATCGTGCTCTCCCAGCTCACCGAGCAGGAGGCAGCATGAGCGTGTCTTGGCGCGCTGTGCGGGCTGGACTGAGGAGCCGCGCAGCGACGGAGGAGCGAGCAGCGACGAGGGAAGCCCGCGCGTTGAAGCGCGCCAAGACTGAGCGGGAGGAAGGGGCGTGAGCGAGAAGAGTGCTCCCGCGTCCAGCGCCCCGGCAGCCAGTACCTCCAGCGTGCCGTTGTCCAAGGAACCGCCGCCCAGTACCGCCGCACCCCGAAGAGGCCCCGCGCCCGCGGCCGGCCCCGGGCGCTTCATGGGCGGCCAGCCGACCGAGCGCTCCATGGACTTCAAGGGCTCCAGCCGCCGGCTGCTGGCGACGCTGCGGCCCGAGCGCGGGATGGCACTGGCGGTGCTCGCGCTGTGCGCGGTCAGCGTCGGGCTTTCGGTGCTCGGCCCGAAGATCCTCGGCCAGGCCACGGACCTGATCTTCGCGGGCATCATCGGGCGGCAGCTGCCCGAGGGCGTGAGCAAGGCGGAGGCGGTCGAGGGGCTGCGGCGCGAGGGCCAGGGCACGGTGGCCGACATGGTCGCGTCCATGGACGTGGTCCCCGGCCAGGGCATCGACTTCGGCGCGGTCGGGACCGTGCTGATGTGGGTGACCGTGATCTACGCCTTCTCCTCGCTGCTCAACCTCTTCCAGGCGCGTATCGCCACGGTCGTGGTGCAGCGCGCGGTCTTCCGGCTGCGCGAGGAGGTCGAACACAAGCTGGCCCGGCTGCCCCTGTCGTACTTCGACAAGCAGCAGCGCGGCGAGGTGCTGTCGCGGGCCACCAACGACATCGACAACATCCAGCAGACGCTTCAGCAGACCCTCAGCCAGCTGATGACCTCGCTGCTGACCATCGTGGGCGTGCTGGCCATGATGTTCTGGATCTCGCCGCTGCTGGCGCTGGTCGCGCTGGTGACCGTGCCGGTCTCGGTGGTCGTGGCGACGAAGGTGGGCAAGCGGGCGCAGCCGCAGTTCGTGCAGCAGTGGAAGACCACCGGCAAGCTCAACGCCCATATCGAGGAGATGTACACCGGCCACTCGCTGGTGAAGGTCTTCGGCCGGCAGAAGGAGTCCGCCGAGCTCTTCGGGGTGCAGAACGAGAAGCTGTACGAGGCGGGCTTCCGGGCCCAGTTCATCTCCGGGATCATCCAGCCCGCGATGATGTTCATCGGCAACCTCAACTATGTGCTGGTCGCCGTGGTCGGCGGGTTGCGGGTGGCCAGTGGGGCGCTGTCGATCGGCGACGTCCAGGCATTCGTCCAGTACTCGCGCCAGTTCAGCCAGCCGCTCACCCAGGTCGCCTCGATGGCCAATCTGGTGCAGTCGGGCGTCGCCTCCGCCGAGCGGGTCTTCGAGCTGCTGGACGCCCATGAGCAGGAGCCGGACGCGGCGAAGCCGGCGCGGCCCGAGCGGGTGCGCGGCCGGGTCGAGTTCGAGGACGTCTCCTTCCGCTACGACCCCGACAAGCCGCTGATCGAGGACCTGTCGCTGGCGGTGCGGCCGGGCCAGACGGTGGCCATCGTCGGACCGACCGGTGCGGGCAAGACCACCCTGGTCAATCTGCTGATGCGGTTCTACGAGGTCAGCGGCGGGCGGATCACGCTGGACGGGGTGGACATCGCGGCCATGTCCCGGGAGGAGCTGCGCTCCAACATCGGCATGGTGCTCCAGGACACCTGGCTCTTCGGCGGGACGATCGCGGACAACATCGCGTACGGGGCGGAGGGCGCGTCCTTCGACAAGATCGTGGAGGCGGCCAGGGCCACGCATGTCGACCGCTTCGTACGGACCCTGCCGGACGGCTACGACACGGTGATCGACGACGAGGGCTCCAACATCAGCGTCGGTGAGAAGCAGCTGATCACGATCGCCCGGGCGTTCCTCGCGGAACCGGCGATCCTGGTCCTGGACGAGGCCACGAGCTCGGTCGACA
The DNA here is from genome assembly GCF_042734105.1 of Streptomyces sp. NPDC059679. Lineage (NCBI taxonomy): Bacteria > Bacillati > Actinomycetota > Actinomycetes > Kitasatosporales > Streptomycetaceae > Streptomyces > Streptomyces sp. NPDC059679. The sequence continues at coordinate 18,503 of NZ_JBHWES010000113.1, read as the reverse complement.
CCCGTACGGAGGTGCTGATCCAGCACGCGATGGCCTCCCTGCGGACCGGCCGCACCAGCTTTGTGATCGCCCACCGGCTGTCGACGATCCGCGACGCGGACGTGATCCTCGTGATGGAGTCGGGGCGGATCGTGGAGCAGGGCACCCATGAGTCGCTGCGGGAGGCGGGCGGCGCCTATGCGCGGCTGTACGAGGCGCAGTTCGCGGAGCCGGTGGCCGAGTCGGAGTGAGCGGTGCCGGCGCGCGGGCGTGACAGCGGGATGTAGTCGTGCGGACGTGGCCGGTCAGACGTGGGCCGTCGCCCAGGCGGCGATCCGGCTCAGCAGGGCGGGGCCGGCCGCGTTCTCCGCGTGGCCGAAGCCCGGTTCGATCCACAGCTCTGTGGACGACGGGTCCGCCGCGTCCACGAGCGTCCGCGGATGGTCCAGCGGGAAGTAGGGGTCCTGGTCGCCGTGGACGATCAGCAGGGGCGTGGGGGCGATCAGCGGCGCGGCGGCGACCGGTGAGAGCGGTTCGGGGTCCCAGCCGCGGGAGTCGATACGGGTGCGCAGCCCGTAGCGGGAGACCAGGCGCCCGGCCGGCCGGGTGATCGCCCAGTGCACACGGCGCATGGGGGCGGTCCCCCGGTAGTACCAGCGGGCCGCCGCGCTCACCGCCACCGCGGCGTCGGTGTGCGCCGCTTCGCGCGCCCCTGCGCCTGCTTTTGCTTCAAGAGCCCCCGGAGTCCCCGGAGCTCCGGGCGCCGCCGCCCCGTACAGCGCCGCATGCCGCAGCACCACCGAGCCGCCCATCGAGAACCCGACCGTGGCGATCCGCCGGTGCCCGAGCCGCCGCGCCCACCGCACCGCGGCGGCCAGGTCCAGGACCTCGCGGTCGCCGACCGTGGAGCGTCCGGCGGAGCGTCCGTGACCCCGGAAAGAGAAGGTGACCACGGCCGCGTGGCGGCCCAGCGCAGCCGCGGCGCGGCGCAGCGCAGGGCGCTCCAGAGCACCCGTGAAACCATGCGCGACCACGATGGCCGGACCCGGGGCCGGGCCCGTGCCCGACCCCACTCCATACGGCTGAAACGGCGCGTACGCGGCCTCGATCGCCACCCCGTCGTCCGTCAACAACCTGGTCAGCCGTCCACGCTCCGTGATCAAGGAAACAGGAGGCGACGCGGATACAGCCTTAATCCCACGTGTCATGTGGGTTATTCTTCTGGGAAGAGGATCCGGGCAAAGCAGCCCCCGGGTCCTTTTGTGCTTTCAGGCGCGTTCCGCGCGTTTGAGCGCACACGCGCTCCAGGGCGCGGAGCCGCAGCCCGGCACAAAGTGGTGCTGAGTCGCGTAAAGCAGTACATACGAAGCAGTGCGCACGAAGTAGTGCTAGTCAGCCAGGTACGAAGCAGTAGCCGCATACTCCCCCAGGCAGGGCCTGGGAGGTGCCCCCTCTCGCAAGGGACCGAGGAGGAACCGACGTAATGGGCGAGCGAAGCGTGTACGACCATAGAACGACGTCCGGGGCGGGTGATCACCGATGAGCTCCCTCCTCCTGCTGACCAACGCGCTACAGCCCTCGACGGAGGTGCTTCCCGCGCTCGGGCTGCTGCTGCACGGCGTGCGGGTGGCCCCGGCCGAGGGACCGGCGCTGGTGGACACCCCCGGTGCCGATGTGATCCTCATCGACGGCCGCCGTGATCTGCCCCAGGTGCGCAGCCTGTGCCAGCTGCTGCGTTCCACCGGCCCCGGCTGTCCGCTGATCCTCGTGGTGACCGAGGGCGGCCTCGCCGCGGTCACCGCGGACTGGGGCATCGACGACGTTCTGCTCGACACCGCCGGTCCGGCCGAGGTCGAGGCGCGGCTGCGGCTGGCGATGGGCCGCCAGCAGATCACGACGGACGACAGCCCGATGGAGATCCGCAACGGCGATCTGTCGGTCGACGAGGCCACGTACAGCGCGAAGCTCAAGGGCCGTGTGCTGGATCTCACATTCAAGGAGTTCGAGCTCCTGAAGTACCTGGCGCAGCACCCCGGCCGGGTGTTCACCCGGGCGCAGCTGCTCCAGGAGGTCTGGGGCTACGACTACTTCGGCGGCACCCGCACGGTCGATGTGCACGTACGGCGGCTGCGGGCCAAACTCGGCCCGGAACACGAGTCCTTGATCGGCACCGTGCGGAACGTGGGCTACCGTTTCGTCTCGCCCGAGAAGGGCGACCGCGGCAGCGAGGAATCCAAGCTCAGGTCGGGCGCCGGGAGGGCGGCACCCGAGTCGGCTCCGGCCGACGGGGCGCCGCGCGCGGAGCATGTGGCGGAGAACGTGAAAGCCGGGGCCGCACGCCCGGCCAACACTTAGCTGGACCCGCGTAGACTTCCGCGCGTGGCCAAGGTGACGCGGGATGATGTGGCAAGGCTGGCGGGGACTTCCACGGCGGTCGTCAGTTACGTCATCAATAACGGACCAAGGCCGGTCGCCCCGGCCACGCGCGAGCGGGTACTCGCCGCGATCAAGGAGCTCGGCTACCGGCCGGACCGGGTCGCGCAGGCGATGGCCAGCCGGCGGACCGACCTCATAGGGCTGATCGTGCCGGACGCCCGCCAGCCGTTCTTCGGCGAGATGGCGCACGCCGTCGAACAGGCCGCCTCCGAGCGCGGAAAGATGGTGCTGGTCGGCAACTCCGACTACCTCGACGAGCGCGAGGTCCACTATCTGCGCGCCTTCCTGGGCATGCGGGTGTCCGGGCTGATCCTCATCAGCCAGGGCCTGAGCGAGAACGCCGCCGCCGAGATCGAGGCCTGGGACGCCCGCGTCGTGCTGCTGCACGAGCGCCCCGAGGCGATCGACGACGTGGCCGTGGTGCTGGACGACATCGGCGGCGCGCAGCTGGCCGTACGACACCTGCTGGAGCACGGGTACGCGTATGTGGCGTGCATCGGCGGCATCGAGATCACCCCGACCGTCGGCGACCCGGTCACCGACCACGTCGAGGGCTGGCGCCGGGCCATGCTGGAAGCCGGGCGATCCACCGAGGGGCGGCTCTTCCAGGCCCCGTACAACCGGTACGACGCCTACAAGGTCGCCCTGGGACTGCTGTCAGGACCCGACCGGCCGCCGGCCATCTTCTGCTCGACGGACGACCAGGCGATCGGTGTGCTGCGGGCGGCGCGCGAACTGCGCATCGATGTGCCCGGTGAGCTGGCGGTCGCCGGCTTCGACGACGTCAAGGAGGCGGCGCTCACCGACCCGCCGCTGACGACCGTCGCCTCCGACCGGCCCGCGATGGCGCGCGCGGCGGTCGACCTGGTGCTGGACGACGCGGTACGGCCCGCGTCCTCGCGGCGGGAGCGGGTGCGCCAGTTCCCGTCGGCCCTGGTGGTGCGGCGGTCCTGCGGCTGCGCGTAACGCGCGCGATGTGCCCGGGGGCTTCCTTATCTCGGGCATACCGACTTCTGTCGGGCTTCTCAGCGAGCACTCAGGAAGTTCTCATCTTCGCTGCGCACAGTCGTAGACATGACGGAGAACACGCCCCGCAGCGGCGATTACGAGGCCCCGCAGCACCCGCAGCCCCCGTATGGCGCCTGGTCCGGCTACCCCACGCCACCCGCGCACGCGCCCCAGGAACCCGTCACCACTCCCTCGGGGGTCACCGTATGGCCCGGGAGCGGCCCGGCGGCCGGTCCGCAGCCAGGCAGCGCCCGTCGTAAGCGGCGTCCCTCCAGGTCCGCGCTGCTGATCGCGGCGGTGGCGGTGGTCTCGGCGCTCGTGGGCGGCGGGGCGGCGGCGCTGGTCACGGACGCGACCCAGAAGTCGGACAGCTCCACCACGACCACCGTCGTCAACGCCACCTCCAGCAAGGTCGGCGGGGTCAGCGCCGTCGCGACGGCGGTCAGCCCGAGCATCGTGGAGATCAGCGCCACCTCCAACAGCGGCCAGTCCACCGGCTCCGGCGTGATCATCACCAGCGGCGGCGAGATCATCACCAACAACCACGTCATCTCCGGCGCCGACACCATCAAGGTCACCTTCAGCGACGGCAGCAAGAAGAGCGCGACCGTGGTCGGCACGGACAAGAACAAGGACCTGGCCCTGATCAAGGTGGAGGGCGCCGGCGGGCTCAAGGCCGCCACGCTCGGCGACTCCAGCGGGGTCCGGGTCGGCGACCAGGTCGTGGCCATCGGCTCGCCCGAGGGGCTGACCGGCACCGTCACCAGCGGTATCGTCTCCGCGCTCGACCGCGATGTGACCGTCTCGACGGACGAGAGCCAGGGGCAGGGGCAGGGGCCGGGCGGCGGCAGCGGGGAGTGGCCGTTCGAGTTCGGCGGCGGCCGGTACAACGGCGACGTCGGCTCCTCGACCACCACCTACAAGGCCATCCAGACCGACGCCTCGCTCAACCCCGGCAACTCCGGCGGCGCGCTCATCAACATGAGCGGCCAGATCATCGGGATCAACTCCGCGATGTACTCGTCCGCCGCACAGCAGAGCTCCAGCAGCGCGGGCAGCATCGGCCTGGGCTTCTCCATCCCCGTCAACACCGTCAAGGCCGACCTCGACAATCTGCGCAACGGCGGCGGCGACAGCGGCGGCGGCACCAGTAACAGCTGAGCGGTGCCGGCTGAGCGGTGCCAGCCGAGCGGTGCCAGCCGAGCGGTGCCAGCCGCGGCAGCCGACCGGCCCGCCGCCTGGGATGATCAGGCCCGCGCCCGGCCGCCCGTGCGAGGCTGAAGGCAGCGGGCCCACCCGGGCCCACCGCCCCGCCATCGCCGCCTTTCGTCGGCGCGCCACGCCGACTCCGAGTGAGGAACCCGAGCCATGAGCCCCGCCGAGCACGGCGACCAGCCCGCCCGCATCCTGATCGTCGACGACGAGCCGGCCGTCCGCGAGGCCCTGCAGCGCAGCCTCGCCTTCGAGGGCTATCTGACCGAGACGGCCCTGGACGGGCTCGACGCGCTGGAGAAGGTCGGCGCGTACGACCCCGAGCTGATCGTGCTCGATGTGCTGATGCCCCGGATGGACGGGCTGACCGCCGCCCGGCGGCTGCGCGCCACGGGTGTGACCGTGCCCGTCCTGATGCTCACCGCGCGCGACACGGTCGGCGACCGGGTCACCGGGCTCGACGCGGGCGCCGACGACTACCTCGTCAAGCCGTTCGAGCTGGACGAGCTGCTGGCCCGGATCCGGGCCCTGCTGCGCCGCAGCTCGTACGCGGCCACCGCGGGGGCCGTCGCGGAGACCGGCGGTGACGAGCTGACCTTCGCCGATCTGCGGATGAACCTCGCCACCCGCGAGGTGAACCGCGGCGGGCGCCGGGTCGAGCTGACCCGCACCGAGTTCACCCTGCTGGAGATGTTCCTCGCCCATCCGCGCCAGGTCCTCACCCGCGAACAGATACTCAAGGCCGTCTGGGGCTTCGACTTCGAGCCCACGTCCAACTCGCTGGACGTGTACGTGATGTATCTGCGCCGCAAGACCGAGGCGGGCGGCGAGCCCCGGCTCGTGCACACCGTGCGCGGCGTCGGCTATGTGCTGCGCACCGCCGAGGGCGGCACGCCGTGACGAACCGCTTCCGCGGGCTGCCGCTCCGCTCGCGGCTGGCGCTGCTGACCGCGGTGGCGGTGGCGGTCGCGGTGGCGGTGGCGGCCTTCGCCTGCTGGTTCCTCACCCGCCAGGAGCTGACCAACGCGCTGGACCAGAAGCTGCGCGACAGCGTGTCCCCGGACCGTATCGAGCGCCTGATCGGCCTGCCCTGTTCGTCGAAGCCGCAGACCGACGACCGGCTGGGGCCCGACCCCGCGGGACTGCAGTTCGTCCGGGAGAACGGCGACCGGTGCGTCATCGGCTCGACAGCGGTGAAGGTGACGGACGCGGACACTGCTGTCGCCAACGGCCGGCAGCGGGAGGTCACGCGCGACGGCACGACCACCACCGGCCGGGCCGTCCGCGTCTACACCAGGGAGATGCTGGTCCGCACCGGCACCGGTCCCGGCACGCTGACCGTGTCCGTCTCCCGCCCCCTCGACGAGGTGACCGACCCCCTCGACACGCTGGCGCTGGTCATGCTCCTGGTCGCGGGTGTCGGGGTGCTCGGCGCCGGGGCCGCCGGTCTGTGGATCGCCAGGACCGGGCTCAAGCCCGTGGACCGGCTGACCGAGGCGGTCGAGCATGTGGCCCGTACGGAGGACCTGGCCGTACGCATCCCCGCCGAGGGCGACGACGAGATCGCCCGGCTCTCCCGCTCCTTCAACTCCATGACGGCCGCCCTCGCCTCCTCCCGCGAACGGCAGCAGCAGCTGATCGCCGACGCAGGCCATGAGCTGCGTACGCCGCTCACCTCGCTCCGTACCAACATCGAACTGCTCGCGCGCAGCGAGGAGACCGGCCGGCCGCTGCCGCCCGCCGACCGCAAGGCGCTGATGGCCAGCGTCAAGGCGCAGATGACCGAGCTGGCCGCGCTCATCGGCGACCTCCAGGAGCTCTCCCGGCCGGACGCGCTGCCCGGCACCGGGCCGCTTCAGGTGGTCGCGTTGCACGAGGTGGCGGCGGCCGCGCTGGAACGGGCGCGGCTGCGCGGCGCCGATCTCACGATCGACGCCTCACTGGGGCCCTGGTACGTACGCGGGGAGGCGGCGGCGCTGGAGCGGACGCTGGTCAATCTGCTCGACAACGCGGTGAAGTTCAGCCCTTCGGGTGGTGTGGTGGAGGTCGTGCTCAGAGACGGCCAGTTCACGGTCCGCGACCATGGCCCCGGCATTCCCGACGACGAACTGCCGCATGTCTTCGAACGGTTCTGGCGCTCGCCGTCCGCCCGCTCCATGCCCGGCTCCGGCCTCGGCCTGTCCATCGTGGCCCGCACCGTCCAGCAGTCCGGCGGCCAGGTCGGGCTCCAGCCCGCGCCGGGCGGCGGGACGCTGGCCTGGCTCCGGCTCCCGGGCGCGCCCACGCCGCCGCCGGACCTCGACTGACACCCGCGCCGCCCCGCTCAGCTTCCCGCGACCGGGGCGGGGAACTCGCCTGTGTCGGCTGTGTCCGTGACATCCGCGCCGTTCTGCGAGCCGTGCAGCCGCGCGTACGCTCCGCCCAGGGCCAGCAGTTCGCGGTGCGTCCCGGTCTCCACCACCCGCCCGTGGTCGAGGACGAGGATCCGGTCGGCGTCCGGCGCCAGGTTCAGATCGTGCGTGATCATGATCGTCGTACGGCCGGACATCAGCCGCCTCAGCGGCCTGACCACCCGCCGCGCGGACAGCGCGTCAAGCCCGGTGGTGGGCTCGTCCAGGACCAGGACGGGCGCGTTCCGCAGCATCGCGCGGGCGATGGCCACGCGCTGCAGCTGGCCGCCGGACAGCCGTGCGGTGTGGGGGTCGATCGGGGTGTCGTAGCCCTCGGGGAGGGCGGTGATGAAGTCGTGGGCCGCCGCGTCCCGGGCCGCCTGGACGATCTCGTGCTCCGTGGCCCCCGGCCGCCCGCAGGCGATGTTCTCGCGGATGGTGTCGTGCAGGATGAGCGTCTCCTGCGGCAGGAGGGTGACGTTCTCGCGCAGGAAGGCCAGCGGCATGGCGTGCAGCGGCACCCCGTCCAGGCGTACGGAGCCCTCGGCCGGGTCGTAGAAGCGCAGCAGCAGCTTGGAGACGGTCGACTTGCCCGCCCCGCTCTCGCCGGTGATCAGCACGAACTCCCCGGGCCCGGCCGTGAGCGAGACCTGGGCCAGGGTGCGCTTCCGGGCACCGGGGTAGCGGAAGCCGACCTGGGCGAACTCCACCGTGCCGTGCACCCGCCAGGGCGCGATGGCCGCCCCCGGCGGCGGGTCGGCGACGGCGGGTTCGGCGTCGAGGATGTCCAGCAGCCGTTCGGCGCCCGCGGTCGCGGCGGTGAGGGTGAGGCCGAGCTGCCCGAGGTTGCGGATCGGCGGGTAGAGGTAGCCGAGGAAGGCCGCGAAGGCCAGGAGCTGGCCGATGGTCATCCGGTCCTGGGAGATCTCCCAGGCGCCGAGCCCGATGACGGCGAGGACGCACAGCGTCTCGATGACCTCGACCAGCTGCTCGTACAGCTCGCTCATCCGCGCCCCGGCCACCGACGCGCGCATCCAGGCGCGCGCCTCGCGGCGCAGCCGCTTCTCCTCGGCGGCCTGCCGGTTGTAGGCCTGGGTGAGCACGATGTTGCCCAGCGACTCCTCGACCACCGAGGTGATCGCGCCGTCGGCGACCCGCTCCTCCCGTGCGACGGCCTTGATCCGGCCCGAGAAGCGCCGGGCGGCCAGCCAGAACAGCGGCGCCAGTACGAAGGTGGCCAGCGCCAGGTCCCAGCGCAGCCAGAAGGCGGCGGTGGCGAAGAAGACCGTGCTGAACAGGGCGGATACGGTGCCCACGACGCCGGAGACCACCATCTGCTCGATGGCCTCGACGTCCCCGGTGAGGCGTTCGACCAGGTCGCCCTGGCGGTGGCGCTGGAAGAAGTGCGGCGGCAGGTCCTGGACATGGCCGAAGACGCGGGCGCGCAGGCGCAGTACGAAGCGCTCGGCGGTCCACACCGCGAGCGAGTTCCCGGTGTACCCGACCGCCGCGCCCAGGACCGCCACGGCGAACCACTGCCCGGCGGGGGACCAGAACGCGCTGAGCGAGCCCTCCTGGAGGGCGTGGTCCGTCAGATTGGAGAACAACAGGATCGCGGCCGTCTCGGCGAGCGCGGCGGCGACCACACAGACGCAGATCAGCACCAGCCAGTGGCGGTCGCCCCGGGTCAGCGGCCAGAAACGGCGGAAGGCCATGCGCGCGGGCAGCTGCGGGGTGGGCTGTTCCTCCTCGGTGTCGTAGCCCTCGGGGCGCCGGTGGCGGCCGCGACCGGGGGCGGGCGCGGTTCTGACCGCCCGCAACCGCATCGTCGGCTGGTCGTCGTGGCCTGTGCGCACTGTCGAGCTCACTGTCTCTCCCGTTCCTGGCGTCCCCGTTCCTGGCGTCGGCCGGCTGCCGGGGCAGCTCCGGGCCCTGACATGGCCGAGGCGGGGGCCCCGGCCCGCGGCCCCGGCGCCCCCCCCGGCGGGGGGGGGGGCCGCCCGACGGCGGCCGGGGGGGGGGGGCGGCGCGGGGGCGGCGGGGGGGTGTCGGGCGCGGGGGGGGCCGCGGCGCCCGTGGGCGCGCGCCCCCGCCTCCGGTATGTGGGTCAGCCGCCGATCGGGCGACGGTGCTGGGGCTTCTTGTGCTTCTTCGGCGCGGGCTTCGGGTGGCAGTTCTTCTTCGGCTCGGGCTTGCGGGCGGGCTTGACCGGAACGACCTTGCGAATGCTCATGGGATTTCCTTTCGGTTTTCCTTTTCTGATGTCTCGCCGTTCGGCTTCGACACGGAAAAAGTTAGGAGGGATATCCGTGAGCGAGATCGGAGGAGCCTGTGCGTCAGCCAAGACCCTCATGAATGAATTCTCAGACGATTCCCGGAACCGCGGGCCTGGCGGCCGCGTCCCGGCTGCGCTCAGCCGCCCGAGTGCCGGCCGGCGCCCACGGACAGCCCCGAGCCCGTCAGATCGGCCCGGATGCCGTCGCGCTCGACGGTGATGTTCCGCAGCCGCAGGCCCTTGACCTGCTTCGGCAGCTGGAAGGAGAACGCGACCCGCTCCGTCAGGTCCTGGGCCCGCAGCCGCACCAGGGCCCGGGCCAGTACGGGGTCGACGCCGACCTGCTCCAGCGTCTCGGGGCGGTCGGCGACCAGGTCCACGAGGTTGGCGCGCGTCAGCCGGTCGGTGAAGCCCGGCTGCCCGGTGATCCGGCTCAGCCGCTTGTCGTCCCACAGCGCCTGTTCCGCGGTCCCGGGCGCGACGCCGAGCTGCCGCGCCACGGACTCCACCCGGAGCAGCGCCCGCGTCTTCTTCTTGTCGCGGCTGATGCGTTCGGCGGCCTCCGGATGCAGCCGCAGCCGGGCGGGCCGTCCGGGCCGGTAGGTGGCGATGCCGGGGACGTCGAGCCGCATATCGCTGACGCTGGTGGCGACCCCGCGGTCGCCGTCCCGCCGTATGTGCGCCACGGCGTGGATGCGCGCCTGCCGCCCGGCCACCGGCAACACGCCCTCCGCGCGCACGGATTCGCGGTTGAGCACCCGGAATGTCACCTGCGAGGCGCCCAGTTCGCGGTTCAGATCGTCGAAGGCCAGCAGTACGTCCCCGTCCACCTGGGCCGCCTTGGCCCCGTCGAGGGGCAGCGGCAGATCTCCGAACAGGCGTATGCCCGTGGCCTCGGCCCGTACCCGGGCGAGCGTCACCCGGCCGGCCGCCACGTCGGGGACGGTGACGTCCACCCCGTCCAGGTGCTTGCCCAGCACCTGGGTGAGAAACGGAAACCCGTGGATGTTCACCTTGGGCGCCGCCGCAAGGCCGAGCTTGTGCTGCAGCGTCCGCTCCGCCCGCTTCTCGGCGTACATCACGGCGCAGCGGTCCGCGAGCACCAGCAGCATGGCGCCCAGCAGAATCCCGATGGCCACCTTGGTGGTGCGCGGAATACGGGCGAGCCCCCGGTGAACCTTGCGCTCCGGGTCCGGGCGCTCCGGATCCGGGTTGACGCTTTGGGGAGAGTCGACGCTTTGGGGAGATTGGCGGGACAGGGGCAGGAACATGCGCACGGGGGATCGCATCACTCCATCCCAACACGCCCGCCCGGTCCGGACGCAAGCGCTGACGGAGGTTCGTGGCGAAAAGCACGGCGCGACGTCGGCGTGCGCCGTGTGGAAGGGCTCTTTGGCAGGGCTCCTAGAGTGAGCTTCGTGCTCTACGGAAGATCGGCGGAAATCGGCGCGCTCGACGAGGTGATCGCGCGGGCTCGCGACGGCTCCGGCGGTGCGGTGGTGTTGCGGGGCGAGGCGGGCGCGGGCAAGACCGCCCTGCTCGACGCGGCGACCGCGCGATTCGGTTCGATGCGCGTGCTGCGGACCACCGGCGTCGAGCTCGAGTCCGACCTGGCGTTCGCGGCGCTGCACCAGGTGCTGCGGCCGGTGACCGGCTCGCTCGACGCGCTGCCGGAACCGCAGTGCGACGCCGTGCGCGCGGCGCTGGGGCTTGCCGCGGGCGGTGACGGCGATCGGTACCTGCTGGGCGCCGGCGTGCTCTCGCTGCTGGCCGAGGCGTCCGCGCCGGACGGGCTGATCTGCGTGGTCGACGACTTCCAGTGGGTCGACCCGGCCTCCGCCGACGCGCTGCTGTTCGCCGCCAGGCGGCTGGGGACGGAACGGATCGCGATGCTGTTCGCCGTGCGCGGGGACGCTCCGGTCAAGGGGGTGCCGCTGACGGTGGACGTGCCCGGCCTGCCCGGGGCCGCGGCGGTCGAGATGCTGGAGTCCCGTCACGGTGTGCCGCCCGGAGTGGCCCAGGAAATCGTCACGCTGACCCGCGCGAACCCGCTCGCCCTGGGCGAGATCGCCGCCCGCCTGACGCCCGCGCAGCTCGCCGGTCGCGAACCGCTGCCCGATCCGCTTCCCGGCGGCGCCCGGCTCTTCGGTGAGCAGGTGGCGGCGTTGTCCGCCGCTGCCCGGCTGCTCGCACTGGTCGCCGCCGTCGCGGCCGACCTCGGCCTGGTGCTGCGCGCCACCGACCAGCTGTCCGCCGACCGGACGGTACGGACGGGTGAGCACATACGGGCGCGGGCGGGGGCTGGGCGGATGGCGCTGGCAGAGCTGGAGGAGTCCGGGCTGGCCGGGCTCTCGGGCACGCGCGTGCACTTTCGCCATCCACTCGTCCGGTCGGCGGTGCATGAGGCGGCCACCCCCGCCGACGTCCGCCGGGTGCATGCCGTGCTCGCGGAGCTGACCGAGGGGGACAGCCGCGCCTGGCACCTGGCCGGAGCCGCCATGGGCCAGGACGAGCGGGTCGCCGCCGAACTGGTGGCCGCCGCGGAGCGGGCGCGGGACCGCGGGGGCTACGGCGCCGCCGCCACCGCCCTGGCCAGGGCGGCCGAGCTGACTCCCGGGCCGCGCGCCCGTGCCGCCCGGCTGAAGGACGCCGCCGTCGCGGCCTGGCTCGGCGGCCGCCCGGGGCAGGCGGAGTCGCTGCTGGCCGAGGCCCGCGACCAGGCCGGCGGGGACGCCGACCTCGCCATGCGGATCGCCCAGCTCCGCGGCCGGTTCGAGCTGAACTCCGGCAACGCCGCCGAGGCCGTACGGATCCTGGCGGCGGGCGACAGCCTCGACATGCTGGCCGATGCGGCGGAGGCGGCCTCGTACGTCGGCGACACGGCGGCCCTCGTCGAGCTAGGGCGGAGGGCGGCGGCGCACCCCGAGGGGTTTCTGCGGGACACGGTGGCCGGGATCGGCCTGGTGCTGGACGGCGACGGGGCCGGTCCTGGTCTGCTGCGGCGGGCGCTGGCGCGGGCCGGCGAGCTGAGGCACGCGTCGGAGTACCTGTGGGCGACGGCCGCGGCAAGCTGGCTGGGCGAGTCGGACGTGGCGACCGAGATGGTCGACCGGGCCGGACGGGTGGCCAGGGTGTCGGGGATGACCGGGCAACTGCCGGTCGTGCTGGAGTTCGTGGCGACGGCCGAGCGCATCGCCGGGCGGCTGGTGAACAGCCGGGCCGTCTCCGAGGAGGGCCTGGAACTGGCCCGCGAGGCCGGGTACCGGAACACGGTGGCCGCGCACCTGGCCAACCTGGCGGTGCTGGCGGCCCTGCGCGGCGATGAGGAGGACTGCGCACGGCAGGCCCGTGAGGCGCTGGCCATCGCCGTACCGCATCGGGTGGGCCTGCGGGCGGGGGTCGCCGCCTACGCGTCGGCGATGCTCGACCTGTGCCTGGGACGCCACGCGGCGGCGCATGACCGTTTCACGGCCATCGCCGCGGCGGGACCGGGCGCCGGGCATCCCACCGTGGTGTGGCGGATGGCACCGGATCGCGTCGAGGCCGCCGTGGGCGCGGGCGACGACGCGGCCACGCGGGCGGCGCTGGAGGCGTACGAGCGGTGGTCGGCGCACGCCGCCACGCCCGAGTCGCACGCTCTGCTGGCCCGCTGCCGGGGCCTGGCCGAGTCGTCCGAGGCAGCGTCCGAGGAGGCGTTCGGCGAGGCACTGCGGCTGCACACCAACCCGTTCGAGGCGGCCAGGACGGCCCTGTTGCTGGGTGAGCGGCTGCGCCGCGCGCAGCGGCCGGGCGAGGCGCGGGCGCCGCTGCGGATGGCGTGGGAGACGTTCGAGCGGGCCGGCGCGCGGCCGTGGGCGAGGCGCGCCCAGGGTGAGCTGCGGGCGGCGGGCGAGAGCGGACAGGCCCCGCCCTCCGCCGTTCTTGACGCGCTGACCCCGCAGGAGCTGCGCATCGCCGGGCTGGTCGCCGACGGGTTGTCGAGCAAGCAGATCGCCGCCCGGCTCTTCCTGAGCCCGCGCACCGTCGAGTACCACTTGTACAAGATCTATCCGAAGCTGGGCATCGGCTCCCGTACGGAACTGGCGCGGCTAGTAGTTCTACAGAAGGCGCCCGTGGCGGAAGCGGACATGCTCTGAGACATGCGAGAAGTAAACATCTGGAGTGAAGAGTTCGGCGCCGCGACGGATGCGCCGATCCTGCTGATCATGGGGTCGATGTCGCAGGGCGTCCTGTGGCCGGACGAGTTCGTCGGCCGCCTTGCCGCCGGAGGCCGTCGGGTGATCCGGTACGACCACCGTGACACCGGTATGTCGGACACCGTCGACTTCGCGGCGGAGCCGTACACCTGGGACGACATCAAGAACGACGTATACCGCGTGCTGGACGCCCACGGCCTGGAGAGCGCCCATCTGGTCTGCCACTCGGCGGGCGGGCTGCTCGGCCAGTTCGTCGCGGTGGAGCGGCCCGAGCGGGTGCGCTCGCTGACCGTCATCGGCTCCTCGCCGCTCGGCGGCGGCGAAGGCCAGGTGATCATGCGGGCCCTGATGGGGCAGCCGCAGCCCGAGGGAAGCCTGCCCGAGCCGGCGCCGGAGTTCACGGCCTTCTACCGCGCGCTGATCGCCGCCCCGCCGCCCGAGGACCGGCGCGCCCGGATCGACGGCATGATCGCCGAGCAGCGCGTGCTGCACGGCACCGGGCTGCCGTTCGACGAGGACGCGGCGCGTCGGCTGCAGGAACGGATCTACGACCGGGCCCGCGACCTTTCGGCGGTGGCCAACCACCGGCTGGCCGCGATGGCCAAGCCGGAATTCGAGCCGGTGGACGTGTTGCACCGGGTGAAGGCGCCCACACTGGTCATCGAGGGCAGCCATGAGCCGGCCAAGCCGGGCCACGGCGCGATCATCGCCGAGCGGATCCCGGGGGCACGGCTGATGATCGTGGCGGGCATGGGCCACACACTGCCGCCGGAGGTGCACGAGGAGCTGGGCGCCGCCGTCCTCGCGCACACGGCCGGGTGACGCCCGCCGGGTGGCCCCGGCCCCGGTCTGGTCCAGGGCCGGTGTCACTCTCAACCGGCGTCAGTCCGGGCCCGCGTCAGTCGGGGCCCGCGTCGTCGGGGGTGCCGTTCGCCAACTCGGCCAGCACGCCGAGCGCATGGGAGAGGGTGTCCGTGGGCGGTGAGGAGAGCGCGAGCCGTACGGCGTTGGGCGCGTGGCCCGGCCCGACGGCGAACGCCCCGGCCGGCGTGACCGAGATGCCCCGCCGGGCGGCGGCGGCCACGAAGGTCTCGGCCCGCCAGGGTTCCGGCAGTTCCCACCAGCAGTGATAGGCGCATGGATCGGCGCGCACACTGAATCCGGCCAGCCGTTCGGCGGCGATCCGCTGCCGAACCGCCGCGTCATGGCGCTTGGTCCGCTCGATCTCGGTGGCGGTGCCGTCGGACATCCACTGCGTCGCCGCGTCGAGTGCGAAGCGGGATGCCATCCATGTTCCGGAGCGGAGGGCGGTGGCGACCTTGGCCGTGAGATGCGCGGGCGCCACCAGGAAACCCAGCGTGAGCCCCGGGGCCAGCCGCTTGGACAGGCTGTCGACCATGATGGCGCGTTCGGGCGCGAGCGCGGCCAGGGGCGGCTGATCGGGGCGCAGGAAGCCGTAGATGCCGTCCTCGATCGCGTACATGTCCCTCTGGTCCAGTAGCCCCGCGAGTTCGGTGCGCCGTTCGTCGGACAAGGTGATGCCCAGCGGGTTGTGCAACGTCGGCTGCAGATAGATCGCGCGCAGCGGGGGTGCGGCGGCGAGCGCGGCCGGGAGCAGCCCGGCGTCGTCCATCGCCAGCGGGACCAGCGTGACGCCGAGACGTGCCGCGATGCCCTTGACCAGCGGGTAGGTGAGCGTCTCGACACCGAGGCGCTCGCCGGGCGGTACGAGGGCGGCGATGGCGGCGGCGATGGCCTGTCTGCCGTTTCCGGCGAAGAGCAGCTGCCGCGGCTCCGGTTCCCAGCCGGTGCGGCTCAGCAGTGACGCGGCCGCCCGGCGGGCGCTCGGGCTGCCGGCCGCCGTCATCGGCCGCAGGGAGGCGGCCAGTTGGTCGGGGCGCAGCAGGCGTTCCAGACCCTGCGCGAGGAGGCCCGGGTGGTCCGGCAGGACGGCGAAGTTGAGCTCCAGATCGACCCGGGCCCCGCCGGGTTCGGCCAGCGCGGGCTCGGTGGCGGGCTCGCCCGCCCGTACGAAGGTGCCCCGGCCGACTTCCCCGACCGCCAGGCCGCGCCGGATCAGATCCTGGTAGACCCGCGCGGCGGTGGAGGCCGCGATGGAGCGCTGGCGCGCGAAGCGGCGCTGCGGCGGAAGCCGCTCCCCCGGGCGGATACGGCCGGCGGCGATGTCGGCCGCCAGGCTGTCGGCGATTACGCGGTAGTCATCCATCGATCAACCTCGGTCATCCTCCAGTCAATCCCAACATTGCACCGAGAGCATTGTTTTTATTGCACTGAGAGATTGCTCCCCATAGCCTCGAGGAGTCAAGTCGCCGCGGCGTGACCAGCACGTTCGACGGCGCGTTGAGAAAGGCCGAGTCACATGAGCACGTGCTCCCTTGGCGGGATCACCCTCGGGTACGAGGACGAAGGCAGCGGCGATCCACTGGTGCTCGTCCACGGGCACCCCTTCGACCGCACGATGTGGCGCCCGCAGGTCGAGCACTTCAGCCGGACCGGCCGGCGGGTGATCACCCCGGACCTCAGGGGCTACGGCGAGAGCACGGTCGTCCCCGGCAAGACACCGCTGGAGACATTCGCCCGCGACATCGCCGGTCTCCTCGACCACCTCGGCGTCGACCGTTTCGTCCTCGGCGGGTTGTCCATGGGAGGGCAGATCGTCATGGAGTTCCACCGGCTGTTCCCGAGCCGGGTCCGCGGTCTGCTGCTCGCCGACACGTTCGCCGCGGCGGAAACCGAGGAGGGCAGGACCGGGCGCTACGAGATGGCGGAACGCCTGCTGAAGGAGGGAATGGGCGGCTACGCCGACGAGGTGCTGCCCAAGATGGTGGCACCGCACAACATCCGGGCGCTGCCCGCGGTCGCCGAACATGTTCTGGCCATGATGTCCGGCACCGCTCCCGAGGGAGCCGCGGCCGCGCTGCGCGGCCGGGCCGAGCGGCCGGACTACACCGATACGCTCCAGGACATCGCGGTGCCGACCCTGGTCATGGTCGGCAGCGACGACGAGTTCACCCCCGTCGCCGACGCCCGCCTCATCCATGAACGCGTCCCCGGATCCACCCTGGCGATCATCGACGGGGCGGCGCATATGCCGAACCTGGAGCGTGCGGCCGAGTTCAACGCGGCGCTAGGACGCTTCCTCGGCACGCTGCCCGCCACCACCGCCGCCACCGCCACCTCGGCACGGTGACACTCATGACCACACCACCGACCACCGTTTGGGTCACGGGCGCCAGCAGCGGTTTCGGCGCCGCGATCGTACGGCGGTTCGCGGCGGACGGTGCCCGTGTCATCGCCTCCGCCCGCCGGGCCGACCGACTCGGGGAACTCGCCGCGGAGCGCGGCCCCCATGTCCTTCCCCTTGAACTCGATGTGCGCGACCGGCAAGCGGTCGAGCGCGCGATCCGCGCCCTGCCGGGGGATTTCGCGCACATCGACATCCTGGTCAACAACGCCGGCCTCGCCAAAGGTCTCGAACCGGCCCATGAGGCCGACCCCGACGACTGGCAGCAGATGCTGGACACCAACTGCAAAGGGCTGCTCCACTGCACCCGAGCAGCCCTGCCGGGCATGGTCGCACGCGGCCGGGGCCATGTGATCAACCTCGGCTCGGTCGCCGGGACCTACCCCTACCCGGGCGGCAACGTCTACGGCGCCACCAAGGCGTTCGTCCACCAGTTCAGCCTCAATCTCCGCAGCGACCTGCACGGCAGCGGCGTTCGCGTCACCTGTGTCGAACCCGGGATGTGCGGCGGAACCGAGTTCTCCACCGTGCGGTTCCAGGGCGACCAGGGGAAGGCCGACGCCGTCTACGCCGGTATGCGGCCACTCGGTGCCGACGACATCGCCGAGTCCGTGCACTGGGCGGCCTCGCAGCCGGCACACGTCAACATCAACACCATCGAGCTGATGCCCGTCGCCCAGAGCTTCGCGGCGTTCCAGGTGCAGAGGGCCTGAGCGGACGGGCCGAGTAGCGTGTCGCCATGGCCCGTTCCCGCAGCACCCGTCGGCTCGTTGTCGGCACCGACACCTATCTGTGGTCGGTGGGTCACACCCACGACGGCGGCAAGCAGCCGGACTACTCGACCTGCCGGGAAATCCTGTCCCTCCGCCTGGAAGGCAGCAGCGGCCGCCTGCGGCTCGTCTTCCGTCAGCCCTGGTTCCCGCCCGGCCCCACGAGCACGGTCGGCGACCGCGACCGCGGCTGGCTGAACCTCCATGAGCCGGGCGTGGCCCGCGCCTTCCTCGACGCGGCCCTCGCCCAGGGCTGGCAGCCCGGCGCGAAGTCGGGACAGGAGATCGACGGCTGGATCCTCTTCCCCGAGGCGCTGCGCGCCTGCCGCACGAAAAGTGATGGTGGGGCGGGCTTTCAGAGGTGAGGATGCCGCCATGAAGAAGAAGCGGCTCACGCACATACCGGCCCCGGAGGGCGTCGCTCCGGGGACGGGCTACACCAACGTCGTCATGGGCTCCGGCCGTATGGTCGCGGTGTCCGGACAGATCGCGCTCGACGACCGGGGCGAACTCGTCGGCGCGGGCGATCCCGCCGCGCAGGCCAGGCAGGTCTTCGAGAATCTGCGCCGCTGCCTGGCGGCGGCGGGCGCGACCTTCGACGACGTCATCAAGCTCACCTACTTCGTCACCGACGTGGCCCACCTGCCCGCGGTCCGGTCCGTACGCGACGAGTACGTGGACATGACGCACCCGCCCGCCAGCACGGCCGTCCAGGTCGCGGCGCTGTTCCGTCCCGAACTGGTGCTGGAGGTCGAGGCCTTCGCGCTCGTGGACGAGCCGCCGGCCGGGGCCGTCTCATCCTGAACGCCGACGGGGCGGCGTACGCCGACGTGGTGTCGGGGTACGCCGCCCATCTGGCGGGATGCGGTCCGGGTGGTTACTTCGGGTCGCGGTTGAAGACTGCCTTGGACCAGCGGTAGCCGAGGGCTGTCAGGCCGAGGCACCAGGCGATGCTGATCCACCAGTTGTTGC
>NZ_JBHWES010000112.1:0-25300 GCF_042734105.1 Streptomyces sp. NPDC059679 | reverse complement strand
CAGCGTGATGACCGTGGCGGTTTCCGCCGCGACGACCGCCGCGACGACCGCCGCGACGACCGCCGCGACGACCGCCGCGACGACCGCCGCGACGACCGCCGCGACGACCGGCGTGACGACCGCCCCCGTGGGCCCCGGCGCGATGACCGTGACGGTGGCTACCGCCAGGGTGGGTTCCGTCGTGACCGGGACCGCGATGACCGGCCGGGGTTCCGGCGCACTGACGACCGTGGTGGCTACCGCCGCGACGATCGTCGTGATGACCGCAGGGACGACCGGCGCCGTGACGATCGGCGGGATGACCGGCCTTCGTACCGCCGTGACGACGACCGTGGCGGTTTCCGCCGTGATGATCGCCGTGATGACCGGCCTCGTGGGCCGCGCCGCGACGACCGGGACCGTGGTGGCCGCGTCGGTGGGTATGAGCGCCGTGACGACCGGCGTGATGAGCGCCGTGACGACCGGCGTGATGAGCGCCGTGACGACCGGCGTGACGACAGGCCCCGCGCCCCGCGCCGGGACGACCGCGAGGGCGGTTACCGGGGCCGTGACGACCGCGGGCAGCGTCGGCCGTACGGCGGCGGGCAGGGCCGTGGGCGCGACGAGCGTCCCGGTGGTGGCTACAAGCGCCGGGACGACCGGTCCGGCGGCTACGGTCGCCGGGACGAGCGCCCCCGTGACCGCGACCGTGACCGCGAGCCGGTCAAGCGGCTGCCGATCCCCGAGGATGTGACCGGGGACGAGATCGACAAGAGTGTGCGGCAGGAGCTCATGAGCCTGCCGAAGACGCTCGCCGACGACGTGGCGAAGAACCTCGTCATGGTCGCCAAGCTGCTGGACGACGAGCCCGAGCGGGCGTACGAGTACTCGCGCGTCGCGCTGCGTCTCGCCTCCCGCGTCGCGGCTGTGCGCGAGGCGGCGGGCTTCGCCTCGTACGGCGTCGCGAAGTACGCGGAGGCGCTGGCGGAGTTCCGCGCGGCGCGGCGGATGACCGGCAGCGTGGACCTGTGGCCCGTGATGGCCGACTGCGAGCGCGGTATGGGCCGACCGGAGCGGGCGCTGGCGATGGCCGGCGAGCCCGAGGTGCAGAAGCTGGACCGGGCCGGGCAGGTCGAGATGCGGCTGGTCGCGGCGGGTGCCCGGCGCGATATGGGGCAGACGGACGCCGCCGTGGTGACGCTGCAGAGCCCCGAGCTGGCCTCCCAGTCCGTACAGCCGTGGACCGCGCGGCTGCGCTACGCGTATGCCGACGCGCTGCTGGCCGTCGGGCGTGAGGACGAGGCCAGGGAGTGGTTCGCGAAGGCCCTGGAGGCTGATCAGGGCGGGACGACGGACGCCTCCGACCGGCTTGCGGAGCTGGACGGTGTGGAGTTCGTGGACGCGCTCGCCCCCGAGGAGCCTGAGGACGAGCCGGAGCCCGAGGACGAGCCGGAGGCCGAGCTCGAGGTCGAGGACGAGCCGAAGCTGGTCGAGGACGAGTCGGACGTTGAGGACGAGCCCGCGGGCGCGCCCGAGGCATCCGCCGAGTCGGACGATCTCGAGTCGGACGACCTGAAGAAGGAAGTCGACGAGGGCGACGGCCGCTGACGGCGGCAGACAGCGAGAGACAGTGAGGGCGGAACCCCGGCCAGGGGTTCCGCCCTTTCTCGTCAGCTGAGCCAGCTGCGTCAGCCGAGCGCGAGGCTCCGCAGGACCAGCCCGGACGCCGGCTTCGGCCCGAAGGAGGTCGACTTGTGCGGCATGGGGATCCCCTCCCGGGCCAGGTCGTGGACGACCCCCTCCCGCACCGGGTGCATCAGCACCGCCGTGCCGCCGTGCCGCTCCGCCTGTTCCACGGCCGCCGCCGCGTCATGGATGTAGCCGATGTGGCTTGGAGTGTCAGGGACGTTCCAGATGTGCTCCAGCAGCACGGAGTGCAGGACCGTCGCGTCGAGGGTGCGCCATGCCTCCGGCCGGTCGGCGGGGATCGTACGGGCCAGGAGCGCCGGATCGGGGCGGTCCAGGAGGAGGAAGCCGCCGTGCCCGGCGAGCAGGAAGGCGTTGCCGGCCCCCGGCTCGTCGGCGGCCTTCGCGAGCGTGGCCAGCGCCTGCGGGAGCGGACCGTCGACCGGGCGTACGCGGAAGGCGGCGCTCCCCGAGCCGGGCTGGCCAGGAGGCGTACGGTGCGCGTCCGGGGCGCCCAGGGCGGCCAGTGCTTCGGCCGGGGACAGCTGGTGCAGCAGCCGGTGGATGGCCCTGACCCGCAGCGGGTATCGGGCGGTGTCGACGAGCAGGACCAGGCCGAAGTCCCAGGGGCCCGGCTCCGTCCGCTCCTCGCGCAGCCGCAGATAGGTGGCCCAGCGGTGGTGCCCGTCGGCGATGAGGGCCTGCCGGTGGCGCAGGTCGGCGGCGATCTGTGCGAGGTCGGCGGGGTCGGTCACCCGCCACAGGTGGTGGCTGAAGCCGTCCTCGGTGGGCGTGGAGAGCAACGGGCGGCCCTGGACGGCGCGTTCGAGGACGGCGGCCGCGCCGGTCACCGAGCCGTCGCTGCGGTAGGCGAGGAGCAGCGGCTCCAGGTTGGCGTCCGTGGCGCGCATCAGGGCGGCGCGGTCCTCGACCACATGCGGCATGACCTCCTCGTGCGGGAGCACCACGCCCTCCTCGCGCGGGCTCAGCCGCAGGGCGCCGATGATCCCCCGCTGGAGCACATGGCCGTCGCGCTGCTCGTAGACGTAGAGCGCGGGCTCGGGGTCGGGGGCGAGTATTCCGTCGGCCTGCCAGCGGCGCAGCGTCTCGGCGGCCTGCCGGTGGCGGTCGGCGGGGGTGTCGGCCTGGGGGAGGATGAGGCGGACGATGTTGTACGGGTCCGCCGTCTCGAGCGCGCGCAGACCATCGGGGCGCACCACGACGTCGTACGGAGGCGAGGTCACGGCGGCCAGGCTGCCGACCCGCTCCGCGACATAGCGCAATCCCCGGAACGGGGCGAGCTGCAGACCTTGCCCGACAGGCCCTGGAGTGCTCATCAGTGAATGCTATGCCGTTCGGCGCGATGAGCGATGATCGGGGGACAGACGCACATGTATGCGAGGAGCGTGTCCCCCGATGAATCCCCCCGTGACCCAGAACGTCCGGACCCGGCCCGCGGCCAGCGAACGGCCGCTGAGCGCGGCGTACGACACCGCCCTGCTGGACCTCGACGGGGTGGTGTATGCGGGCGGTGAGGCCGTCGAGCACGCCGTGGAGTCGCTGGGCACCGTGCGGGACGGCGGGATGCGGCTGGCGTATGTGACCAACAACGCGCTGCGCACGCCGGAGGCGGTGGCGGAGCATCTGAGCCGGCTCGGGGTGCCCGCGCGGCCCGAGGACGTGATCACCTCGGCGCAGGCGGTGGCCCGGCTGATCGCCGAGCAGGTCCCGGCCGGGGCCCGGGTGCTGGCGATCGGCGGCGAGGGGCTGCGGGTGGCGCTGCGTGAGCGGGGCCTGGTGCCGGTGGATTCGGCGGACGATGACCCGGCGGCGGTGGTCCAGGGGTACGGCGGGCCGGAGATGCCCTGGGAGCGGCTGGCGGAGGCCGGGTACGCGGTGCGGCGCGGCGTGCCGTGGTACGCCTCCAACGGGGATCTGACGATTCCGAGCGGGCGGGGCATCGCGCCGGGCAACGGCGCGGCGGTGGAGGTCGTACGCATCGTCACGGGCCGCTCCCCGCAGATCGCCGGGAAGCCGCTGCCGCCGATGCACCGGGAGACGATCCTGCGGACCGGCGCGGAGCGGCCGCTGGTGGTCGGGGACCGGATGGACACCGATATCGAGGGCGCGCACGCGGGCGGTGTCGACTCGCTGCTGGTCCTGACCGGGGTGACCACCCCCGCGCAGCTGCTGGCCGCCGAGCCCGAGCACCGGCCGACGTATGTGGACCGTGACTTGCGGGGCCTGCTGACGCCCCAGGCGGCGGTGGAGCCGGCCGGGGCGGGGGACGACGGCGGCTTTCGGTGCGGGGGCTGGCTGGCCCGGGTGCGCCAGGGCGTGCTGGTGCTGGAGGGGGACGGCGGCGACCCGATGGACGGGCTGCGGGCGCTGTGCGCGGCGGCGTGGACCGAGGCCGGGGACGGGGCTTGCGCCGCGGACGCGGGGAAGGCGCTGGCGCGGCTGGGGTTGTGACGAACCCGCCCCTCCCGAGGCGTGACAAGAAAGGTTAGGTTAACCTAACCTCAATTGTGATCGGCCTTGCTGCGAGGTGGAGTTCCGCGTGACCCTGCTCAGTCCGGCGAGAGCCGGGACCGAAACAGCGACCGCGCCACCTCGGCGGCAGGCCGCGCGCCGCACGGCCGGGCTCGTCGCCTCCCTGGGGGTCCTGCTGGTGGTCGTGGCCGCCAGCGTCGCGATCGGTGCCAAGCCGATTCCGCTCGGCGACGTGTGGCACGGGCTGTTCCACTACAACGGCAGCGACACCGATGTGGTCGTCCGGGATGTGCGGGTGCCGCGTACCGTGCTCGGGCTGCTGGTGGGCGCCGCGCTCGGGCTCGCGGGCGCGGTGATCCAGGCGCTCACCCGCAACCCGCTCGCCGACCCGGGGCTGCTCGGGCTGAACGCGGGCGCGTCCGCCGCCGTCGTCACGGCCATCAGCTTTCTCGGCGTCACCTCCCTGACCGGCTATGTGTGGTTCGCCTTCCTCGGCACCGCCGTCGCGTCCGTGCTCGTCTTCGCGCTCGGCGGCAGCCGAGAGGCCACGCCGGTGCGGCTGGCGCTCGCCGGTACGGCCGTGTACGCGGCGCTCTACGGCTATCTCAACGCCGTTGAGCTGCTGGACACGGCCGCCCTGGACAAGATGCGCTTCTGGACGGTCGGTTCGCTCGCCTCCGCGAACATGACGGTCGTCAAGCAGGTCGCGCCGTTCATCGCCGTCGGCGTGGTCCTCGCCCTGGCGCTCGGCCGGGCGCTGAACGCCGTGGCGCTCGGCGACGACACGGCGCGCGCCCTCGGCACCGACCTCGCCCGCACCCGCGCGCTCGCCATGGTCGCCGTCACCCTGCTGTGCGGGGCCGCGACGGCCGCCTGCGGGCCGATCGCGTTCGTCGGCCTGATGGTGCCGCATGTCGTACGGGCGCTCACCGGGCCCGATCTGCGCTGGATCCTGCCGTACGCCGCGGTGCTCTCGCCGGTGCTGCTGCTGGGCGCCGATGTGATCGGCCGGGTCGTGTCGCGGCCCTCGGAGCTGCAGGCCGGGGTCGTCACCACGCTCATCGGCGGGCCCGTCTTCATCTACCTCGTCCGGCGCCGAAGGATGGCCCAGCTGTGAACGCGAGCGCGAGCGACAAGATCGGGGCCGGGAACGGCGGCGAAAAAGCGCCCAGGGCGCGCGGGGCCACGCTGCGGACCCGGGGCGGGCTCTCGGTCCGGGTGGACGTCCGCGCGGCGCTGACGGGGCTGCTGCTGGCCGCCGTGGCGCTGACCATGAGCGTGGTGCTGATCGGCACCGGCGACTTCTCGATCGCGCCCGGCGACGTCGTACGCACCCTCTTCGGCGGCGGCACCCCGATCGAGCACTTCATCGTCAACGAGGTGCGGCTGCCGCGCGTCCTGGTCGGGCTGCTCGTCGGCGCGGCCCTGGGGCTGGCGGGCGCGCTGTTCCAGAGCGTGTCGCGCAATCCGCTCGGGAGCCCCGACGTGGTCGGCTTCGGGCAGGGTTCGGCGGCCGGGGCGCTCACGGTCGTCGTGCTGTTCAAGGGCGACCCGAACCAGGTCGCGGCCGGGGCCGTCGCCGGCGGTCTGCTGACCGGGCTCGGCGTGTACGCGCTGGCCTGGCGGCGGGGAGTACACGGCTACCGGCTGGTACTGGTGGGCATCGGCGCGTCCTCGACGCTCGCCGCCGTCAACGGCTATCTGCTCACCCAGGCCCATCAGGAGGACGCGGCGCGCGCCATGGTGTGGCTGACCGGCTCGCTGAACGGGCGGGACTGGGCGCAGGTCTGGCCGCTGGCCTGCGTCTGCGCGGTGCTGGTGCCGGTGGTGCTCGGGCACGCCCGGGGCCTGCGGATGCTGGAGATGGGCGACGACAGCGCGTACGCCCTCGGGGTGCGGGTCGAGCGGACGCGGCTGGTGCTGGTCCTCTCGGCCGTCCTGCTGACCGCGGTCGCCACGTCCGCCGCCGGGCCCGTGGCCTTCGTCGCACTCGTCGCGCCTCAGCTGGCCCGCAGGCTCACCCGCGCGACCGGGCCCAATCTGGTGCCCGCGGCCCTGATGGGCGCGGCCCTGCTGATCAGCGCCGACTGGTCCGCGCAGCGGCTCTTCGGGGCGGACCAACTGCCGGTGGGGGTGGTCACCGGGGTGCTGGGCGGCTGCTATCTGCTGGGGCTGCTGATCACCGAGCGCCGGGCGGGGCGGATATGACGAGGGACGGTGCCGATGTGACGAGGGGCGACGTGGACGGTAGGGACGGCAGCGACGGTATGGGTGACATGAGCGGTATGACTGAAATAGGCGGTGCAGGCGGTAAGGGCGCCCGGTCGCAGCGGCTCACCGCCGAAGGGCTCACCCTCGCCTACGACCGGCACACGGTGGCCGAGGGCCTGACCGTCGCCATCCCCGATCACTCCTTCACGGTGATCGTCGGGCCCAACGCCTGCGGCAAGTCCACCCTGCTGCGCGCGCTGTCCCGGATGCTCAAGCCGACCGCCGGGTCGGTGCTGCTGGACGGGCAGGCGATCGGCTCGATGCCCGCCAAGAAGGTCGCCCGCACCCTAGGGCTGCTGCCGCAGTCCTCGATCGCGCCGGACGGCATCACCGTCGCGGACCTGGTCGCCCGCGGCCGCTATCCGCACCAGGGGCTGCTGCGGCAGTGGTCGGAGACGGACGAGCGGATTGTCGGCGAGTCGATGGCGGCGACCGGCGTGGCCGAGCTCGCGGATCGCTATGTCGACGAATTGTCCGGTGGCCAGCGGCAGCGGGTGTGGATCGCCATGGCCATCGCCCAGCAGACTCCGCTGCTGCTCCTCGACGAGCCGACCACCTACCTGGACATCCAGCACCAGATCGATGTGCTCGACCTGTGCGCCCAGCTCCACGAGGAGCAGAGCCGCACCCTCGTCGCCGTCCTCCACGACCTCAACCACGCCGCCCGCTACGCCACCCACCTGATCGCGATGCGCGGCGGGGAGGTCGTCGCCGAGGGCGCGCCCGGGGAGGTGGTGACGGCCGAGCTGGTGGAGCGGGTCTTCGGGCTGCGCTGCCAGGTGATCGACGACCCCGAGACCGGCACCCCGCTGGTGGTGCCCGCCGCCCGGCGATCCCGTACGCGGGCGGATGCTGCGCCCGCGAAGGCCCCGGTCGTGCAAGGGACGGGTACGAAGGCCCCTGCCAAGACGGGCGCGACGGAGATGGCCGCGGCTACAGCAGCTTCCGCAGCCGCAGAAGATCGCGGAAGCCGGCCTCCAGCTTGACCCGGCCGCTGCCCCAGGCGCGCGCGAAGTGCAGCTCGCCGTCGACCAGGGCCACCAGGTCGTCGCCGGACATCGTCAGCCGGATCTCGGCGCGCTCGGCGGGCGGGCCGGGCACGGCCGTCACGTCCTCTATGTGGCCATCGGTGAGACGTCCGAAGAAGGTGATGTCGAGGTCGGTGATACGGCAGCTCACCGAGCGATCGAGCGCGGCGGCGCTGCGGAGGTCCCCGTTCGCGCCCGCCAGGTTCTCCGCCAGCTTGTCGAGTGCGCTGCGGCACTCCTCCATGGTCGCCATCGCGACAGACGGTACCCCAGGTCCCGTACGTCGGAGAATGTGTGGTTCGCGGTAGCGTCGAGACCATGAGTGAGCCGATCGAGGGTGCGCGGCCCGGGCCGGAGCCGGATCCCGGGGTGGCAGCCGCCGAGGCGGCGGCCGCGGAGTCCATGGCCGCGCCGACGGCGGGGCCGTCTTCCGAACCGTCTTCGGAGGCTCCCTCGGGGCCTTCTTCGGAGCTTTCCGCGGCGTCGGCGCGTCCGGCGGATCCCGCGCCGCTCGGCGTCACCCGTACGCCCACCGGCGTCGCCGAGATCGACGCGCAGCTGGACCGGCTGGCCGATGCCGACCACCTCGCCGCGAGCGGCCATCTGGAGGTGTACGAGGATGTGCACCGGGGCCTGCGCGATGTGCTGACCGCCCTGGACCGGCGGCCCGGCCCGCCGGCCCCCGCACCGCCGGTGCCGGCCTCGTAGGCCGACCCCGCCTTCGTAAGACGACCCGCCCCGTAGCCGACCCGCCGCCCCGTAGACGACCTCGTCTCGTATGACGACAGACGACAGGAGCTGAACCACCCGTGGCTGTGACCCGCCCACGACGCGCACGACTCGACGCGGAGCTGGTGCGCCGCGAGCTGGCCCGCTCGCGCGAGCACGCCAGCCAGCTGATCGCCGCGGGCCGGGTGACCGTCGGCGGGCAGGTCGCGACCAAGCCCGCCACCCAGGTGGAGACCAGCGCGGCGCTCGTGGTCAGGGCGGACGACAGCGACCCGGACTACGTCTCGCGAGGCGGGCACAAGCTCGCGGGCGCGCTGCTGGCCTTCAGCGAGGAGTACCGCCAGGGGGCGGGCGCGGGCGCCATCACAGACGGCACGGCGAGCGGCGGCGCTCTGGAGGTCGCGGGGCGGCGCGCCCTGGACGCGGGGGCGTCCACCGGAGGCTTCACCGATGTCCTGCTGCGCGCCGGCGCCGCCCATGTCCTCGCCGTCGACGTCGGATACGGACAACTCGCGTGGTCTTTGCAGAGCGATGAACGCGTGACCGTCATGGACCGTACGAACGTACGTGAATTGACGCTCGAGCAGATCGGCGGTGACCCCGTGGACCTGGTCGTCGGTGACCTGTCCTTCATCCCGCTGGGGCTGGTGCTGCCCGCCCTGGTGCGCTGTGCCGCGCCGGGGGCCGACCTGGTGCTGATGGTCAAGCCCCAGTTCGAGGTCGGCAAGGAGCGGCTGGGCAGCGGCGGGGTGGTCCGCAGCGCGCGGCTGCGTGCCGAGGCCGTCCGTACGGTCGCGGATCAGGCGGCGGGCCTTGGCCTTGGAGTCCTGGGGGTCACGGCGAGCCCGTTGCCCGGTCCGGCCGGCAACGTCGAGTACTTTCTGTGGATGCGCGCCGGGGCGCCGGCACTTGACCCGGCCGATGTCGACCGTGCAGTGGCGGAGGGGCCCAGTTGACCACTTCAGAAGCTTCAGCAGCAGCCTCGGCAGCAGCGGAGCGCACCGTATTCCTGCTGGCACACACCGGCCGCCCCGCGGCCATCCGCAGCGCCGAGCTGGTCGTCCAAGGGCTGCTGCGCTGCGGCATCGGGGTGCGGGTGCTGGCCGCGGAGGCCGCGGACCTGCCGCTGCCGGCCGCGGTCGAGCTGGTCGACGCGGGCGCGGACGTCCTGGACGGCTGCGAGCTGCTGATCGTCCTCGGCGGTGACGGCACGCTGCTGCGCGGCGCGGAGTTCTCGCGGATCTCCGGGGTGCCGATGCTCGGCGTCAACCTGGGCCGGGTCGGCTTCCTCGCCGAGGCCGAGCGGGACGACCTGGACAAGGTCGTGGACCGGGTCGTGACGCGCAGCTACGAGGTCGAAGAGCGGATGACCATCGATGTGCTGGTCCGTACCGACGGGCAGATCGTGCACACCGACTGGGCGCTGAACGAGGCGTCGGTCGAGAAGGCCGCGCGCGAGCGCCTGCTGGAGGTCGTCACCGAGGTCGACGGCCGCCCCGTCTCCCGCTTCGGCGGCGACGGCGTCGTCTGCGCGACCCCGACCGGTTCGACGGCGTACGCCTTCTCGGCGGGCGGGCCCGTGGTGTGGCCCGAGGTCGAGGCGCTGCTGATGGTCCCCATCAGCGCGCACGCCCTCTTCGCCAAGCCCCTGGTCACCTCGCCGCGCTCGGTGCTCGCCGTGGAGGTGCAGCCGCAGACCCCGCACGGGGTGCTGTGGTGCGACGGGCGGCGCACCGTCGAACTGCCCGCCGGCGCGCGGGTGGAGGTGCGGCGGGGGGCGGTGCCGGTGCGGCTGGCGCGGCTGCACCACGCGTCGTTCACGGACCGGCTGGTGGCGAAGTTCGCCCTCCCGGTCGCGGGCTGGCGCGGCGCGCCGCACTAGGCCCCGGACGGGGCGCCGAGGGCGGGCTCCGGCCGGACCGGGCGCCCCACAGAGGGAACCCGCCGTCGCGTCGAGGCCGTGAAACCTCGTATGGTCGTGGGCGTGCTGGAGGAGATGCGGATACGTGCCCTGGGCGTCATCGACGATGCCGTCGTCGAACTGTCGCCCGGCTTCACCGCGGTGACCGGTGAGACCGGAGCGGGTAAGACCATGGTCGTCACCAGTCTCGGCCTGCTGCTGGGCGGGCGGGCCGACGCGGCCCTGGTGCGGATCGGCGCCAAGGCGGCGGTCGTCGAGGGCCGGATCACCGTCGACGGGCGGTCGACGGTGGCCGTCCGGGCCGAGGAGGCGGGCGCCGAACTCGACGACGGCGCGCTGCTGATCAGCCGTACGGTCTCCGCCGAAGGCCGTTCCCGCGCCCATGTGGGCGGCCGCTCGGTGCCCGTGGGGCTGCTGGGCGAGCTGGCGGACGACCTGGTGGCCGTGCACGGCCAGACCGATCAGCAGGGGCTGCTGCGCCCGGCCCGGCAGCGGCAGGCCCTGGACCGGTACGCGGGAGCCGCGGTCGCCGGGCCGCTGGAGAAGTACGGGGCCGCCTACCGGCGGCTGCGCGCGGTCGCGGCCGAGCTGGACGAGCTGACCACCCGGGCGCGGGAGCGGGCGCAGGAGGCCGATCTGCTGCGGTTCGGCCTCGAGGAGATCGCCGCGGCCGAACCGCTGCCCGGCGAGGACACCGAGCTCGCCGCCGAGGCGGAGCGCCTGGGCCACGCCGAAGCCCTCGCCTCCGCCGCCACCGTCGCGCACGCCGCGCTGGCCGGGCACCCCGAGGACCCCGAGGGCGTGGACGCGGCCAGTTTGGTCGCGGGCGCGCACCGGGCGCTGGAGGGCGTGCGCTCCCACGATCCGAAGCTCGCCGCGCTCGCCGACAGGATCGCCGAGGTCGGCATCCTGATGTCCGACGTGGCCGGGGAGCTCGCGGGTTACGCGGACGACCTGGACGCCGATCCGCGGCGGCTGGCGGTCGTCGAGGAGCGCCGGGCCGCGCTGTCCCATCTGACCCGCAAGTACGGCCAGGACATCGCGGATGTGCTGGCCTGGGCGGAGCAGGGCGCGGCGCGGCTGGCCGAACTGGACGGTGACGACGACCGCATCGGCGAGCTGACCGCCGAGCGCGACGCGCTCCGCGCCGAACTGGGCGAGCTCGCGCAGGCGCTCACCGACGCCCGTACGGAGGCGGCGGCGCGCTTCGCCGACGCGGTCACCGCGGAGCTGGCCTCGCTCGCGATGCCACACGCCCGGGTGACCTTCGCGATCAGCCAGAGCGAGGCCGCGGAGGAGACGGCGGGTATCGAGGTGGGCGGCCGTGCGGTGCTGTTCGGGCCGCACGGAGCCGACGAGGTCGAACTGCTGCTCGCCCCCCACCCGGGGGCTCCGCCCCGCCCGATCGCCAAGGGAGCGTCCGGCGGTGAGCTGTCCCGGGTGATGCTCGCGGTGGAGGTGGTCTTCGCGGGCTCCGACCCCGTGCCGACTTATCTCTTCGACGAGGTGGACCAGGGCGTCGGCGGCAAGGCGGCGGTGGAGGTCGGCCGACGCCTGGCCAAGCTCGCCCAGACCGCGCAGGTCGTGGTCGTCACGCACCTGCCCCAGGTCGCGGCCTTCGCCGACCGGCACTTGGTGGTGGAGAAGACCAACGACGGGGCGGTCACGCGCAGCGGTGTGAAGGCGATGGAGGGCGAGGACCGGGTACGGGAGCTGTCGCGCATGCTGGCGGGCCAGGAGGACTCCGAACTCGCCCGCGCCCACGCGGAAGAGCTCCTGGAGACGGCGCGGGCGACGCGCTGACTGCCGGTCGCGGGTCCGCCGCCGCCGAGGACCGGTGGCCGCGAGCCTGGGCCGGGCCGCCCGCGCCGCAGCGGCCCGAGGGCGTTCCGGTGTTCGGTGCTGTCCGCCGTACGGGTGAATCCTCGGACGTACGGGCGCGCCGACGGCGGGCCCGGGGCGGGGCCGTGGCGGTGGGGGCGGCCTGAAGACTGGCATCCTGGGCGGGGCGCACCCGTACCGCCGCGCGCCTAGGGTCTGTCGTCAAAGGGGGCGTCCGGCCGCGAGCGGCGTCTGGTGCGGTGCCTCGCAAGGCGGAGCGTCGCCCTCGTACTGGGCGTACTTGGGCGATGCGACAACGCAGCGAGGTGCCGTGCCAGGCGTCGGGAGCAGGACGCCCTCTTTGACGACAGGCCCTAAGACCCCACGCCCGAACGCCGTCCTCTCAGGAGCTTTTCCCGCGTGAGCAGCACCGTGAGCAGCACACCGGCCCCGCCGCCCGGGAACCCGCACGGGAATCCGCACGGGCAGCCGCCCCTGCACGCCCTCCAAGTGCTCGGCGGCGGCAGTTCCGGCAGCGGGGTGCATGTCCGGTCGCTGACGGCCGGGTTGGTGGCGCGCGGGCTGCGGGTGACGGTGTGCGGGCCGTGGCGGGCGGAGCGGGGGTACGGGTTCACGCAGGCGGGCGCGTGGTTCGCCGGACTGGACGCCCGTACGAACGCGGGGGCCGTCGCGACGCTGCGGGCGGCCGGCGCCGGGGCGGGTCTGGTGCATGCGCACGGGCTGCGGTCCGGGCTGCTGGCCGTGCTGGCGCTGCACGGCCGGGGCGTGCCGCTGATCGTCACCTGGCACAGCAAACCGCACGCCGAGGGCGCGCGGGCGCAAGCCGTACGCCTCATAGAGCGCAGGGTGGCGCGCCACGCCGCGATCGTGCTGGGCGCGTCGTCGGATCTGGTGGAGCGGGCTCGTGCGCGGGGGGCTCGTGACGCCCGGCTCGCGCCGGTCGCGGTGCCCGCGCCGCGCTCCACGCCGCCCAGGGAGGACGGGTGGCGGCAGAAGGCGCGGGCCGAACTGGGCGCCGTGGAGCGGCCGTTGCTGCTCGCGGTGGGGCGGCTGGTGCTGGACCGGGGCTTCGGGCCGCTGCTGGACGCGGCCCGGGTGTGGCGTGCGCTGGACCCCCAGCCGCTGCTGGCGGTCGCGGGGGAGGGGCCGGACCGGGCGGCGCTGCAGCGCAGGATCGACGGGGAGGGGCTGCCGGTGCGGCTGCTCGGCCGCCGGGACGATGTGCCCGCGCTGCTGGCGGCGGCCGATGTCGCGGTGCTCTCCAGCCGGTGGGAGGCGCGGTCGCTGCTGGCGCAGGAGGCGCTGCACGCGGGCGTGCCGCTGGTGGCCACGGCGGTCGGCGGGGTGCCGGAGCTGGTGGGGGAGGCGGCCGAACTCGTGCCGTACGGGGCGCCGGAGGACCTGGCGGGCGCGGTGATCCGGCTGCTCGCGGATCCGGTGCGCCGGGTGGAGCTGGCCGCGGCGGGGCGGTCGCGGACCGCGGGCTGGCCGACGGAGGACGACACGGTCGCCCATGTCCTCAGCGTCTACGATGAATTGGTCCAGACCTAATCTGATCCAAGTCGGCCCAAGTCCTTGACGCATGGGGCGGCCGGTAGGCAGGGTGCAGGGCTAGGAGCGGGAGAGAGCGCTCTCACGTAAGACGGTTCCCGTCACCCCCCACCCCTCTCCAATATCCCGGCAAATCCCCCACAACGCCGAGGAGTGCATGTCATGAGCAGGATGAAGAACGGGACGATCGGCCGCAGGACGCTGCTCGGCGGCCTCGCCGCCGCTGCCGCCGCGGGTTCGGGCCTCACCCTCGCGGGCGGCCGGGCCAATGGCGCCGAGCGCGCGGCCACGATGCCGCTGACGGTCGTCAACAACACAGGTCAGTTCGGCAATTCATCGATATGGATCTACATCGTCGGCAACGAGGGCGGTCGCCAGGTCCGCGTCACCCCGGACGGCAAGGTCGCGCCCATCGCGCTCTCCGACAACGGACCGGACGGCTGGACCGACTACGCCATCCCGCTCACCGCGAGCGGGGACACCAAACTGACCCTGCCCAATATGTCCGGCCGGATCTACGTCGCCCTCGGCTCCAAGCTCAAGTTCAAGGCGGTCACCGACGGCGCGGGCAACGCGGCCCTGCAGTACCCGGCGGGCTGGGTGTCCAGTGATCCCAACTACGACATCCTGCACGACTGCGCGGAGTTCACCTTCAACTCCGCCGGGATGTTCTGCAACACCACCATGGTCGACATGTTCAGCGTCCCGCTGTCGATCCGCCTCACCGGGGCCAAGGACCAGACCACCGGCACCCTCAAGAGCGGCGCCCGCGCCAAGGTCTTCTCCGACCTCGCCGCGGTCGACGCCTTCGCGCCCCTGGTCCTCGGCGACAAGCTGAGGGTCATCGCCCCCGGACACGGCCTCGACGCCGGGCTGTTCGGCAAGGACTACCTCGCCGCCTATATCGACGACGTCTGGGCGGCCTACGCCGCGAAGGACCTGAAGGTCACCACCAACGCGGGTACCTTCACCGGCCGGGTGAGCGGCGGGCGGCTGTCCTTCACCGGCCCCGCCTCCGTGGCCTTCGACAAGCCCTCCACCAGGGACGTGCTCTTCTGCGACGGCGCGCTCGCCGCGCCCAACGACGGGACCACGGGCCCGGTCGCGGCCATCCTCGGCGCGGGCTTCAACCGCACCACCCTGCACAACACACCCGCCCAGCCGACCACCGACCCGGCCTCCTTCTACACCCCGCAGGTCACCAACCACTACGCCAAGGCCATGCACGCGGCGACCGCGGACGGCAAGGCGTACGGCTTCGCCTTCGACGACGTCGCCGACTTCGCGTCGTACATCCAGGACACCGCCCCGACAGGCGTCACGCTGACCCTGACCGCCTTCTGAACGCGGAAACGCATCACAGGAGCCCGGGCCGTATGAGCCCGGGCTCCTGTGCGTTCGTCCTCGGCCGGTGACCGGGCCTGCCGGCCTACCCTCCGTACGCCCCGGACGCGGTCAGCCGCAGCGCCGTGTCGATCAGCGGCACATGGCTGAAGGCCTGGGGGAAGTTGCCCACCTGCCGCTGGAGGCGCGGGTCCCACTCCTCCGCCAGCAGCCCCAGGTCGTTGCGGAGCGAGAGCAGCTTCTCGAAGAGCTTGCGCGCCTCGTCGACCCGGCCGATCATCGCCAGGTCGTCGGCGAGCCAGAACGAGCAGGCCAGGAAGGCCCCTTCGTCGCCCTCGAGGCCGTCCACGCCCGCGTCCTCGCCGGCCGTCGGGTAGCGCAGCACAAAGCCGTCGGTGGTCGACAGCTCGCGCTGGATGGCCTCGATGGTCCCGATGACCCGCTTGTCGTCCGGCGGCAGAAAGCCCATCTGCGGGATCAGCAGCAGCGAGGCGTCCAGCTCCCGCGAGCCGTACGACTGGGTGAAGGTGTTGCGCTCGGGGTCGTAGCCCTTCTCGCAGACATCCCGGTGGATCTCGTCGCGCAGCTCGCGCCAGCGCTCCAACGGCCCGTCCACGTCGCCCGATTCGATGAGCTTGACGGTGCGGTCCACCGCGACCCAGGCCATCACCTTGGAGTGCACGAAGTGCCGGCGCGGCCCGCGCACCTCCCAGATGCCCTCGTCCGGCTCGTCCCAGTGCTCCTCGAGGTAGCGGATCAGCTTGAGCTGCAGGATGCTCGCGTAGTCGTTGCGGGCCAGGCCGGTCATGTGCGCCAGGTGCAGCGCCTCGGTGACCTCTCCGTACACATCCAGCTGGAGCTGCCCGGCCGCGCCGTTGCCGACCCGGACCGGCTGCGAGCCCTCGTAGCCGGGGAGCCAGGGCAGCTCGGCCTCGCCCAGCTCGCGCTCACCCGCGATGCCGTACATGATCTGGAGGTTCTCCGGGTCGCCCGCGACCGCGCGCAGCAGCCACTCGCGCCAGGCGCGCGCCTCCTCGCGGTAGCCGGTGCGCAGCAGCGAGGACAGGGTGATCGCCGCGTCCCGCAGCCAGGTGTAGCGGTAGTCCCAGTTCCGGACTCCGCCGATCTCCTCGGGCAGCGAGGTGGTGGGCGCGGCGACGATGCCGCCGGTGGGGGCGTAGGTGAGCGCCTTGAGGGTGATCAGCGAGCGGACCACCGCGTCCCGGTAGGGGCCGTGGTACGTGCAGTGCTCGACCCATTCGCGCCAGAAGACCTCGGTCGCCTCGAGCGCGCCCTCCGGGTCGGGGAGCGCGGGCGGCTCCTTGTGGGAGGGCTGCCAGCTGATGGTGAAGGCGATCCGGTCGCCGGGGGCGACGGTGAAGTCCGAGTAGGTGGTCAGGTCCTTGCCGTAGGTGTCGATCTCGGTGTCCAGCCACACCGAATCGGGTCCGGCGACGGCGACCGTCCGCCCGTCGATCTTGTGCACCCACGGCACGACCCAGCCGTACGAGAAGCGCATCCGCAGCGCCGAGCGCATCGGCACCCGGCCGCTCACGCCCTCGACGATCCGCACCAGCTGAGGGGCCCCGTCACGGGGCGGCATGAAGTCGATCACGCGGACCGTGCCGCGCGGGGTGTCCCATTCCGATTCGAGGACCAGCGAGTCGCCGCGGTAGCGGCGGCGGTCGGCGGCCGCGTGAGGGGCGCCCGCGGCCTGCGCGGGCCCCAGGTGCCAGAAGCCATGCTCTTCGGTGCCCAGCAGCCCGGCGAAGACGGCATGCGAATCGAAGCGCGGCAGACAAAGCCAGTCGACCGTGCCATCTCTGCAGACCAGGGCGGCGGTCTGCATATCCCCGATCAGTGCGTAATCCTCGATACGCCCGGCCACGTACTATCCCCATTCGAACGGCCGCGGTGCCCCGGAAGGCTATTGTCCACGGTCTTGGAAGTTCTCGACGAGCGCTTGTCCCGGGGACGTGCTGGTGGTCCCTTGCCGGCCGGCTCGCAGCATTGCGTCCGAGCAGGATACGACGGAGAACAGTGATCCGCTTGAGTCGTCCCACATCGTGGCTTGGACCCGGCGGCCGATCGGGTGGCCAGGTCACGCATGGTGTTCGAGCGGTAGCGGATCCGTACCCCCGGCGGCCGCGGAATGCTCCCCGGCTCGCCCGAGTTCTCCCGGGAGGTGCACCCGGCCCAGCCGTAGCCGGGGGAGGGCACTGATACCCTGGTAGCCCGTGGAGCGGTGGGCGCAAAACCCCCGAACCTCACCAACGGCGCCCCCGGAATACCGGGGCGGTCGCCGGACCCCGCACCCTCACCTCGCGACCACGGGAGCCTTGTTTTGGCCATTGCCGCTAAACCCACGACGACCAAGCACATCTTCGTCACCGGGGGTGTCGCTTCCTCACTCGGCAAGGGCCTGACCGCCTCCAGCCTCGGTGCCCTGCTCAAGGCGCGCGGTCTGCGCGTGACGATGCAGAAGCTGGACCCGTACCTCAACGTGGACCCGGGCACCATGAACCCGTTCCAGCACGGCGAGGTGTTCGTCACCAACGACGGCGCCGAGACCGACCTGGACATCGGCCACTACGAGCGGTTCCTCGACGTCGACCTCGACGGCTCCGCCAACGTCACCACCGGCCAGGTCTACTCCACCGTGATCGCCAAGGAGCGGCGCGGCGAGTACCTGGGCGACACCGTGCAGGTCATCCCGCATATCACCAACGAGATCAAGCACCGCATCCGGCGGATGGCGACGGACGACGTGGACGTCGTGATCACCGAGGTCGGCGGCACCGTCGGCGACATCGAGTCGCTGCCCTTCCTGGAGTCCGTACGCCAGGTCCGGCACGAGGTCGGCCGGGACAACGTCTTTGTCGTGCACATCTCCCTGCTGCCGTACATCGGCCCCTCCGGTGAGCTCAAGACCAAGCCCACCCAGCACTCGGTCGCCGCCCTGCGCAACATCGGTATCCAGCCCGACGCGATCGTGCTGCGTGCCGACCGTGAGGTCCCGACCTCCATCAAGCGCAAGGTCTCGCTGATGTGCGACGTCGACGAGGCGGCCGTGGTCGCCGCCATCGACGCCAAGTCGATCTACGACATCCCCAAGGTGCTCCACTCCGAGGGCCTGGACGCCTATGTGGTGCGCCGCCTCGACCTGCCCTTCCGCGATGTCGAGTGGACCCAGTGGGACGATCTGCTCAAGCGGGTCCACCAGCCCGACCACGAGGTCACCGTCGCCCTGGTCGGCAAGTACATCGACCTGCCCGACGCCTATCTGTCGGTCACCGAGGCGCTGCGCGCGGGCGGCTTCGCCAACAACGCCCGCGTCAAGATCAAGTGGGTGACCTCGGACGACTGCCGCACCGCCGCCGGCGCCCGGCAGCAGCTCGGCGACGTCGACGCGGTCTGTGTCCCGGGAGGCTTCGGCGACCGCGGCGTCAACGGCAAGGTCGGCGCGATCACCTACGCCCGCGAGAACAAGATCCCGCTGCTGGGCCTCTGTCTGGGCCTGCAGTGCATCGTCATCGAGGCCTCGCGGAACCTGGCGGGCATCGAGGGCGCCAACTCCACCGAGTTCGAGCCCGCCACCAGCGACCCGGTCATCTCCACCATGGCCGAGCAGCTCGACATCGTCGCGGGCGAGGGCGATATGGGCGGCACGATGCGGCTGGGCATGTACCCGGCGAAGCTCGGCGAGGGCACCATCGTCCGCGAGGTCTACGGCGACCAGCCGTACGTCGAGGAGCGCCACCGCCACCGCTACGAGGTCAACAACGCCTACCGCGGGGAGCTGGAGAAGAAGGCCGGCCTCCTCTTCTCGGGCACCTCGCCCGACAACAAGCTGGTCGAGTACGTCGAGTACCCGCGCGAGGTGCACCCGTACCTGGTCGGCACCCAGGCCCACCCGGAGCTGCGCTCCCGGCCCACCCGCCCGCACCCGCTCTTCGCGGGCCTGGTGAAGGCCGCGGTGGCCCGGCAGTCCGCGCAGTCGGGGCAGCCTGCGGCCGAGGCGGCCCCGGCGGCGCGGCCGGGCGCTCAGGCGGCCGCCGTGACCGGACAGCCGGGCGCGCCGACCGGACAGCGCGCCAAGGCCTGAGGGATACGGTTGACCTGGGCGGGAGCGGTTTGTGCCGCCCCGCCCGGGCCCCGTTTCGGCTGTCGGGCCGTTCGCTGACGAGAGGACGCTGAGTCGAGCATGCGCATCAAGGACACCCCCGAGGAGTGGCGGATCACCGCCACCACCACGCCGTTCACCGGCAACAAGACCGGCGTGCGCACCGACGAGGTCGTCATGCCCGACGGCTCCCGGACCACCCGCGACTACCAGGTCCACCCCGGGTCGGTCGCCATCCTCGCCCTCGACGGCGAAGGCCGCGTCATCGTGGTGCGCCAGTACCGCCACCCGGTGCGGCAGCGGCTCTGGGAGATCCCGGCCGGCCTCCTCGACGTCCCCGGCGAGAACCCGCTGCACGCGGCGCAGCGCGAGCTGTACGAGGAGGCACACGTCAAGGCCGAGGACTGGCGGGTGCTGACCGACATCTACACCTCGCCGGGCGGCTCCGACGAGGCCGTACGGATCTTCCTGGCCCGGGGGGTCTCGGAGGCCGAGGGCGAGCGGTACGAGGGGGATCACGAGGAGGCGGACATGGAGCGCGCCCGTATCCCCCTCGACGAGCTGATCGCCGGCGTCCTCGCGGGCGAGCTGCACAACACCTGCCTGGTGGCCGGCGTCCTGGCGGCCCACGCCGCACAGACCGGCGCCGGCTTCGAGTCCCTGCGCCCGGCGGACGCCCCCTGGCCGGCCCGGCCCTTCGAGGCCTGAGGGCCCTCCCGCCGCGGGACGGCTCTCCACAGCCCCCAAATCCGAACATCCGTGCATCCGATCAGGTGATTTTCTCCCCGCCATATCGGCCGGGAGTGCCGAAGTGCTGACGCGCGGTGAACTACGCTCGGACTACCCGACCGCACCCGCGGCGGGCTCGTACGCGCAGGTGGACGGGGATGGGGCCCAGTGGCGGAGCAGGCGGTCGACACCGATGGGGGGCCGACCCCCCGGAAGCGGCTGCCGCCGCCTGCCGCCGAACCCCAGCCCCGTCCCGCGCCCGCCCTCGCGCCTCGTCGCGCCGCCGCCCCGCCGCCCCGGACCGTAGGGCGCGCGGAACCGCCTGCCGCGGACGGGCGCGGGGGATCTTCGGCCGAGGGCGCCGAGGGCCATGAACCCGGGCGCGCCGAGCCTCCCGCCAGGCCGCAGGACGACGCGGGCGGGCTGTGGAGCGGCGCGACGCGGGCCGTGTTGTTCGCGGCGGCGGCGTCCGTGGGGCGCGGCTTCGCGGGGCGGCGGCGCGAACTGCTGGCGCTGCGGGCCGATATCGACCGGGCCGGCCTGGACACCCTCGCCGGCCGCAAGGCCCCCCGCAGCCGGGTGCTGCTGATCGCGGGCCGCCCCGGTTCCGGCCGTACCGCGCTGGCCGAGGAGCTGGTGCGGCGGCTCGCCGACGACTACCCCGACGGGACCCTGCGCGCGCGGCTGGCCACGTCCGGGGGCGATCCCGTACCCATCGAGCGGATCGCCCGCGAACTGCTGGCCGTGCTCGGGGTGGCCGTCCCGGCCGGGGCGGACGAGGACGAGCTCTGCGAGGCGCTGCGCGACGCCCTGGCGGGGAAGCGCGCGCTGCTGCTGTTCGACGACGCGACCGGCGCCGAGCAGGTGGACGCGTTACTGCCGGACGCCC
Organism: Streptomyces sp. NPDC059679; assembly: GCF_042734105.1. Lineage (NCBI taxonomy): Bacteria > Bacillati > Actinomycetota > Actinomycetes > Kitasatosporales > Streptomycetaceae > Streptomyces > Streptomyces sp. NPDC059679. Next base: position 4,715 of record NZ_JBHWES010000112.1, on the reverse strand, counting down.
CGGACAGCCTGGTCGTCGCCGTCTCGCGCGGCCCGCTGACGGGGGTGCCGGACGTACGGCCGTGCACGCTCGGCGGGCTTGATGTGAGCGCGGCCATCGGGCTGCTCGCGCAGTACGCCGGGACCACCCGTATCACCTGCGATCCGGTGGCCGCGCAGTCCCTGGTCGAGGAGTGCGGCGGCCAGCCCGCCGCGCTGGTGCTGGTCGGCGGCTGGCTCGCGGCGCGTCCCCAGGCGTCCGTCGCCGACGCGGTGCAGCGGCTGCGCGAACTGCCGCCGGCCTCCGGTGACCAGGACCGGGGCGGGCGCCCGCTGGCCCGCGCCTTCCGGCTGGCGTACGAGGCGCTGCCGCCCGCCGCCGCACGGCTGCTGCGGCTGCTGGTGCTCGCGCCCGGCGGCTGGGCGGACCCCCAGATAGCGTCCGCGCTGGCCGGCTGCTCGGTGGCGGACGCCGAGGCCGCGCTGGAGGGCTTTGTCGCGCACGGGCTGCTGCGGCCGCTGGCCGAGCGCCGGTACCAGGTACCCGGCTGCCTCGACCCGATGCTGCGGGCGGCGCTGCGGGCCACCGAGCGCCCGGCCGAGGTGGAACTGGCCGGTGCCCGGATGCTGGAGCGGACCGTACGGCAGTTGCACGCCTGCCGTCTGGCCGCCCAGCCGCCCGGCTCGCCCGCCCGCAAGAAGCTGGCCGCGATGCCGAGGGCGCTGAGGTTCACCTCGCCCGGGGCCGCGTCGGTCTGGCTGGAGTCGCGGCTGCCGGTGCTGCTGGAGATCGCCCGGCTGGCCGTCGAGGACGGCGGGCTCGACACGCTGGCGCGCCGGTTGGTGGCCGGTCTGACACATGCCCTCGGCGCCCACCGCAGCGCCGAGGCGGCCGCCCCGGAGCTGTACGGGCTGCACCGGCTGGTGCTCGATGTGGCCCGCCGCCGCGATCTGCCGGTGGAGGAGGCGGCGGCGCTGCTGAACCTGGGCGACCTGGACGCGCGGGCGGGCCGGGTGGAGGAGGCGCTGGTCCGCTACAAGCACGCGCTGGAGGCGGCCCGGGACGCGGGCGACCCGTACACCACGGGGCGTTCGCTGGAGTCCATCGGCGGCACGTACGAGGACCTGGGGGACTGGCACCGGGCGGCCGACTGGTACGGGCGGGCGCTCCAGCTGCGGCTGTCCCGCGGCGACCGGATCGGCGAGGCGCTGCTGTACGAGCGGCTGGGCACGGTCCAGGCCCGCACCGGCCAGTGGGGCGAGGCGCTGCGCGCCTGGCGGGCGGCGGGGGCCGCGTTCCGCCGGGCGGGCAATCCGCAGGGCGCGCTGCGGGCCGCGGACGCCCTGGACCGGCTCGGCGACCCGGCGGCCGCGGATGCGCACCGGCGCGCCGCGCGGCGGCTGGCGGCGCGACAACGGGGTGGCAGCGGGGTGGGGGAAGTACGGGGTGGCAGCGGGGTGGGGGAAGTACGGGGCGGCAGCGGGGTGGGGGAAGTACGGGGCGGCAGCGGGGTGGGGGAAGTACGGGGCGGCAGCGGGGTGGGGGAAGTACGGGGTGGCAGCGGGGTGGGGGAAGTACGGGGCGGCAGCGGTGGCAGTGAGCGGGCAGATGGAGCCGAAGAGGCAGAGTGACCTAAGAAACCGGCAGCGGATCGGCAAAAGATTGATGCAATGCAAGGCTAGACAGCGGGGCATCCTTCATTAGACTGGCCGTACCGCGATTGTTGCGGTCGTCTCCGGCATGCGGACGCATTCCGGTTTGTCTGCTTAAAACCCGGATATCCCTCAGATTCAAGGACCGTGATCGACGTGAAGGTCGGTATCCCCCGCGAGGTCAAGAACAACGAGTTCCGCGTGGCCATCACCCCCGCTGGTGTGCATGAGCTGGTCCGCGATGGCCATGAGGTCTTCCTGGAGCGGGGGGCCGGTGTCGGTTCCTCGATCACGGACGAGGAGTACACCGCCGCCGGTGCGAGCATCCTCGGCTCGGCCGACGACGTCTGGGCCACCGCCGACCTGCTGCTGAAGGTCAAGGAGCCCGTCGCGGAGGAGTACCACCGGCTGCGCAAGGACCAGACCCTCTTCACCTACCTCCACCTGGCCGCCTCCCGCGAGTGCACGGACGCGCTGCTGGAGTCCGGCACCACCGCCATCGCCTACGAGACGGTCGAGACCGCGAACCGCGCGCTGCCGCTGCTCGCGCCGATGTCCGAGGTCGCGGGCCGGATCGCGCCGCAGGTCGGCGCGTACCACCTGATGCGGTCGGCGGGCGGGCGCGGGGTGCTGCCCGGCGGGGTGCCGGGCGTGGCCGCCGCCCGGGCCGTGGTCATCGGCGGCGGCGTCTCCGGCTGGAACGCCACGCAGATCGCCCTCGGCATGGGCTTCCACGTCACCCTGCTCGACAGGGACATCAACAAGTTGCGCGAGGCCGACAAGGTCTTCGGCAACCGGGTGCAGACCATCTCCTCCAACGCCTACGAGCTGGAGAAGGCCGTGCTCGCCGCCGACCTCGTCATCGGCGCGGTGCTCATCCCCGGCGCCAAGGCGCCGAAGCTGGTCACCAACGAGCTGGTCTCCCGGATGAAGCCCGGAAGTGTACTTGTCGACATCGCGATCGACCAGGGCGGCTGCTTCGAGGACTCCCGGCCCACCACCCACGCCGAGCCCACCTTCGCGGTGCACGACTCGGTCTTCTACTGCGTGGCCAACATGCCGGGCGCGGTGCCCAACACCTCCACCCACGCGCTCACCAACGCCACGCTGCCGTACATCGTGGAGCTGGCCAACCGCGGCTGGCGGGACGCGCTGCGCCGGGACGCCGCGCTGGCCAGGGGGCTCAATGTCCATGAGGGCGAGGTCGTTTACGGTCCGGTCGCCGAGGCGCACGGCCTGTCGACCGTCGAACTGACCTCGCTGATCGGCTGAAACCGGCCGAGCGGTCAACGTCGACCGTCAACAACAGGTCAATAACGGGCATCCGGCCGGGTCTTGCCGTGAGGCGGGGTCCGGCCGTTGATGTGTCCGATACGACCCGTAACGCGGATGACAGTTCGCTTCGCCAACTCGCCCTAAAAGTAACTATTCAGACGCTTTACCCGTCGAGGAATCCTCGCTTCACCCCCCATACGCCCTTGACAGCGCGGTGTTCGATTGCCGACACATCGTGCCGTGTCCGGTGGATTGTGTTGCTGCGAACCGCCGACACGCCATAGAGTCGCCAACCGTCGGCATGGTGTCACGCTGACCTATCTAGAAATTTCCTGGTCACCAAGGAGGTAGGACGACTTGTGAATGAGTCGACATTTTCTCCCGGGGGTGGTCAACCAGGATCGGCTGCGCGGGGCCAGGGTCCCTCGGGGCTCGAGGCTGTCGGCTCCGTAGCTGTCCGCACCTTCGCCACGCACCAGAACTTGACGACAGCCCACCAGAGTCAGAGCATGGACGGCCATCACGTGAACGCCATGGCCGGCGACCAGGGGGGCATGGATCCCGCCCGCTTCGCCGCCTACGACGACCTCCCCGACGGGCACTTCTACGACCCGGACGCCGAGTACGAGCCGGACCCCGAGTACGCGGCCACACTCGCGCCCGACGCGGCCCGCCAGCGACGCGAACGCATCGGCCCCACCGGGCGGCCGCTGCCGTACTTCCCGATCCCCGGGCCGCTGACCGACCACGGCCCCGCGAAGATCATCGCGATGTGCAACCAGAAGGGCGGCGTCGGCAAGACCACCTCCACCATCAACCTCGGCGCGGCCCTCGCCGAATACGGACGCCGGGTCCTGCTCGTCGACTTCGACCCGCAGGGCGCCCTGTCGGTCGGCCTCGGCGTCAACCCGATGGAGCTCGACCTCACGGTCTACAACCTGCTCATGGAGCGGGGCATGTCGGCCGACGAGGTGCTGCTCAAGACGGCCGTGCCCAATATGGACCTGCTGCCCAGCAATATCGACTTGTCGGCCGCCGAGGTGCAGCTGGTCAGCGAGGTCGCCCGGGAGTCCACCCTGCAGCGCGCGCTCAAGCCGCTGATGGCGGACTACGACTACATCGTCATCGACTGCCAGCCCTCGCTCGGCCTGCTCACCGTGAACGCGCTCACCGCGGCGCACAAGGTGATCGTGCCGCTCGAGTGCGAGTTCTTCGCCCTGCGCGGTGTGGCGTTGCTCACGGAGACGATCGAGAAGGTCCAGGAGCGGCTCAACCCCGAGCTCGAACTGGACGGCATCCTCGCCACGATGTACGACTCGCGCACCGTGCACAGCCGTGAGGTCCTGGCCCGCGTGGTCGAGGCGTTCGACGACCACGTCTACCACACGGTCATCGGCCGCACGGTCCGCTTCCCCGAGACCACGGTCGCGGGTGAGCCGATCACCACGTACGCGTCCAACTCCGTCGGTGCCGCCGCCTACCGCCAGCTCGCCAGGGAGGTGCTCGCCCGGTGTCACGCCGAGTGAGTCTGCCGGGAGCCGACGAACTGTTCCGCACCACCGGAGGAACGGCGCTGCAGTCGTCCTCCCCCGCGTCCTCCCGCCGTCAGAACGGCGGCGAGGCGCGGGTGCCCGCCCCCGCCGGCGACCCCGACACGGCCGCTGACGGGGCCGAGGGCGGCCCAGGAGAGCGACGGGCGACGGAGGACGCGGAGCAGTCAGCACCGGCCGAGCACAGCGGCCGGGAGGCCGCCGCCCGCGCCGACGCCGTCGGCGACCGCCGCCCGCCGGGCGGCGGGGAGCGGCGGGG
>NZ_JBHWES010000111.1:0-26110 GCF_042734105.1 Streptomyces sp. NPDC059679 | reverse complement strand
CGGGTGTCGCATGCGTTCCACTCCCCGTTGATGGACCCGATGCTGGACGAGTTCCGCACCGTGGCCGAAGGGCTGTCCTACCGGCCCCCGGCCATTCCGGTGGTGTCCACACTCACGGGCGGGCCCGCCAAGGGCACGGATCTGTGCTCAGCCGACTACTGGGTCGAGCATGTGCGGGCGACCGTACGGTTCTCCGACGCCGTGGCGGTGTTGGGCGACGCCGGGGTGCGCAGGTTCCTCGAGCTCGGGCCGGACGGGGCGCTGTCGGCGCCGGCGGCCGAAAGCCTTGCGGACGAGCCCCTGCTGGTGCCGGTGCTGCGCAAGGACCGAGGGGAGGAGCGGTCCGCGCTGACGGCCATGGCTCGGATGTTCGCGAACGGTGCGGAGGTGCGCTGGGCAGCCCTGTTCCCGGGGGCCCGCCGAGTGCCACTCCCCACCTACGCCTTCCAGCACGAGCGGTTCTGGCCGACGGGTACGGTGAGCCGTGCCGGCGATGTGCGCGCGGCGGGGCTGGGGGACGCGCATCATCCGCTGCTGGGAGCGTCCGTCGAACTGGCCGACAGTCAGCGGGCGTTGTTCACCAGCCGCCTCTCCGTGGGATCCCATACGTGGCTGGCAGATCACGTCGTGATGGGCCGGGTGGTGGTGCCGGGTACGGCGCTGCTGGAGCTGACGCTCCGGGCCGGGGACGAGGTCGGCTGCGACCGAGTGGAGGAGTTGACGCTGGCGGCGCCGCTCGTCCTGCCCGAACAGGGTGCCGTACAACTGCAACTCGCCGTCCACGAGGCCGATGACTCCGGCCGCCGCCCCGTCAGGGTCCACTCCCGGCCGGACGGCATGGCGCGGGAGTGGACCCTGCACGCCAGTGGTGTGCTGGCGGAGGGCGAGCCGACAGCGACCGCGAAACCGCTGGCGGTGTGGCCGCCGGAGAGCGCTGAGCACATCGATGTGAGCGATTGCTATGACCGCTTCGCGGACATCGGCTTCGACTACGGGCCGCTGTTCCAGGGGCTGCGGGCCGCCTGGCGGCGCGGCGATGAACTCTTCGCCGAGGTCGCCCTCCCGGAACGGGTCGAGGCCGACGCCGCGGCCTACGGACTCCACCCCGCGCTGCTCGACGCCGTCCTGCACACCGCTCTCCTCGCCGGGCTCGACAAAGCGGACGGGGGTGGCGGGGACGACGGTGCGGCCGGTACGGGCGCCAGGGCGAGTCTGCCGTTCAGCTGGGAGGGCGTCGCACTGCACGCCTCCGGCGCGTCGGCGCTCCGTGTCAGGCTGTCCCCGGCGGGCGACAGCGCCATGTCGATCACGCTGGCCGACACGGCAGGCGGCCCGGTCGGCTCCATCGATTCGCTCGTCGTACGGCCGGTGTCCGCCGACCAACTCGGCGCCGCGGACACGAGTGATACGGACGCGCTGTTCCAGGTGGACTGGACGCCGGTCTCGCCGTTGCCGACCGCCGTCGACGCCCCGGACGCCACCACCGTGGTGCTGGGCTCCGAGCAGTCCTGGCTGGCCGAGGCGCTGCGGGCCGCCGGGACGCCCGTGGAGGTGTGTGCTGACATCGCCGGGGTGACATCGCCACCGACGGGAGCCGACGCACCAGAGGTCGTGCTGGCTCCGGTCGGGGACGGCACTCCCGAAGACCCGGCCATCCCCGAAGACCCGGTGCGCTCCGCGCACCAGGCGGCGACCTGGGCCCTGCACCTCGCCCAATCGTGGCTTGCGGACGACGGCGCGGCCGCCTCGCGCCTTGTGTTCGTCACGCGTGGCGCGACGACGGGCGAGGACCTGGCCGCCGCGTCCCTATGGGGCCTGGTCCGCTCGGCGCAGACGGAGCACCCCGGCCGGTTCGGCCTGGTGAACCTCGACAACACGGATGCCTCCGTGGCCGCGCTGCGACAGGCCGTCGCCTCCGGCGAGCCGCAGTCGGATCTCCGCGCCGGCGCGCTCACCGTTCCGCGGCTGGTGCGTGCGTCCACCGCCGCGGCGGACCCGGACACGTCGGCCGTGGTGTGGGATCCCGAGGGGACGGTCCTGGTCACCGGCGGTACGGGCGGGCTGGGGCGTGAGGTGGCGCGCCATCTGGTGACGGAGCACGGTGTGCGCAACCTGATCCTGGCCAGCCGCAGCGGCCCGGACGCCGACGGAGTCGGCGAACTCGTCGCGGAACTCGCCCGGCACGGTGCGGACGCACAAGCCGTGGCATGCGATGTCGCGGACCGCGATGCCGTGGCGGACCTGCTGGCGGGGGTGGCGCCGGACCGTCCGGTGCGGGCGGTGGTGCACACGGCGGGGGTACTGGACGACGGTGTGCTGGAGTCGCTGTCGCCGGAGCGCGTGGCCGCCGTGCTGCGGCCGAAGGCCGACGCGGCATGGGTGCTGCACGAGGCGGCGCATGAGCTGGACCTGACGGCGTTTGTCCTCTTCTCCTCGGTGGCCGGTGTGTTCGGCGCCGCCGGTCAGGCCAACTACGCGGCGGGCAACGCGTTCCTGGACGCGCTGGCCGAGCATCGGCGTACGGCCGGTCTGCCCGCGGTGTCGCTCGTATGGGGGCCGTGGACGCAGACCGAAGGGATGACCAGCACGCTGACCGAGGCGGACCTGGCGCGGCTCGCTCGGTCGGGTATGCCTCCGCTGCCGATCGAGGAAGGGCTGACGCTGTTCGACGCGGCCTTGGCGACCGGGGCGGCGGCCGTCGTTCCGGTCCGGCTGGACCTGCCCGCCTGGCGCGCCCAGGGCGAGGTCCCCGCTCTACTGCGTGACCTGATCAGGACGAGGACCCGGCGAGCGGCCGGAGTCGGCGCAGGAACCGGGGCCTCGCCGGCCGACCGGCTCATCGGCCTCAGCGATGCCGAAAGGGCGGAAGCCGTCCGCGAACTGGTCAGTGCGCAGGCAGCCGATGTGCTGGGCCATGCGGGGGCGGACGCCATCGAGCCGACCCGCGAGTTCAAGACCCTGGGCTTCGACTCGCTCACCGCGATAGAACTGCGCAACCGACTCAACGCCGCCACCGGGCTCCGGCTGCCCGCCACCTTGATCTTCGACTATCCGACGCCGGACGCACTGGCCGACCACATACGCGGGCAACTGGTCCCGGAGGAGGCGGGGCCGATGTCCATCCTGGCCGAGCTGGACCGTCTGGAGCTCGCCTTCGCGCAGGTGTCGGTCGACCCGGAGCTGCACGAGCGGGTGGCGGGGCGTCTGGAGGTGCTGCGCAGCCGATGGGGGGCCCTGCAAGGGGACCCGGACCAGAAGGCCGACCACGAGTTCGACTTCGACGCCGCGACCGACAGCGAGGTATTCGAGATGCTGGACAACGAGCTCGGGCTGTCCTGAGCCTGTGCCGCTCGATGGGCCGTGCACGAACCGAAACGCTCGCGCACGGCCCGGCAATCATTCACATCCACGCTGTCGAACCATCGGGGCGTACCGGCACCTTCCGTTTCCAGCTGACCCAGTCGTCAGCCTTGAGCGCGGCCTCGTTGATCTCGATGCCCCACCCGGGGCGGTCCGGGCGCAGCTCGAGGTGTCCATCGACGGGGAGATAGGGGTCAGGGCACCACGACACGTCGTCCGACTTGTACTCGAGGATGCCGAAGTTGGTTGTCGCGGCTGCGAAGTGCACGTTCGCCGCCGTCGCGAGTGGACCGAGCGGGTTGTGCGGGGCGACCGGGACGTAGTGAGCATCGGCGATGGTGGCTATCTTGACCATCTGGGTGAGGCCGCCGACGACGCAGATGTCCGGTTGCACGATGTCGGCTCCGCCCGCGCTGAGCAGCGCCAGGAACTCATGGGGGGTGTACAGGGACTCCCCGGTCGCCAGCGGCACCGCGATTTCGGACCGGATCCTTCCCCAGGCGGGGATGTGCTCGGGTCGTATGGGCTCCTCGAGGAAGAGCGGCTGGTTGGGGGCGAGCGCGGCGCCGAGGTCGCCCGCCTGCCGTGGCTCCCACAGACACGCGTGCGCGTCGAACGCGAAATCCCACTCGGCTGGGTGGCTGTCGCGGACCTCGCCGAAGTATGCGCCCAGCTCGCGGACCATGAGCCCGAACCGGGTCCGGTGCGGCTGGGTCCGGTAGGGGCTCAGCTTGAACGCCGTGACGCCGAACCGGTCGTGCAACGCCGCCGTGGTCTCGGTCAGTTCCCCGATGTCCGGCGCGGAGTACAGGCCGGCGTAGACACGCACCCGGTCTCGTACCGCACCGCCCAGCAACTGGTAGACCGGAACCCCCAGGGCCTTGGCCGCGATGTCCCACAGCGCGTGGTCGATGGCGGCGATGGCGGCCAGGCCCAGGGCCCCCTGAGGGAAGCGGCTGGACTGCAGGAGGAACTGGTTGATCCGGCTCGGGGACCGGGCGTCCATGCCCTTGATCTGGTCGAACAGATAGTCGAGCAGAGGCGGGTAAGCCAGGTCGGGGCCGTGGTTGTACACCTCCGACCACCCGTCGACCCCGTCCTCCGTGGTGATCTTGACCAGGACTCTGGGGCGGTCGCCCACCCGCTGCCGGAAGGTCTGCAGCGATTCGATCCTCATGCCGCACGCTCTCCGGCCACTTCGGCCACCCCGGTTTCCCCCGCCGCCTCGGGCACAGCGGAGCGCCACGGCGCCATGGACGCGGTGACCTCGCGGGCGAGCGCATCCGGCAGGGGGTAGCTGGGCGGACGGACCTCGCGTCGGCACAGACCGAGCTGGTGCATGGCCTCCTTCACCACCGACACGTTGTTGGCCGAGCCATCGCGGGCCCGTAGCTCTTCGAAGTGGCGGATCCGTGCCCAGACTCGTCCGGCGGCACCGTAGTCTCCGCGCCGGAGGGCCGTGAGCAGTTCCAGGGACACGGCCGGGGCGAGGTTGACCAGGCCGGAGGTGAAGGCCCGTGCCCCCGCCTGCCAGTAGGCCGGGGCGTACGACTCCGCCAGGCCGGCGATCCACAGCAGCCCCTCCGGTGCCTGCGCCTTCGTGGTGGCGAACACGACCGGATCGGGGGCGGAGTACTTCAGTCCGACCACGTTCGGCACCCGTTCCACCAGGCGTGTGATGTGGGTGCCGGTGACGGCGCGATGGGTGAGGTAGGGCAACACCCCGATATCGGGCACCGCCGCCGCGACCCTCGCGTTGTACTCGACCCAGCCGTCCGCCGCCAGGTAGGGCAGGACGGGTTGGTGCACCATGATGGCGTCCGCTCCCGAGTCGCGGGCGAAGCGGGCGTCGGCGATGGCCGTCTCCAGGTCGAGCCCCACTCCGGCGACGATGGTCGTGGCGCTCTCGCGAGCCGAGAGAACACAGGTCAGAACCTGTCGGCGTTCATCCGGGGAGAGGGCGTAGAACTCACCGGTATTGCCGTTGGGCGTCAGCGCGGTCACACCGTTGCGGATCAGGCGTTCCGTCAGCGCGACGGTCAGATCGCGGTCGACCGCACCATCCTCGTCGTACGGAACGACGGGGATCCCGACGACCGTGGAGAGTCGCTCGACCAGGCGGGCGGCGTTCAGCGGGGCGTTCACGAGGTGGTCCTTTCGCGGTTTTCTGCAGGCTCCACAGGAAGGTCCTGCTGAAGAGTGACGGGCTTGACGCGCACCCAGAACAGATAGATCGCCGCGCTGATCAGACAGCTCGCCGCCGCCCCGAGCAAGGGGCCCACATAGGACCCGTTGCTCGAGGCCAGGAACAGCCCGATGGCGATGGGGCTGAGGAGGTTGCCCACTTGGGAGCCGAAGTTCTGGAAGCCGGCCACCGCACCGACGCACTCCGATGAGCGCGCCACTTCCGCGGGCAGGCTCAGGATCGCGGCGCCGGCGAACGAATGGGCGGCGCTGCTGACGGTGAGCACGATCATCAACACCAGGTTGCTCTCGATGAACGGGGCGAAGCCGATGCAGGCGCTGAGGCCGAGCCCGGACACGATCGGAATTTTCCGGGCCAGGTTGGGAGAGCGTCCGGACGCCAGCAGCCGGTCGGACACGATGCCACCGAGCACGGTGGACCCGATCGCGATGAGGGACGGAATCCAGCCCACCATGCCGAAATCCGCCTCGGAGAATCCGCGATCGTCGAGCAGATAGCTGGGGTACCAGGTCAGGAAGAACGCTCCGGCGAGTGAGCGGAATACATAGCCGATGGTCAGCGCCCACACCTGGGGGTCGCTCAGCAAATCCCGCCACGGCACTTCGGTACCGCCCGATGCGGTGGTGGCGGTGGCGCCCCGATCGGACCGAATGTGTGCCAGTTCGGCCGCGGACACGCGGGGATGCTCCTCGGGGTCGCGGTAGACGGCTGCCCAACCCACCAGCCACAGCAGCCCGGCGACACCGATCACGACGAACGACAGGCGCCAGCCGCCGAAGAGGGTCAATGCCGTCACCACTGGGATCGACAGCGTTGTGCCGATCTGCTGGCCCATGTCGAACAGGCTTGACGCGAAGGCCCGTTCCTTGCGCGGAAACCACCGCGAGACCACCTTGATGTTCGCAGGCTGTACCGGCGCCTCACCGATGCCCAGACCGAGCCGGAACACAATGACCGAACCGATGCCCCGTGCGAAGGCCATCAGCGCCGTCCAGATCGACCACCAGCCGACCGCGATGGGGTAGATGACTCTCGGTCCGAAGCGATCGAGCAGCCACCCGGAGGGAATCTGGAACAGCGCGTACGTCCAGAAGAACGCCGACAGCATCACGCCCTGCATGGCAGAGCTGATGTGGAACTCCTTCGACATGTGGGGCATCGCCACGCTCAGCGCGGCCCGATCGAGATAGGCGATTGTCAGGCCGAGCGCCGAGAATCCGACGATCGTCCAGCGCATGCTGCTGCGTTGCCGAGAAGGTGATCTCCCGGTTTTGGACATGGGCACGCTGAAAAGGGGCACCATTGCTCCCGGAGTTGGGTAGGCTCCCCTAAGAGGGAGCACTGGAACTCTCTGTCGCGGCCCGGGATCTTGGCGGTGAACGGGCCGCATCTCTCTTTGCCGGTGAATGAGCGGCGTCAGTGAATGAGCGGCTGCGACCGCCTTCTGACCGCACGCAGCTGAGGCGACGCACAATCGGGCATACGGGTCATAGGGTCCCCAATCTCTGTAAAGTTGGCCTCGTATATGACGTACGATGTGCGACGCGATGAAGGTAGGAGTGCCCCAAGAGATTCGTCAACGCTTTTGACAAAATTCCGCCCTTGACGGGCCGTCGGGCGGCGACCAGGCGGGTTCAAGCTGCCGTACGGGGACACTGACCTGCGTGTTCGGCTGCCTACGAATCGCCGGGGGGCTGCGCTGCCGAGGACGTCGGCTCGAGGCGCACCGGCTCAAGGCGCTCTCTCTCCGGCTGGGCCAGGTACTTGACGAGCTGTGGCGGCCGGTAGCCGGGGTCCTCGTCGTAGCGCTCCCTCGCGGTGGTGGCCAGATACTCACATCCGTTGGCGGGTCCGCCCTCGCCCGTGGCTTCGCCGATGGGCCGATGGCAAGGCCTGGCCAATCGGTAAAGCCCTTCCCGGGAGACGTGCGGAGGGGCCATCGGATCGGGCACGACCTTGAAGTCGACGCTCTCGCCGGGGGTTATCCGGCTGGGGCCGTCCGGGCTGATGGCCCCGGGCTGGAACTCCAGGCCGTATTCCCGGGCCCGGTCGACCATCCACAGGAAAGTGATGTCGGACAGGGATGTCTCGGTGTATCCGCCGCCGATGTCGCAGTGCACCCCGGTGAACCACACCTGCTTCAACTCCTGCCCGTCGGTGCCGGGTTGCTGGTGCCAGAGTGTCGGCTCGAACGCGGATCGCTGCTCGTCAATGGCCAGCGCGTGAAAAGCGCCGTCGACCCGGGTGCTGAGCTTGGTGTCGTGGAATTCCCAGCGGTGGTTCAGCCGCCTTATGACGGGCTTGAGCCAGCGCGGTCCGAGAGCCGGGACGCCGAGGGCACCGACGGTATCCCACACCCCGATGAAACGGATCCGCGGGTCGTGCGAGTACGCCCGGCGGAACAGGCTGGCCGCGACACCGGTCGGCCGGTCGGCCGAGCTGCGGTACAGGGCCCACGCCTCGCCGATCCGGTGAGCGTTCTCCCGGCGCAGGATGCCGCAGTTGCGCACGATACCGGCGGTGCTGCGGGCGGTGAACGCACCCCTGCTGAAGCCGAAGAAGTACACGAAGTCGCCGGGTTCGTAGTTGTCCACGAGGAAGCGATAGGCATCCAATACGTTGCCGGACAGCCCGGCACCGAACGCGCCGCCGCGCAGACGGTCCCAGCGGCTGGTACCCACGCCGCGGTGGTAGTAGACGCACTGCCGGTTCCCGGCCGTGTCCTCGGCGGCCACGGCCAGGGCGAGTTTGGTGACGTTGGTCGGGCAGGGAAGCCTGTCTTCGACCTGATCGGCCGTATTCCAGGTGCCGTCGCAGCACACGATGAGACGTTTGGGCATGACAGCCATCCTCCCGTACGCGATGATCCACAGGAACGCCGCCCGGGACAATCAGGCTTCCTCCGCGACCTGTTCGCCTCCGTCATCCTGGAGGTCAGTCCCCCCGAACTGGACCGACCGCCGTCTCCCGGCCGCCCTCGCGGTGCTCTCCGCCTGCGGCGGCGGGGTGTCCTCGTCGTCGCCTGCGGCGCCGGGGTGTCCTCGTCGTCCAATGGCCGACTTGGCGGCCGGGCCGGGCTTGATCTCGCCGCCGCCTCGGCCGTGATCGCGCCCGAGGAAGGGGTCGCCCACCTGTGCGGTGGGCGACGCCGAGGGCTATTTCTCCAAGGAGAAGTTGAAGGTCGACGTGATCAACACCGATGGCTCGGTGGCCGCGATCCAGGCCGTCACGCCGGTCTGGACGCGGTCAAGGACATCGGGCTGTTGCCGGTCGCCGCGGGCGCGCAGGCCCTGTACGCCCTGGAAGGCGGCAAGGTCGATGCGCCCGCGCTCTATACGCAGGCGCACACCACGAGAAGACGGACGTGCTGAGACCTATCTGCGCGCCACGTACAAGGCGCTGCTCCTCTCCGCCGTCAGCCCCGAGGCCGCCTTGCGCGACGGCTACGGACACGGTGGCCGAGATCCGTCCGCTGCTCGCACGGATGTGCCGGGAGACGCTGTTCTGCGGCGAGGTGGGCGCCGCGCTTTTGATGAAACTGGCGGTCAATGTGTCTGTGCACCATGCCGGCCGGGCTTGAAGCAGCGAGCTTTACGGCGGACCTCGGAAGCGGCCGGCTCGACATGGTGTCGGTCATCGAGGCCATCGAGGCGCGCACCGACGCGCTCGGCCAGTCGTCCGGCGTGCTGGCGGCAACGCGCTGACCTCGTCCGCGAGAGCGCCGGTGTCCGCCCCGGGCCCGGCGCCCGCCACCCGGCCCGGCTTCGGCGAGCCGAGCCGGGTGGCGGAGGCACCTGGCCGCTATCCGCCGAAGGACACGGAGAGCTTCCCGTCCGAGGCGAAGGACCACTTCAGCGCGCCGCCGTACGACGAGCACCGAGAGCCGTTCGTACCGGACCAGAACTGGTTCGAGGCGTCGGCATCGCCGATGGTGCGGTCCTTCGTCCCACTGCCACTGCGGCACGACACATTGTCCCGGAACACCGAAGTGCCCCCGTCGAAGGAGAAGTTGCGCTCGGCGTTGTCGATGCCGATGTTGCTCGACACCGACATATGCCCCGGGTTGCTGTTGTAGGTGAAACCGTGCTTGCCGTTGCGGTAGGCGATGCTGCGCCTGATGACGTGGTCGACGGCGATGTCCGAGCCGCCGAGTTTGAAGCCGTTGCGGTCACCCTTCGAGGCCTGGGAGCCGTCCGTGAGGGTGCCGTTGTTCAGGGCGAGGGAGTCCTCGATGGTCACCGGGCCGATGGCGCCGGTGTCCGTCTTGGTGTAGAGGTCCCAACCGTCGTCGATGTTGTTGTGCGACACGTCGTACCGGAAGACGTTCCCGGAGCCGACCGTGAGCTTCGCGGCGAAGCCGTCGGCGTCCTCGCCGTCGGAGTCGGCGTTGTCATGCGACTCCGAGCTCACGATGAGGTTGTTCGCCGGCCACTGGTCGCGGGGGGTGCTGGAGGCGATGCGGGAGATCTGGAGCCCAGTGTCGCGGTTGAAGCGCGTCACCGTGCGTTCTATGACGTTGTTGCTGCCACCGACGAAGATCCCGTTGTCGCCCGCGCGCTCGACGGTGATGTTGGAGACGCGCCAGAACGACCCGTTGACGGCGAGCCCGCGGTTGGCCGGGTCCTCGCTCATGGCCGAGAAGTTCAGCACCGGCTTCTCGCCGGGGTAGGCGGACAGCTTCTTGGGAGCGCTCGAGGTGCCGTCGTTGCCCGGTGCGATGGTGACCGTCTGCGAGAGGTTGTACGCCCCGCCGCGCATATAGATGGTGCCACCGGGGGTGATGCGGGTGATCGCCGAGGCGAGCGTCGTCGGAGAGGACTCCGTGCCGGGGGCGCCGGCGCTGCCGTTCGCCGACACGTACAGATCGCCGGCGGCGAGGGGCGCGGCATATGAGACGGATGGCGGGACCGCGAGCAGACCCGCCGTCGCGAATACCGCCACCGCCGCGGCGGCGAGGGCGCCACGTGTGCGGCGTACGTCGGCGGCCGCGGGGGCCTTCTGCTGTGAGGCAGGGGAAATCCGGGTGTGCTTCATGGCGCTGGGACCTCCTGTTGTGGGGGGCTGCCGTGGGGGGCGGCACGCAGCTCATGAGAGCGGTTACTGATCGCTGCCTGTCCTAGGAGGGGCAGTATGGAGCGCGTCTTTACAGGTGATGGCCGTCACGCACAGGGCAAATTAGCAAGCGCTTGCCAACGCGTCAACGGCATCTGCGCCGCACCTTCCAGGCCGCCACTCGCACCGCGTGTCACACCACGACAAGGCAAACGTTGCCTGACCCGCGCCACCACTAAACTTGAATCATTCGTTTTCCTGTACAGGTCGTGTTTATGGAGGTAGCTTTGGCCGCATGACCGCATCCCAGAGCCCGGCCCCCGCCGAGGAGCTGCGCGGTGCCGGCCTGCGAGTGACGGCCGCCCGTGTCGCGCTGCTCGAAACCGTCCGATACGGCGACCACCTCGATGTCGAGGCGATCGCCTCCCGAGTGCGCGATCGCGTGGGTCACATCTCCCTGCAGGCTGTGTATGACGCCCTTCACGCGCTCACCGCGGCGGGGCTCATACGCCGGATCGAGCCGGCAGGCAGCCCGGCTCGGTTCGAGGGACGTGTCGGGGACAACCACCACCACGTCGTATGCCGGTCGTGCGGTGCCGTCGCCGACGTCGACTGCGCGGTCGGCGAGATCCCCTGTCTGACCGCGTCCGACGACCACGGCTTCTCGATCGAGGAGGCCGAGGTCATCTACTGGGGCCTGTGTCCCGGCTGTTCCACCGCCCGCAGTTCTTGAACACCATGATCCGCCCAGTTCGGAAGGATTCCCATGTCAGAGAACCATGACGCTATCGCCGCAGACGCGCAGACGGAGGGCGGTGGCGGCTGCCCGGTCGCACACGGGCGCGCCTTGCACCCGACCCAGGGCGGTGGGAACCGCCAGTGGTGGCCGGAGAAGCTCAACCTGAAGATTCTTGCCAAGAACCCCGCCGTGGCGAACCCGCTCGGTGAGGAGTTCGACTACGCCGAGGCGTTCAAGAGCCTCGACCTCCCTGCCGTGAAGCAGGACATCGCCGAGGTGCTGACGGACTCGAAGGACTGGTGGCCGGCCGACTTCGGTCACTACGGCCCGTTCATGATCCGTATGGCCTGGCACAGCGCGGGCACCTACCGCATCAGCGACGGCCGCGGCGGCGCCGGCGCCGGTCAGCAGCGGTTCGCCCCGCTGAACAGCTGGCCGGACAACGGCAACCTCGACAAGGCCCGCCGTCTGCTGTGGCCGGTCAAGAAGAAGTACGGCCAGAGCCTGTCCTGGGCCGACCTCATGGTCCTCGCCGGCAACGTCGCCCTGGAGTCCATGGGCTTCGAGACCTTCGGCTTCGCCGGTGGCCGCGCGGACGTATGGGAGTCCGAGGAGGACGTGTACTGGGGTCCCGAGAAGGTCTGGCTCGACGACCAGCGCTACTCCGGCGACCGTGAGCTGGAGAACCCGCTCGGCGCGGTCCAGATGGGCCTCATCTACGTCAACCCGGAGGGCCCGAACGGCAACCCGGACCCGATCGCCGCGGCCCGCGACATCCGTGAGACGTTCCGCCGCATGGCGATGAACGACGAGGAGACCGTCGCCCTGATCGCCGGTGGTCACACCTTCGGCAAGACCCACGGCGCCGGCCCGGCTACGAGCGTCGGCCCCGAGCCCGAGGCCGCCCCGATCGAGCAGCAGGGCCTGGGCTGGAAGAGCACCTACGGCACCGGCAAGGGCGGCGACGCGATCACCAGTGGCCTGGAGGTCACCTGGACCAGCACGCCGGCCCAGTGGAGCCACGGCTTCTTCAAGAACCTGTTCGAGTACGACTACGAGCTGGAGCAGAGCCCGGCCGGCGCCAACCAGTGGGTCGCCAAGGACGGGGCCGGCGCGGGCACCATCCCGGACGCCCATGACTCGTCGAAGAGCCACGCGCCGCGGATGCTGACGACGGACCTCTCGCTCCGGTTCGACCCGATCTACGAGCAGATCTCGCGTCGCTTCTACGAGAACCCCGCCGAGTTCGCGGATGCCTTCGCCCGCGCCTGGTACAAGCTGACCCACCGCGACCTGGGCCCGAAGTCGCTGTACCTCGGCCCGGAGGTCCCGGAGGAGACCCTGCTGTGGCAGGACCCGCTGCCCGCGGCCGAGGGCGAGGCCATCGACGCCGCCGACGTCGCGGCGCTCAAGGCCAAGCTGCTCGACTCGGGCCTCACGGTCTCGCAGCTGGTGTCCACCGCGTGGGCGTCGGCCTCGACCTTCCGCGCCAGCGACAAGCGCGGCGGTGCCAATGGTGCCCGTATCCGTCTGCAGCCGCAGAGCGGCTGGGAGGTCAACGAGCCGGAGAAGCTGCCGCAGGTGCTGCGTGTCCTCGAGGGCATCCAGCAGGAGTTCAACTCCGGCGCCAAGAAGGTCTCCCTGGCCGACCTGATCATCCTCGGCGGCGCCGCCGCCGTGGAGAAGGCCGCAAAGGACGGCGGGTACGACGTCGAGGTGCCCTTCACCCCGGGTCGTGTGGACGCGACGGATGAGCACACCGACGCGGAGTCCTTCGCCGCGCTGGAGCCCACCGCTGACGGTTTCCGTAACTACGTGGGCAAGGGCAACCGCCTGCCGGCCGAGTACCTGCTGCTCGACAGGGCGAACCTGCTGAGCCTGAGCGCGCCCGAGATGACCGTCCTCGTCGGCGGCCTGCGCGTCCTGGGCGCGAACTACCAGCAGACGCAGCTCGGTGTCCTCACTGACGCCCCGGGCAAGCTGACGAACGACTTCTTCGTCAACCTGCTCGACCTGGGCACGACGTGGCGGGCGGTCTCGGAGGACCAGCACACCTTCGAGGGCCGCGACGACGCCACCGGCGACGTCAAGTGGACCGGCACCCGCGCCGACCTCGTCTTCGGCTCGAACTCCGAGCTGCGCGCGCTCGCGGAGGTCTACGCGGGCGATGACGCGAAGGAGAAGTTCGTGACCGACTTCGTCGCGGCGTGGGCCAAGGTGATGGACCTCGACCGATTCGACCTCGTCTGAGTCGATCGCGTCTGGTTCATGCCTGACGTATGACGTCCAGGTCGGCCCGCAGCGGCCGACCTGGACGTTCTCGTTTGATCCCGCGCTGGACGTGTTCTCACAGCGGCAGCGGACGGTTCTCGACGACGCTCTTCATGACGAGGGTGGAACTGGGGCGCTGGACACCGGGGAGGGTGGCGAGGCGGTCGTCGTAGAGCTTCTGGAAGGCGGCCAGGTCGCGGGTGACGACGCGCAGCAGGTAGTCGGGGTCGCCGAAGAGGCGCTGGGCCTGCATGACATGCGGGATGTCCACGACGGCCTGTTCGAAGGCGGCGACGGTGTCGCGGTCCTCGTAGCGCATGGTCACGAACACGAGCGCTTCGAAGGTCAGGCCGAGGACATCGGCGTCGTGCTGCGCGCGGTAGCCGCTGGGCGTACGCGATCTCGGCCGGGCTGCGCGACCGTACGGTGCTGCCCGCGGTGGGTGGGCTGCTGGCCGGGTACGTGGCGCTGACCGCGGTGGTTGTCGGGGGAGTGGCGACGGTGGTGGCTCGGTCGCCGCTGGTGCTGACCGTGCTGACGGCGGTGGGCGCGGCGTATCTCGTATGGCTGGGCATAGCCACCCTGGCCCGGCCTTCCGCTCCGACGGCGGGTGCGGAGGCAAGCGCCGGCTCGTGGCTGCGGCGGGCGGTGAAAGGCGCGGGGATCAGCGGTCTCAACCCGAAGGCGCTGTTGCTGTTCCTGGCGCTGCTGCCACAGTTCATCGCCCAGGGGGCGACCTGGCCGGTCGCGGCGCAGATCGCCCTCCTGGGCTTGGTGCACACGGCCAACTGCGCCGCGGTCTACACGGGAGTGGGCACGGCGGCACGGGCGGTGCTGCGGACCCGCCCGGCGGCGGCGCGGGCGGTGATCCGCTGCTCAGGCGCCGCGATGGTGGCCATCGGGGCGCTGCTGCCGGTGGAGCGGCTGCTCAGCTGGGGGTCGGTTCGGCTGAGCGTCGGCTGAGCGCTTCAGGACTTCCGCTCGCAGAACCGGATGTTGTTGCCGAAGGGGTCGCGAAGGCCGCAGTCGATTCCGTACGGGCGGTCGGTGGGCTCCTCGGTGAACTCGACGCCCCGGGCCAGCAGCGTCTCGTAGGTCTTGCGGCAGTTGTCCGTGCTGAAGAAGAGCGTGCCGGCCGTCGCGCCCTTGGTCACCAGCTCGCGGACCTGCTCTGCCGTCTCCTCGGACATCGACGGAGGGCCCGGCTTCTCCAGCAGGATCTCGCGCTCCGGGTGCCCGGGGACGCAGACGGTCAGCCAGCGCATGAAGCCCAGCGGGATGTCGGCGCAGACCTCCAGTTCGAGCTTACCGACGTAGAAGTCGAGGGCCTCGTCCTGGTCGAGGACGTAGATGGTCGAGTGCGTGATGGCATTGAACATGCGCATCACGCTACTCGGCCGGACGGACGGAAACTTATCCAAAACTGCTCAGGATGCCCGCCCCCACTCCTCAGTCGTCACCGACGCCCCAGTCGTCACCGACGCGCTCGTCAGCGAACGGCCGCCATCCGGCTCGCCATCGCGTGTTCGAGCAAGGTGACGAGGACGAGTTTGCTGGACTCGCGGGAGCGCGCGTCACACATCACCACCGGTACGTGCGCGTCGAGATCGAGCGCATAGCGGACGTCTTCGACGTCGTAGTCGCACGCGCCGTCGAAGCGGTTGACCGCGACGACGAACGATGTGCCGCGGTGCTCGAAGTAGTCGACGGCGGGGAAGGAGTCCTCAATTCTTCGTG
This sequence comes from Streptomyces sp. NPDC059679, assembly GCF_042734105.1. Lineage (NCBI taxonomy): Bacteria > Bacillati > Actinomycetota > Actinomycetes > Kitasatosporales > Streptomycetaceae > Streptomyces > Streptomyces sp. NPDC059679. Next base: position 10,745 of record NZ_JBHWES010000111.1, on the reverse strand, counting down.
TGTCGGCCAGCACGATGGCTCCGAGCGCGCCGAGGGCCAGCTCGTCCCACATGAACCAGAAGCGGTTCTGCCCGGGTGTGCCGAAGAGGTACAACACCAGGTCCTGGCTGATCGTGATCCGGCCGAAGTCCATGGCCACGGTCGTGGTGGTCTTCCCCTCCACCCCGCTGAGATCGTCCACGCCCTCGCTCGTCTGCGTGATCACCTCCTCGGTCTGCAGCGGGGAGATCTCGCTGACGGCGCCGACCATGGTGGTCTTCCCGGCGCCGAACCCGCCGGCGATCAGGATCTTGACCGCCGTCGGGAGACCGCCGGAGCCGGGATATGGCTCAGAGCCTGCGAATGCCATCGAGTACCGCCTGAAGTACGTGGATTTCCGGAGCCTCCGCCAGCGCGATCGGTGCGCGGGTGTGGATGGCTCCCATGTCGAGTAGGTCTCCGAGCAGGACCTTGGCCACTGTCGCGGGCATGTCCAGCCGAGCGGCAATCTCGGCGACGGAGAGCGGGGCGCCGGTGCACATGCGCAGGATCATGATGTGCTCCGGCTCGAGACCGTGGCGTGCCGTGTCGGTGTTCGTGGCGATGATCAGGGTGATCAGATTGAACTCGTCCCGAGTGGGCCGGGTCCGGCCGCCGGTTCTGGCGAACGAGCGCACGATGGGGCCTGCGTCCACGTCCCACCATGATTCCTCCGGTTCGGACATGGGTCCTCACCTCAGAAGGGCGACGGCGAAACGGCTGCCGCCTGTCGTGGCGCCGCGGCGAGGTATTCACCGACACGCTTGACGATCAGGTTCATCTCGTAGGCGACGAGACCGACGTCGATATCGGCCTCACCGAGGATGGCGAGGCAGGCACCTCGTCCCGCACCGGTCACGAACAGAAAACAGCTCTCCAGCTCGACGATCGTCTGCCGCACGGGCCCTCCGCCGAAGCGTCGTCCGACGCCACCGGCCAGGCTCTGGAAACCCGAGGCGACAGCCGACATGTGTTCGGCGTCCTCACGGCCGAGATCACGTGAGTTGGCGATCACCAGCCCGTCGGCCGACAACACGAGGACATGCCTGGTCCGGGGGACCCGCCGGACGAGGTCGTCCAGCATCCAGTGGAGGTCGTTGGCTTGTTTCGGCATCTGTGTCATCGCGGGTCCCACTGCCCTTCGCCGGCCGGCCAGTGCCCGGCCGTATCGTCTTGTCCGCTGCCCCGTTCCTGCTGCTGCTCCGCGTCGGCACGCCCCCGGTACGACTGGCGCTGGTACATCGCCATCATCCGGCCGGCGTCCTCGGCCGACCGCTCCGCGGGCCCCGCTTCGGGCTCCGTGGCCACGGGGTGGAGCAGCTGCGGTTGCATACTCGCCTGACGGACACGGCGAGGCAGTTGTTTCGACCTTCGCTGTGGCCGCTCCGGGCGCCCCGTGTCCGGGGGATCGTTGCGTTTGGGTGTGACGTGGTCGGGCACGTGCGGCTCCTCCCGGCGGGGCGGCGACGTCCCCGGGTGCGGTGCCGCCGTCCCGGCCATCGCCTCGGCGCGGTCGTGGATCGGGGTGTTGGTCTCGGCCTCCGTCACCTCGAGGAGTTCCGGTGGCGCCAGCACGATGGCCGAGGTTCCCCCGTACGGGGAGGGGCGCAGGGTGACCATGATGTTGTGGCGGGCCGCCAGCCGTGCGACGACGAACAGGCCGAGGCGGGTGTCCTGTGTGAAGCCCATGACGTTGAACTCGGGCGCCGCTTTCAGCAGGCGGTTGGCCTCCTCGCGGACATCATCGGCCATGCCGATGCCACGGTCCTCGATCTCGATCCCGAGCCCCTTGGGCACGACCTCGGCGTGGATCTGCACGCTCGTATGCGGCGGGGCGAACGTCGTCGCGTTCTCGACCAGCTCGGACAGCAGGTGCATGATGTCGCCCGCCACCGGACCGGCGAGCATGACCTCGGGAATACCGGCCAGCTTGACCCGGGAGTAGTCCTCGGTCTGCGAGGCCGCCCCACGCAGAATCTCGGCCAACTGCACCGGCTGACGCCAGCGCCGGGACGGTATCGCGCCGCCGAGGATGGACAGGTTTTCGGAGTTGCGCCGCATCCGTGTGGCGAGGTGATCCACCCGGAACAGTTCGGCGAGCAGATCGGGGTCCTCGCTTCCGCGCTCCAGTGTGTCCAGCAGGGCGAGCTGCCGGTGCACAAGACCCTGGCTGCGCTGTGCGAGGTTGAGGAATACGCGGCTGATGCCCTCGCGCGTTTCGGCCTGCTCGATCGCCGCGCGTACGGCGATCCGCTGGGCCGTGGCGAACGCGCCGGCGACCTGCCCGATCTCGTCCGAGCCGTGTCCGACTTCGGGGACGGCCTCGGCGAGCTCGACCTTGTCGCCCTTCTGCAGCCGGGCGATCACTTCGGGCAGTTGCTCATCGGCCAGCCGCAGCGTCGCACCGCGCAGCTCCCGGAGCCGGCGGATCAGCGCCCGGGAGATGAGCACAGAGATCAGCACGGCCAGCGCGATGGCCAGCAGGGCTCCCACACTGGTCACGATCACCGAGGTCATCAGGGTGTCGGCGCGGTCGTTGACGTATCCGACCGCGAAGTCCACCTGGTCCAGGGTGAGCTGCTGCAGGTGCTCCGCCACCTGGAGCATCGACGTCTGCCAGCGCGCGAAACCGATCGGAATCCGGCCGGACTTCATGGCCGACTGCTCCGCGGCGGCCAGCGCTTTCCACTCGGGCCCGGTGGTGACCGCCTGATAGCGCTTGGCCTGTGCTCCGCGCAGCGCCGGCGCCACCACCTTCCACTGCTCCTGCTGCACCCCGGCGAGCCGGTTGAACTGTCGCTGCTCCTCGGCGGACATGCCGTCGGGCGACGACAGTCCCGCGGACAGCACGGCGTTCTGCCGGGCAAGGCCTTCGAGCGCGCGGAACAGGGTCGCGGCGGTCGTGGCCTCGTTGAGCGACTTGGCGTCGTTGGTCAGCCGGGCTTCCGCCTCGAAGTACGACATGCCGGTGGCCAGGGCGCCGGTGTAGAACGTGTAGGCGTCGCCGTGGTTCACCTTGCGTGCGTCGACCTGCTGCCGAAATCCCGGCAGCATCCCGAGGCCCTTGCTGATCTCCGCGAAGATCCGCTTGAGAGCGGGCGGGTTGTTCTTGACCACCGGCGCGGCCGCCTTGCGCATCGCCGCGAGCTTCCGGTCGGTGTCCGCACGCTGCCGCGTCAGCGCCCCCCGGTCCGCTCCGGGCCGGGCCAGGTAGATCATCGACAGTCGGCGCTCCTCCTGAAGCGCCACCATCGCGGTCTCGCTCGTGACCCCTACCCGTTCCACGTCCCGCACGGTCTGCCGCAGATCGAGCGCCTGGTCGAGCCCGTTGGCCGTGTAGGTGCCCCACAGCGCGGCCAGGGCCACACTCGGGACGAGCACCAGGACGAGGACGCGGGTCCGGATCGACCAGGGGCCTCGAAGTCGGCGTGGCCGGAGAAGGGTCCGCCGACGGGCTGCGCGCTGTCGGACCCGGCCCCGTTTCGCGCGTCTACCGGCGTTCGGTGCGGCCTCGCGTCGTGGCGGCGTGGCTTGCGGGGGTGAATCCGAGGGAGGGGCCGCGTCGACGGCATGTGGAGAATCGGACAGCAAGTCGTGTTTTCCCTGCTTGGTGGAGGACCGGAGTATTCGCGGTGACACCCCGTGTGACATCGGCGCCCACGGTGCCGGAACCCGGGGCGCCGCTGTCGACGATTCACGAACACAAACTTGTCAATTCCCGCACGGAGGCAACCGGGAGCGCACGGCCGTCGGTGGGCACCCGGCACGGGGGCCGGTCAAGGGGGCGGAGGGTCTTCCATTGTCCCGGATCGGCGGCTCTGCCCGGTCTGGGACCGACGGTATTCGCTGGGCGTGATGTCGTGGAAATGGCGGAACATGCGCGCGAAGACGGTCGGATTCTCGATGCCGACAGCCCGCGCGATCGCGGCGATGGAGCGCTGCCGCTGCCGGGGGTTCGCCAGGTTTCTGCGAGCCTCCTCCATCCGGGTCCGGCGGATGTACCGGGCCGGTGATGTGCCACTTTCCCGGAAGACGAGCTCGACGTAGCGCACGGACACCCCGAACGCCGCCGCCACCATCTTCGACGACAGATCGGGCTCGGCGAGATGGCGCTGTATGAAGTCCCGCATGCGCAGGAGTTGGGCGTGGTGTCCGAGGAGCCCGTTCACCTCGGCCTGGTCGGTGAGCTCGTCGGACCGCAGTACGGAGAACAGCAACTCTCTTAAGGTGTGCCCCAGTTCAGGCAGCAAGTCCGGCTCGAACCGCGCGCCGCCAGCGCAGATCTCCGCGACCGTGGCCCGCAGGACGCGCAGCACCGGGTTCTCGGCGGCAATACGGCGTCCGATGCGTTCCCCGCTGACCGGCATGACCCGTGCCACATCCGCCCGGGGCAGTGTCAGCACGAGGTGATGGGCGAACTCCTTGGCGCTGAGCTGGAAGGGAGCGGTGCTGTCGAGCAGAACCGCGTCGCCGCGCCGCAGCGGGGACCGTGCGTTGCCGTTGATCGACAAGCTGTTTTCCTGAGCGATCGACAGCAGATAGAAGTCGTCCTGGTTGCCGACCAGCATCCTGGGCGCGCGTACGACCCGCACCGGGTCGGAACCGACGTCGGTCAGGGTGAGAAACCCCAGGTCGAGCTGGCGGGCCCAGCCCGTGTAGTCGGCGCCGTGTCCGGTGCCGCCGAGCGGGATCGCGTCGAGTTCGACCAGGCAGTCGTGCAGCATGCCGCGCCAGGCATCGACGTCGGGCGACATCCCACCGACCCCATTCCGGTCCGGCCGCGAGGACTTGGCAGGCAGGCTCATCGCACGGTCCTTCCTTCGTGAGAGGTGCGGGAGCCAGAAATGTACAGACCGGGTGCGCGGATGGTCGGTTCAGGGCGGGGTTGAAAGTTCACCATGTTCTCCGCCGCTCCCTTCCCGGCGTACGGCCGGGGCGGCAGGTGCGGGAAACCGCACACAGGAGGTGGAGATGCGCAGGGCCGTCGTACTCGGGGGCAGCGTCGCGGGGCTGTTGGCTGCCCGGGTGCTCAGTGATCACGCGGACGAGGTGATCGTTCTCGAACGGGACGACATCGCCCCCTCGGGCGACTTCGGGGGTGGTCAGGGGCCTCGCCCCGGTGTTCCGCAGGGCACCCAGATGCACGCTCTGCTGGACGCGGGCCGCCGGAAGATCGACCACTGGCTGCCCGGATTCGCCACCGAACTCGTCGCCGACGGCGCCGCCCTCGCGGACACCGGGACGGATGTGCACCACTACTTCGAGGGCAGGCTCAAGGTCCTGGTCGACGGCGTGGAGATGATCAGCGCCACGCGGCCCTTCCTGGAGTCGCATCTGCGCCGCAGGGTGTTGGCGCTCGGCAATCTGCGGCTGGTCAACGGTCGGGTGCGCGGGCTGGCCTTCACCGGCGAGCGGGTGAGCGGGGTGCTCTACGTGGACGGGCGGGCAGCCGGGCAACTGACCGGGGACGTGGCCGGAACCGGGGATGTGGCCGGGAGCGCGGCCGATGAGGAGGTGCTGGACGCCGACCTGGTGGTCGACGCGACCGGCCGCGCCAGCCGGATCGGGGCCTGGCTACGGGACGGCGGCTGGCCCGAGCCGCAGACGCGCCGTATGCAGGTGGACCTCGGCTATGCCACCGCGCTGTTCCGCCGGCCGGAAGGATCGGACGGGTCCACTTTGGCACAGTCCCTGGCCACCCTGCCGGACGGCCGACTGCGGCTGGGCACCCTCGGCCGGGTCGAGGGAGATCGGTGGATCGCCCTGGTGGCCGGGTACGCCGACGACCGACCGGGGCGGGAGATGGAGGAGTTCCTGCTCCGCTGCAAGGAGGACCCGGCGGCACCGTTCCGCCGACTGGCCGAGGACGGCGAGCCGATCGGGGAGCCGATCGCCTACCGGCATCCGGACAATCGACGGCGCGACTTCCACCGCCTGGACCGTTTCCCCGCCGGACTCCTCGCGATCGGCGACACCATGGCCTCGTTCAATCCCATCTACGGCCAGGGCATGTCCTCGGCCGCGATACACGCCTCATGCCTGGCGGCCCATCTCGAATCCGGGCAGTCCCCGCGGGACCCTGCGTGGTCGTACTTCAAGCGGGTCCGGGCCGTCGTGGACGACGCGTGGCAGACGTCCGCCGTCAACGACCTGAAGCTGCCGCACGTCACCGGGCCACGGCCACGGGGTTTCAAGGTCGCGTCCCGGATCAGTGACCTCATCGTCCGGGCGTCCGTGACCGATCCGGTGATACACCGACGATTCCTGGACGTGGCACACATGATCTCCCCGGTGAAGACCCTGATGCGCCCCGGCACGGTGTTGCGGGCCGCACGGGCGGTGCGCAAGCAGGACACCCCCGCGGTGGCCACCGCGGTCACCAGCCGGTCAGCAGCAGGTGGTTGAGGAGGAGGGCGAGGGCGGTCTGCGCGGTGAGCCAGGGCCGCGGCCGGGCGAGGAAGGCGCAGGCCGTGAGCAGCCACATGGCGAACGGCAGCCAGATGCGTTCCGTCTCCGCTTTGCTCATCCCGGACAGATCGGCGATGAGCAGGGCGAGCAGGGCCGTGGACACGAGCAGGGTGAGACGGCGTTCGGCGACCGGACGGCCCGGCGGGTCCGGTCGCCGGATGACGGCGCCTTGCCGTCCTGGTGTGACGGCGTCGTGCCGTACGAGGGCGAGCGTGGCGCAGGCGTGGCGCAGCCCCGCCACCGTTGCCAGGCCCGTGATGAGCACGGTGCACGCGAGGTTCGCCCACACCCAGTACCCGTAGGGCCTGATGCCGCCGGCTCCCTGGTAGTAGCGCTCGACCAGCAGACGGTACGCCTCCCACCAGGAGAAACCGGCGAGGGTGAAGAGGAGTGGGACGACGGCGAACCCGGCGAGAAGGAACGGAGGCAACTGGGCCAGATCCCGGCGCCGGACCCGGACCAGCACCAACACGGCTCCCGCGATCAGCGCGATCAGCGTGAGCCCATATGAGAGATAACAGGTCAGCCCGGACAACAGTCCCGCACCGAACGCGAAGGCTCCGGCCCGGGCACCCACCCGCCCCGTCACCGCGAGCGCGAGCAGCGCGACCGACCAGGCCGCGACCGCGGCGAAGTACGCGTCGGCCGATGTCGCCATCCACACCGCGGCGGGCGCCGTGACGAGGAAGGGCGCCGCGCGTCGCGCCAGGTCCTCGTCGGCCAGCGCGCGCACCGTGATCAGAATGGCCACGCAGGTGGTGGCGCCGACGGTGATGCACCAGGCTCCGGCCCAGCCCCCGCCGCCCAGGCCGACGCGGTCGAGCAGCACGAAGGTGAGCGTGGCGGCCGGGGGGTGCCCGGCGATGTGTGCCGGCCAGTGTCCGGGCGAGTCGAGCAGGATGTGGTGGGTGAAGTCGCCCAGGGCGGCTGGGATGTCGTGGAAGCGGTCGATGACCTGGAGGTACTCGTTCCGGGTGGTGAGGCGGGTCGCGACGCCCCGGTGCCAGCCGTCGACCAGGGCGAGCGACCAGGCCCAGGCCAGGGCCGTGCCCCAGGCCGCGGCCAGCAGCGCGCGCCAGGGCAGCCGCGCGGCCAGGGCCGGTCCGTACGCCACCACCGCGACCGCCACCGCCACGGCGGCCGGGGTGCCGGGCCCGAGGTGCGGGTTCCAGGAGGCGAAGAGCGGCGGCCAGCCGACGAACAGGGTGTGGCTGGTGTGCTGGATATGGCGGCCGACCAGCACGGCCGCCACGACGAGGAGCGTGGCGGCCACGGCCGCGCACACATCCCTGAGATGAGCGCGAGTCACAGGGACGACGCTAGGCCGGAGGGCGCCGGACGGGGGCGAGCGCGGCCCGGACGTCAGCATTTCGTCATGCGTCGCAACCCCTTCCCCGGGGCGGTCCCGGCCTACGGTCGGGGCATGGCACGGTCTCCCTTCTCTCCCGCCTCCTGGCGCAGTCCGCTGCGCGGTCCCTGGTTCACCTCGGTGCTCGGCGTCGTCCTGCTGGGCGGGATCACGGTGCTGTTCGTGACGGGGCTGGTCTCGTACGCCGCGTACAACCCCGGTCTGTCGCCGGTGAACGACCAGACCCCGGACAAGGGGATTCTCGGCTTCTACCTCTTCGCCTGGCCGACCCATCCGGTGTGGCTGTACCGGCTCACCCAGGGCGTGCATGTGACGCTCGGCATCACCCTCATTCCCGTCCTGCTGGCCAAGCTGTGGTCGGTCGTGCCGAGGCTGTTCACGCTGCCGCCGGCCCGGTCGGCGGCGCACGCGCTGGAGCGGATCTCGTTGCTGCTGTTGGTCGGGGGCGGGCTGTTCGAGTTCACCACGGGTGTGCTGAACGTCCAGCTCGACTACGTCTTCCCCGGCTCCTTCTACCCGCTGCACTTCTACGGGGCCTGGGTGTTCTTCACCGCGTTCGTCGTGCACGCCGCGCTGAAGGTGCCCGCGGCCGTACGCAACCTGCGCCGTGCCCGGGAGGCAGGCGAAGTGCGGGAGACAGGGGAGTTGGTTGCGCCAAGCCCCGCCGAGCCCACCGTGTCACGGCGGGGCGCCCTCGGTCTGGTGGGCGGCGCTTCCCTGCTCCTGTTCGGGACGACGGCGGGGCAGAGCTTCGACGGGCCGCTGCGGCAGACCGCGGTGCTCGCACCCCGCGGCGGGCCCGAGCCCGGCAGCGGACCGGGCGGCTTCCAGATCAACAAGACGGCCGGCTACGCGGGAATCAGCGCGGCGGAGACGAGTGCGGAGGCGTGGCGGCTGGTGGTCACCGGGCGCACCGGGACCGTCCGGCTGAGCCGGGCCGACCTGCTGCGGCTGCCCCTGCACAGCTCGGCTCTGCCCATCGCCTGTGTGGAGGGGTGGGCGACCTCCGACCAGTGGTGGCGCGGGGTGCGGCTGCGGGACCTCGCGGAACTCGTCGGCCACGGCGATCCGCCCGATGTGCTGGTGGAGTCCCTCCAGCGGCACGGCGCCTTCCGCCGGGCCGCCCTGCGGGCCAACCAGGTGGCGGACCCGCGCTCCCTCCTCGCCTTGCAGGTCAACGGCGAGGACCTGACCCCGGACCACGGCTACCCGGCGCGGGTCATCGTGTCGGCCGCACCCGGGGTGCTCAACACCAAGTGGGTGGCCCGGATGGCGTTCGGAGAACTGTGAAAGGTCCTGTGATGCGTCGTCGGCCCGCCATCGGCAGTCCGTTCACCGTCCTGCTCCTGGTCTGTTCGTTCGCGCTCACCGGGTACGTGGGAGTGCGGCTGCTCGCGGGGGACTGGCTCGGGGTGACGCTGTGGTTCGTGGGCGCCGCCCTCCTCCATGACCTGGTGCTGCTGCCGCTGTACACGGTGGCGGACCGCGCCGTCGTCACCGTGTTCCAGGCGGCCGGCCACCGGGACCTGGTCGGTTACGCACGCGTACCGGCCGCGTTGTCCGGGCTGTTTCTGCTGGTGTGGTTTCCACTGATCAGCGGACAGATGGCGGACCGCTATCGGTCCGTCACCGGGCTTTCCGGCGACCGGTTTCTGGCCCGGTGGCTGCTGATCACGGCCGTCCTCTTCGGCAGCTCGGCACTGCTGCTGGTCCTGCGGCTGCGCAGGGCCGCGAAACAGCGGCCGCCGGCGTCCACTGACTGACGGTGTGCCAACCGGCACGTACTCATCGACGCGTGGCCGCCGTAAGCCGGGCCAGCCGCGCCGCGAACCGGCCGTGCGGCGCCTCGGCGGCGACGGCCCACGCGTCGCGGGCCGTGTCGACGTCGCGCAGGCGGGGCAGATCGCGAACCCGCAGACCTGCGTCGACCAGCCGCTCCCGCTGCAGGGCACCGGTCGCGGCCGTGGACATGGGCACACCGCGCAGCAGGCCGGGATCCGGTTCGGCGAGACCCAGGGCCCAGAAACCGCCGTCCTCGGCGGGGCCGAAGCACGCGTCGCAGTCGGCGAAGTCCACGGTGAGGAGCTCGGGCGTCACCTGGGGTGTGTCCATGCCGATGAGCAGGGCGGGGCCGTCGCATCCGGCGAAGGCGTCGGCGAGCCGCTCGTCCAGCCCGCCCGCACACTGGGGTACGACGTCGAAGCCGGGCGGCAGCCAGGGGCCCGGCGTCCCGTCGAGCACAAGGACACGACGGGACGCGGGGGCCGCCGCCACCGCGCCCAGGGTGTCCGCAAGGGCCGCGCGAGCGAGGGACGCGGCCTCACCGGCGGTGAACGGCGGTGTCAGCCGTGTCTTGACCCACCCGGGCCGCGGCTCTTTGGCGATGACGAGCAGCGTGGTCACCGAGGACCTCCTCCCGGTGCGGCCGGATCGCCGAGGACCCGGCTCATATCGCGCACCGCCTGCCAGGTGCCGCGCCAGGTGCCGGTGACCTTGGAGGCCCCGGTGCGCGGCAGATACGGGACGTCGTGCTCCGCGATGCGCCATCCGGCGTCGGCGGCCCGTACGACCATCTGGAGGGGGTAGCCGCTGCGCCGGTCCGTGAGCCCGAGGCCCAGCAGCGCCTCGCGGCGGGCGGCGCGCAGCGGCCCGAGGTCGCGCAGCCGCAGCCCGGTGCGACGGCGCAGTATCCGCGCGAGCGCGAGATTGCCGGCCCGGGCGTGCACGGGCCAGGCACCCCGGCTCTGCGGGCGGCGTCGGCCGAGCACCAAGTCGGCCTCACCGGCCCGGACCTCGCGGACGAAGGGGACGAGCGAGGAGGGGTCGAGCGAGGCGTCGCAGTCGCAGAAGCACACGATGTCGGTGGTCGCCGCGGTCAGACCGGTGTGAC
>NZ_JBHWES010000110.1:0-26583 GCF_042734105.1 Streptomyces sp. NPDC059679 | reverse complement strand
CACCTTGTACAACAAGGACACGATCACGCAGGACATGATCCCAGCGAACTGACCGCACCTCGCTCACCTGCGGCGATGACTTCTCGAGCGGCACACCGTCATGCGGGCACGCGGTTGGAAGAAGATGGCGGACCCTCACGGCCGACGCAGCCGACTGCAGGACGGTACCTGCACACGCCGTCAGGCGATGGGCACGGATTGGGCGCCTCTGCGGGTCCACACGCACCGCCTGCTGGGATCCTCGGAGGAATCGACACCCAACAGCCCCTACGAGCCCACCGCACTCCATGGAAGATTGCGGACGTTCAATTTGCCTCTCCGGACTACTGAGACTCGGACTTGCCGGAATCCTCCCGGGCAATGTGGTTGACGAGTTCTCCCGGCTCTACATCGAGCCAGCAGCGATATCCAGAAGCGTCGGCACGCTGGGACTGCGCTGCCCGTGTTCGATATAGATGAGTCCACGGAAACTCAATCCGCTGCGCTCAGCGAGCTGTTCCAAGCTGTATCCCCGGCCCTCCCTGAGTCGTCGAATCTGCATCCCGAGGGACAGGAGTCGGGGATCTGGTGACGGTTCGCGTGCTGACACACAGCGACACCACCCGCGCCACTCCCACAAGGCCATGAACAGCTGTGCAAAACTGCCGAGCAGGTGGCCGCAGCCGCCCTGGCCATGCGGGCGATCGAGCCGCGCTACGAAATCCTGGTCTGGCTCGGCGCATGCGCAGGACTACGTGTCGGCGAAGCCCTGTGCCTGACACGGGTGTGCGTGGGCTGGCATGAGGATCTCCTCTACGTCCAAGAACAGCGTCAGCGCGGCAAGACCGCGCCTCTCAAGACGAAGGCCAGCTACGCGACCCTGCCTGTGGATCATTTCCTGATCGAGCAATTGGCGACCCATGTGGCTCACTTCAGCGAGCCGGAACCGGTCGCCCAGGACACAGCGCGCAAGCGACGGGCTCGGGGCCACGTCGAGCCCATCGACGAAGGGCTCATCGTGACAAACCGATACGGGCGGCCTGTTCAGGGCAGTGACTTCAACGAGAAGTGGCAACGGGTTGTCGCCCGGGCCGGTCTCCCTGACCGCGCCCGTTTCCACGATCTCAAGAGCTTCTACACGTCCAGGCTCGGCGGATCAGGTCAGCACGATCCGAAGACAGTCCAGTCCCTCTCGCGTCACGCTCGGTTCACCGAGACCTGGGACACCTATGCCCGCCCGCCGAGGATTGCAGAAGGTCTGACGGTGACCTCTTTCGGCCAGGCGTTCCACTCGATCCTGCGGCGGCCCAACGGCGGTTGAGTGTAGCGCGATCATCTCGTTTGCCGCGCGCCTGTGACACTGCGCCCCTTCCGGCACGGCCGAGCGGGCACACGGCCGGGGTGGGCTATAGCACTTGAGCCGCGTGGTGCATTACGTCGATACGATCGGCCCATTGTTGCGGCCGATGATCGCCGTGAGCCGCCTGGGGGGGGAGCCACCGTGTCCAACTGTATTCAGCCGGTACAGCCCGGCGATCCACGCCGGGTGGGGCCCTACCGTGTCGCGGTACGGCTGGATCTGGCGGTATAGGCACGGTGCATGCCGCCGTCACGGCCGCTGGCGAGCGTGTCGCCGTCAAGGTCGTGCATCCTGCGCAGGCCGCAGATGATGAGTTCCGTGCGCGCTTCCGGCGGGAAGTCCAGCTCTCCCGGCGGGTCAGCGGGCCGTACCCGAGCCCAGGCGCTCGACCAGGGCCCTCATCGACAGCGCCTCCGCTCCCTCCTCGTCGACGATCCGCAGCGCCATGGCGACGATCCGGTCCGGCCGGACCGGTGGACGACCGGCAGCGCGGCGCACCAACTGATCCATCTCCTCGCTCAAGAGCACCGTGGTCGTAACACGCGGGGGCCGCCTCCTGACACGACCTCTTGACACGCCCCCTTATCGGTAACAGTGTAGCCATTATGAGTACCTGGTCTGAGCCCCAGCCCGATTCCCGGTTCGTCGAGGTGGACGGCCTGCGGATGCACTACAAGCGTGCCGGGCAGGGCCCGGTACTCGTGCTGCTGCACGGCAGTGCCTCATCCCTGCAGCACTTCGACCGCGCGGCGGATCTGCTGTCGGATTCGTTCGATGTCATCCGCCCCGACCTGCCGGCGTTCGGACTGACGGGCCCACGCAAGGACCGCGACTACCGCGTCCCGGCGTACGCCGCGACGCTGGCGGGCTTCGTGGAGGCGCTGGGGGTGCCGCGCTACGCGGTGGGCGGCAATTCCCTGGGCGGCAACATCGCCTGGAACGTCGCGCTGGATCATCCGGAGCGGCTGACCGGCCTGGTGCTGGTCAATGCCACCGGCTACCCGGAGAAGACGGTGCCCGCGGGGATGCGCCTGGCCCGCAACCCGCTGGTGCGGCCCCTGCTGAGGCGGGTGATGCCGCGCGGGGCGATCGAGCGCAACCTGCGCGAGGCCGTCGGGCCGCATTCGCGGATCGTGGACGACGCCATGGTGGACCGCGCCCATCAGCTCATGAGCCGCCCCGGTAACCGCTCGGCCTTCGTCGACTTCTGCAACACCGACCAGCCGGACCGCAGCGCGCAGATCCCGCGCATCACGGTGCCCACGCTGGTGCTGCGCAGCGCGGGCATCGACGGCCAGCACTTCGCCCGAGACGTCCCAGGCGCCCAGGAGCTCGTCCACCCCCACGGCGGACATCTGCTGCCGGAGGAGGAACCGCAGTGGGTCGCGGACGCGATCGCGAAGTTCCTCGGCTCCTGGGCCGACACCCCCACGCACTGAGGGCAAGGAGGCCCGTTCCATGAAGTACTTCGTCGCCTCGGGCGAGGACCGCAAGCTCACCGCCGACTCGCGCAAGGCGCTGCGCGGCAGTTTCATCGAGCTGTCCGACGGCGTCACCCACTACGAGTTGACGGGGCCCGAGGACGGGGATGTGGTCCTGATGGCGGGCGGTCTGACCATCCCGCTGTTCTACTGGGACGGCCTTGTCAGCGAGCTGCACGCCCGCGGGCTGCGCACGCTGACTTGCAGCGCCTACGGCCGCGGTTACTCCGACCGGGTACAGGCGCGATACGACGAGACGCTGTTCACGCGGCAGTTGGCCGAGCTGACGGACCGGCTCGAGCTGACGGCACGGCCCCTGCACCTGGTCGGCACCTCCATGGGCGCGCTGGTCAGCATGACGTACGCCGCCCAGTACCGCTCGTCGGTGTCCACTCTCACCATCGTCGGACCCGCCGGTCTCGCGAAGCCGCGGTTGGCCTCCCCCGACCGGCTGCTGCGCAGCGATCTGCTGGCCGGAGTGGTCGCCCGCCGTCGCGGCCTTCAGCTGCTCCAGGGGCACCTCGGGCATAACGTCCGCGATCCCGAGCTCGGCGCGAAACTGACCGAGATGGTCCTCGACGCCTTCCGCTTCGAGGGCTCGCTGTATGCGGTCTTCGACACCCTGCAGCACCTGCCTGTCGCCGGCCGTGACGACCTCTTCCGGCGGACGGGAGCCCTGGGCATTCCGACACTGCTGCTGTGGGGCGACGAGGACAACGTCACGCCGTTGGCGCACTTCGACACGGCACGCGCCCTGCTGAAGCCTCAGAAACACCATGTAATTGACAAATGCGGGCATATGGCACCATTCGAACGGCCTCGCGGCGTCGCCGATCAGCTCGTCTCGTTCGTGTCCGCACACACCGAAAGGCTCGACTCATGACCAGCCCGCAGGCCATCGACGTACTCATCATCGGTGCCGGCCCCGCGGGCTCCGCCTTGGCGATCGACCTCGTACGCCGCGGACTCGACGTCCGGATCGTCGACAGGTCCCCCCACGCTTTCGACGGCTCGCGCGCCAAGGGCATCCAGCCCCGCAGCCTCGAAGTCCTCGAAGACCTCGGCGCTCTCGACGACGTGCTGGCCGGCGGCGACATCTATCCCAAGCTCGGGATCCATGCAGGGCCCATCGGTGTGCCGTGGAAGATGTTCCCCCACAAAGAGGCAACCCCGGACGTCCCGTACCCGAACACCTGGCTGATCCCGCAGTTCCGCACGGACCGCGCCCTGCACGCCCGGCTCAGTGAGCTCGGCCGCGAGGTCGAGTTCAGCAAGGAACTGACCGAGCTGACGCAGGACGAGGACACGGTGGTCGCCAAGGTGGTGGGCGCGGACGGGGTCGAGGAGATCGTCGCCCGCTATGCCGTGGGGGCCGACGGCGGTTCCAGTGCGGTGCGCAAGCAGCTCGACATCGGTTTTGTCGGGACGACGGACGAGTCCGACCGCGTGCTGATCGTGGATGCCTCCGTAAGTGGCCTGGCCCGCAACCGGTGGCACATGTGGCCCGGCCTCGGCGGCAAGCTCATCGGCGCCTGCCCGATCCCCCACAGCGACATGTTCCAGTGGATGATCCGGCTCACGCCCGACGAGAAGCCGCCCCAGGAGATCGGCGCCATCATCGACCGGATCCACTCACACACCCGCAACCGGCACATCCAGCTGCACGAGATCCACTGGAAATCCGTGTTCCGGCCCAACATCCGTCTCGCGCAGCACTACGGCCGCGGACGTGTCTTCCTCGTCGGCGACGCCGCGCACGTCCACACCCCGGCCGGTGCCCAGGGCTTGAACACCGGTATGCAGGACGGCTACAACCTCGGCTGGAAGCTCGGCCAGGTCCTCGCCGGAGCCGACCCCGCCCTGCTGGACACCTACGAGGCCGAGCGGCAGCCGATCGCCGCCGGGGTCCTGGGACTGTCCACGGAGAAGTGGGGCGGCCTCGCCAAGCTCGCCCCCTCCAGCATGAAGCGCGGCAAGGACGAGCAGCAGCTCGCCCTGACCTACTACGGCGGCCCGCTCGCCCCCGCCGACAGCAGCGGCACCAGCACGCTGCACGTGGGCGACCGCGCCCCGGACGCCCGACTGCTCGGCGCCGACGGAGCCGAGACCCGCCTGTTCGACCTCTTCCAGGGACCGCACTTCACCGCCATCGCCTACGGCCCCGGCGCCGCCCATGACCTCGAACTCCTCGACTGGCCGACGACGGGCGCCCAGCTGAAGCGGCTCACTGTCGGATCGGCCGCGGGCGACGGCCTCGCCTTCTCCGACCCCGAGAACACGCTGCGGAGTGCCTACGGCCTGACCGGCGACATTCTGCTGCTGATCCGTCCCGACGGCTACATCGGGCACATCGCCACTCGGGATTTCCTCACCCCCACACAAGCCGCCGTGCGGGCAATGACGCCCCAGGTAAGGAGCCGCACCATGTCCCAGCAGAGCCGCACCTCCCTCGGTTCGGGGGCCACTGAATGAGCCGCATACTGCTGCGCGGGGCGCAGGTCATCACGATGACGCCGGACCGGCCGGACGCCGAGCGTGTCGACATCCTCGTCGACGGCGAGACCATCGCCGCCGTCGGCGAAACCGTCGAGGCGCCCGATGCCGAGGTCGTCGACTTCTCCGGCCGCATCGTCATCCCCGGCTTGGTCAACGCCCATCTGCACACCTGGCAGACCGCGCTGCGCTCCGCGGGCGCCGACTGGACGTTGATGGAGTACCTCACCCACCTGCACGGGGAGTGCGTCGGTCAGTACACCCCGGCCGACATGCACATCAGCAATCTCGCCGGCGCCCTGAACCAGCTCAACTGCGGTACCACCACCCTCGGCGACTGGTGTCACAACGCCCTGTCGCCCGAGCACGCCGACGCGGCCGTCGAGGGACTGGTCCAGGCCGGGATCCGCGCGGTCTTCCTGCACGGCACGCCCTACCGCGCGCCGGACACACCCCACCCGCTCGCCGAGATCGACCGGTTGCTCGACGGCCCCGTCCGCGACTACGGCCTCCTCACCCTGGGCATGGCCCTCCAGGGGCCGCAATACTCCTCCGCCGAGACCGCAGTGGCCGACTTCCGAGCCGGCGCGGAACGCGGCCTCGTGGTCTCGATGCACCAGAGCGGCGGCGAACCCTCGCCCGGCTGGGAAGCCGTGCGCAACGCCGGGCTGTTCAGCCCCCTGACCAACGTCGTGCACGGAGCCGACCTGCCCGAGGACTGGCTGAAGGCGCTGGTCGAGGCGGGCGTCACCTTCACCACCACCCCGGAGAACGAACTGGGCCAGGGTCACGGCACACCCATCACCGGATCCCTGCTGAGCCTGGACGCGGCACCCTCCCTGGGCACCGACATCGACACCGCCGTACCCGGCACGGTCCTCACCGCCGCCCGGATCGCTCTGGCCCATCAGCGCAGCCTGGACCACGCCCACCACCGGCAGACGACCAGCATGTACGCCAACACACCGTCTGTCACCAGCAAACAGGCACTTGCCTGGGCCACGGTCGAAGGAGCGAAGGCACTGGGCCTGGCAGACAAGGTGGGCCGGATCGAGGCGGGCATGCAGGCCGACCTGGTCGCCGTCGACGCCCGGGCGCTCAACCTGTGGCCGGCGCACGACCCGGTCGCCACGGTCCTGCACGCCGACATCGCCAACATCGAAGCCGTGATGGTCGCCGGCACCTGGCGCAAACGCGATCACGCCCTGCTCGCGTCCGGCCTCGACGAGGTCAAGGACCAGCTACGCGAGTCCGGAGAGCGGCTGCTGCGCAGCATCAGGCCCGCGGGCTCTCCCGGCTGACATACCGCAACTTCCCCCACCACGCATGAACCGCGCGCCGACGCGCACGACACCCCGTCCTCGTCGGCGCGATGGTCACGCGCCCTCAGAGCCGCACACCGCGGCCTCGTTCCTACAGCAAGAGAGTGCCGTGAGCAGTCCCATGCCGACTACCGCGGGGATGCCCCGCGACGCCCTGCACCAGGAGCAGATCATCCAGGCGGCCATCGCCCTTCTGGACGAGGGCGGCATCGAGAGTCTGACCATGCGAAGACTCGGCAGCCGTCTCGGCATCACGGCGGCGGCACTCTACTGGCACATCAAAAGCCGACACGATCTGCTCCTGCTGGCCGCTGACGCCGTCTGGGGGCGGACACCCCTCCCCGCGCTCGACGGCCTCGCATGGCGTCCGGCCCTCCTGGCCATGGCCGACAACCTGCGTTCGATGCTTCTCAGGCACCCCTGGCTGCTGGCCGCCATGACCATCCAGCCTCTCGACGGCCCGGCCAGAAACCGCCATGACGAGCACCTGCTCGCGGTCTGCGAGGCGTCCGGCCTCAGCAGGCGGGATGCCGAGCAAGCCGCCCGGAGCGTCGTCACGTTCGCGATCGGCGCCGCCCTCGCAGACACCCCTCGCCCCTATGTGTCCTTCGGACTGCAGTCGCTTCTCGACGGCGTCGAAGCCAGGCTTGCCGCCCGTACCTGAGTACGGCGCTCCCCGAGTAGGCCCTACTCGTGTGCGATGTGTGCGCGGTGTTCGGCGAGTACGTCCAGTCCGAAGTCGGAGGTCAGGTCGCGCCACACCGAGTGGGCGTGGTTGGCGTACCGCTGTGTGTTGTCGTACTCGATGAGGACGCGAGGGTCTTGTACCCGGTAGTAGTGGGGTTCCCCGGCGTCCGTGCTGCCCGCCCAGCCGAAATGCACCGCGTCGAGGACGGTGTCAGAGCCGTAGTGGGTGTCGTAGGCGTCTGCGAGGAACTCGGGTGCCCGTCCGGTGTAGAGGGTGACGAGCCGGCGCAACAGGTGCCGCTGCTCGTTGTTCAGGTCGCGACCGCTGATGCCTTTGGGGGGAATCGTGATGGCCACGCGCGCGTGATCGTTCTCGGTGTATCCGCTGCCCGCTTCCGCCCGGCGGTCGATGTCGTTGACGAGCCGGTACAGCTCAGGGTCGGCGAACCGGCCGCGCCACAGGTCCTGCATGTGCATCATCGTGTCGCCGTGTTCGACGCGTGGGCGGTTGCCGGAGACGATGTCCGAGACTGCGGACGGGTGGAGCAGGGCGCTTTGGAGTTGGCCCGTGTCCAGACTGCGGACCAGTTGACGGGCCGTCTCCTCAGGGCCTTGCAAGGGCCGCAGGGTGCCTCCGATCAGCTCGGTCGTGGCCGGGTCGGCACCGATGAAGCAGGGGGTCGTGGAGACGAGCCGGCCGGCGACGACGAGGTTGTTCAGGGAGATGTGGTGGCCGCCGAACCGCCACGCCCAGACACGGTCGCCGGGGCGGCCGAAGATCCTCAGCCAGTACAGGCCGGGGTCCCGCCCGCGCTGCCGGCCCCAGTGGACCCGCCACCCTTCCAGCTGGTCCAGGACGTTCTCCAGTCCCATCACGGTGGTGACCGTGGCGTAGCCCGGGATGGACAGTCCGGTCGCCACCAGCCGCATGGCCAGGCTCTGTTGGCGGGCGTTCTGGTCTCGGATGGCGAGCCCGCCGTGTTCGGTGGGGGTGTAGAACCAGCGCTGCCTCTCGGCCTCCGCATCCGGGTGGAGTGGGGACTTGTAGGCGGCGAGCGGGAGTTGGTCCTCACTCAGGCTGTTCAGCCAGGCGGTGGCAGCATCGGCCATGGCGGCCGCTGCCTTCTCCCGCCCGGCTGCCAGGGCGTCGGGCACGGTGCCCTCTCGGTCACCGGTCACTGGTGGACTCCGGGTCCTCGGAGATGTCAAGCATGACCTTGATGGCGTTGCCCCGGCGCTCGGCGTAGGTGTCGAACGCCTCGGCGACGTCGGGCAGCCCGAAATGGTGGGTGACCAGTTCCGCGGTGCGCAGCCGACCCCGGGCGGCCAGGCCCACGGCGCGGGCCACCGAACCCGTGCCCTCGCCACGGACCGTCTGGATCGAGATGCCGTTCATCACGGCGTGGTTGAGGTCGGCCTGTACGGGCTCTTCGAAGAAGCCGACGAGGACGACCTTCCCGGACCGCTTGGCCATGCGCAGTGCGTCGTCCACCGCGCTCGGGGCGCCGGAGCACTCCAGGACGATGTCGGCGCCGATCCCGTCTGTCGCCTCCCGAACCGCCGCTACGGCGTCCTCCTCACGGGAGTTGACGACCAGGTCCGCGCCGAAGGACTTGCCGATGGTGAGCCTGGCTTCCCGCGTGCCGGCCAGGGCTACGGTCCTGGCCCCGAGCTCACGTGCGACCTGTACCGCGAGCAGACCTATCGGTCCGGGACCGATCACAGCGACCGTAGATCCGACGAGCAGGGTGTCGAGCACGTCGAAGGCGTGCATCACGGTGCCCACGGTGGTGAGGACGACCGCGGCGTCGAAGTCCACGGTGTCCGGCAACCGATGGAGGGTCGCCACGTGGTTGAGCGCGTACTCCGCGAAGCCCCCGTTGACGGTCATCCCCTGCACGCGGTGCCCGGTGTGCCGCAGGCCGTAGTTGAGGCAGTCCGTGTAGGCCCCGGCCAGGCAGTTGGCGCAGCGCATGCAGCCGCGGTGGGCTTCCGTCACCACCCGGTCGCCGACCCGGAGCTCGTCCACGGCGCTGCCCACCGCGGCGACGACGCCGGCGTACTCGTGGCCGGGTACGAACTCGCCCGCGGCCGGGCCGCCGTCCTTGAAGAAGTGCCGACTGCGGATCTTCAAGTCCGTTCCGCACAGGGACGCCCTGCGGACGTGTACCAGAACGTCTTCCGGTCCCACCTGCGGCACGGGCAGCGTCGCGACGGCGAGGGCGCCGGGCTCACCCAGCACCGCGGCCTGCATGGTTTCCGGAAAGGACATAGGGGCCTCCAGTTACGGCCATGAACATGCGTCGGGAATTGACGGGCCGAAACGGCCCTGTTCCCCACCTCATCTTGCACGCCGGCAACGCCTATTCCCTCTTCGCGGCGCATAGGCATCCCTTATGCATGTCGCGAGAGATTCCTATTGGAGACCGATCACGACCTCATGGCAGTGTCATTTGGAAACGACGAACGGGGCCACCGCCCAAGGAGCGAAGCTGTGGATCTGGGAATTTCGGGCAAGACCGCGCTCGTGCTGGGCGGAGGTGGGGGCCTCGGCGGCGCGATCGCCCAGGCTCTCGCCGCGGAAGGGGCCGCTGTCGCCGTCGCGGACATCAGCCCGCAGGCCGCCGAGCGCACCGCCGAGGCGGTGGCCGACGCGGGCGGGAAAGCCGTGCCCCTGGAATGGGACCTCGCGGACCTGGGCGCGATCGACCCACACATCGCGGCAGTCGAAGGGGCGCTCGGTCCGGTGAACATCCTGGTCAACAACACGGGAGGGCCGCCGCCCTCGCCGGTTGCGGGGCAGGACCCTGAACTCTGGCTGCAGCACTTCCAGTCCATGGTGCTGTCCGTCATCGCGATCACGGACAGGGTCGTGCCGCTGATGCGGAGCCGCGGCTGGGGCAGGATCATCACCAGCACCAGCTCGGGGGTGATCGCCCCCATCCCCAACCTGGGGCTGTCGAACGCCTTGCGGGGCAGCCTGCTCGGCTGGTCCAAGACGCTGGCCCGGGAAGTCGCGGCCGAGGGTGTCACCTGCAACGTGGTCGTTCCGGGACGGATCGGCACCCAGCGGACCAAGTTCCTCGACCAGGCCAAGGCCGACCGGGAGGGCAAGTCCGTCGCGGAGACGTCCGCCGAGAGCGTCGCGTCGATCCCTGTGGGCCGCTACGGCGAACCGCGGGAATACGCCGCCGCCGTCGCCTTCCTCGCAAGCGCCCAGGCCTCTTACATCACAGGCTCGGTCATTCGCGTCGACGGCGGACTCATCGCCAGCCTCTGAAAAAGACATCGGAATTCTGAGGAGGCAGAACAATGGCACCCCTGGACCGCAACATCAATGGCGTTTTCGCCATCGCACCAACGCCCTTCGACGAGGAAGGCGCAATCGATTTCGACTCACTCAGCCGACTCGTCGACTTCTACAAAGACGCCGACGTCACCGGACTGACCCTCCTGGGTCAGATGGGCGAAGCACCCAAGCTGTCCCACGAGGAAAGCGTGCGCATCGTCCAGCACGTCATCAACCGCACCGATCTGCCGATCATCGTGGGCGTCTCCGGCTCCGGCTACGCCGCCATGCGGGCTCTCACGGTCGACGTCATATCAGCCGGCGCCCACGGCGTCATGATCGCCCCGCCGAACACGCTGCGTACCGACGACCAGATCGTGAACTACTACGAGGGAGCGGCGGGCGCCATCGGCGCGGACGTGCCGTTCGTGATCCAGGACTATCCGCTGTCGTTCTCCGTCGTCATGTCCCCTGCCGTCATCGCCCGCATCGCGAACGCCGCGCCAGGTTGCGTGATGCTCAAGCACGAGGACTGGCCGGGCTTGGAGAAGATCAGCGCACTCCGGCAACTCGAAGCCGATGGAGCGATGCCCCGCCTGTCGATCCTGTGCGGAAACGGCGGCCTCTTCCTGGACTTCGAGACCGAACGCGGAGCCGACGGAGCGATGACGGGCTACTGCGTTCCCGAACTCCTCGTCGACGTGGTGCGCCACACCACGGCCGGCGACCGTGACGCCGCCCATGACGTCTTCGACGCCCACCTGCCCCTCCTGCGCTACGAACAGCAACCGGGCATCGGCCTGGCCGTGCGCAAGTACGTCATGAAGCGCCGCGGAATCCTGGCCTCCGACACCCAGCGCAAGCCCGGGGCCGTGCTCTCGGCGCGTGCCCGCACCGAGGTCGACTACTTGCTGTCCCGGCTCACCCGCAAGGACAGCAGGGTCGCACTCATGGCATGACGCACAGGTGACACCCCTCAGCACAGCAGTACGGCACCACGTAACTTGATCACATGCAGCTACGTCAGCTGGAGTACTTCCTCGCGGTCTGGGAGGCGGGCTCCTTCAGCGGAGCGGCTGCGCGGCTCTATGTCACGCAGCCTTCGCTGTCCCAGCAGATCGGGGCCCTGGAGAAGGAGCTGGGCGCGGTCCTGCTGGAGCGCGGCCGGCAAGGGGTGACGCTGACTCCCGCGGGCCGTGTCTTTCTGCCCCGTGCGCAGGACGTCGTCCGTGCGGTTCAGGAAGCGCAGGACTCGGTGCGCGAGGTGGTGGAGGGCCGTCAGGGCGACGTCCACGTCCTGACCGTACGGTCCGTCGCCTCGGGGATCCTGCCGCCGTCCGCAGCGCGCTGGCACTCGACGTACCCCTCCACCGTGCTGAGACTGCACGACTACTCCCACCGTCGGGACCTCGAAGAGGCCATGCGCAGTGGCCAGGGCGACATCGCGGTCGGTCCACGGCCCGACCCGTGGGAGGGGCCCGTCATCTCCCTGGGATATGAGGAGATGGTGGTGGCCGGCTCGGCCGAATACCCGGCGGGGGCAGCGGCTGACCCGGCCGAACTGGCCGCTGCCGACTGGGTGCTCTACGAGCAGGAACAGGGCATGAGCGAGGTGGTGGACCGCCTGGCAGGGCACCTCGGGTTCACGCCGCGCGCCGTCGCCCGCACGGGCCAGGTCTCCGCAGCGCTCCTGTTCGCGATCGAGGGGATCGGTGTGACGGTGACTCCGGAGAACGCGGTGCCGCTGCGCTGGTCGAGGCACGCCCGGCGAATCGGGCCCGGCTATTTCCGGGAGCTGGTGGTGTTCAGCAGAAAGCTCCCCTCTCAACTGGCCGAGCGGTACCGGGACATGCTCACCTCTTTGGAGCTGCCGCTCACTGCTGAACGGGATCTGCCCGAAGGGGCACTCCGCTTCTAGCGGCATGATGCCCAACTGCGCTCGCCGCACAGGAAAGGCCCCTGCTGACGCGGGAGCCGGGAGTCGTGGAACGTCTGGCTGCCGCGCACGGCACATGCAACGAACGGCACGCCGTGACCGTCGTCATGATGGCCAAGGCGCCGATGATGAGCGTGCCAGTTCACGGCCACGTCGCGATCACACCGCTCAAGGCCTGGAGAACCACAGCATCCCGCTCTAAGCCCTCAGGCCGTCCGGCGCCGGCCGCACCGATGAGCGCCATGTGGTCCTCGACACGAGCAGTCACAGCCACCTGCATCCGCCACTGCCTGGACGGTGCCCTGGCCGAACCCGTGCCGGGGACCTTTGTATTTGACTTTACGCAGCACGGTTACCATCCTGGTCACCTAGTAACCGAAATGGTCGCCCAAAGGGATGTGCGCACCATGACGAACGACGACGAGCCCGCAGGAAGCAGGCTGGGGCCGCGGTTGTGGCTGACCCCGGCGGTCATCGTCACCGTGGTCATGGCTGCCCTGGCAGCGTTGTATCTGGGGTCCACGGTCAACTCCGCCAAAGACCTCAACGGCTTTCCCGTAGCGGTCGTCAACGCCGATACCGGAGCCACCAGCCCATCGGGGCAGCGCATCGACGTCGGCGAGCAGATCTCCGACAGCCTGCGCAAGGGGGTCGATGACGACAAGTTCGATCTACGCTTCGTCAGCCTCGCCGCAGCGAAGGAGGACATGAGCAAGGGGAAGCTCTACGGCACAATCGTTCTGCCCTCGGACCTGAGCAAGAAGCTGGTGGCTCTCACGGAGAGCGCGGCGACCGGTGGGGCCGCACAGCAGCCCGCGGTCACCGTGTACACCAATCCCCTCGCGAACACTTCCAGCGTGTCCGTCGTCAATTCCTTCGCTTCTCAGGCGCTGGCCGAGGCGAACCAGATTGTGGGCAAGCAGCTGCTCGCCACTGCGACACAGGCCGGGGACAAGGCGGCATCCGGCAGCCAGTCCGTCACAGGAACGGCACGCATCGTTCTGTCCGAACCGATGCTGGTGCATGTCACGCCGTCCAAGGAGGTTCCCGACGGTACCGGCGGCGGCCTCTCGGCCTCCTACTACGCCCTCCTGCTGGCGCTGGCCGGGTTCACGGGGTCCATGATCGCCACCAGTCTCGTCGACTCCCAGCTCGGTTTCACTCCGTCGGAGATCGGTCCGCTCTACCGCATGGAAAGGCACTCGGGGCACAGCCGCCTGGCCACCCTTGCTTTGAAGTGGGGAATCATGACGGGTGTCGCGGTGCTCGTCAGCAGTGTCTATCTGGGGATCGCGGACTGGATCGGCATGCCGCTGGACCATCCATGGGAGCTGTGGCTGTTCAGCGTGCTGAGCATCTCGGCCGTCGCAGTGGTTGCTCAGGCGATTCTCGCCCTGCTGGGCAGTCTGGGCATGGTGGTCAACCTCTTCCTCTTCGTCGTGTTGTCGATCCCCAGCTCCGGGGGTACGACACCGCTGGAAGCCATGCCCCCCTTCGTCCGCTTCCTCAGCTCGTTCGAGCCCATGCACCAGATCTATCTGGGTACGCGCTCGATCCTGTACTTCGGAGCCACCTGGGATTCGGGGCTGACGCGTGCCGTGTTGGCCTCCGTGATCGCGCTTGTCCTCGGCCTCCTCGTCGGGGCTGCGGGTACTCGTGCCTACGACCTCAAGGGGCTGACCCGGAAGCACAGTGCCCCTGCCGCCGCCGCGCAGTGATGGACAGACTCCGCTGGGGATGTTCCGCAGCATCGCCATAGGCGCACCACGAGCGGCTGTTCAACTCGTCTGCCCCGGGCACTGCAGCGTTGAGTGCCCGGCGCAGACGGCCTTCCTCGCGCGGGCACCGGTGGGCCGGTTCGGCCGGCGCATTCGCCCTTGGCCGGGGCCAGCGGGTCGATCACGAGTCCCTGACAGCCTCGCTCCGTGCCGACCGAGATGACTCCGCAGGCGGGCGGCCTCAGGTTCGCATCGTCCTGCCTGGTCAGACGTCGTCGCGCAGCTGGGCGAGCCCGCTGAGAAGGAGTTCGAGTCCGAAGGAGAACTCGTCCTCGATCGGAACGGGCATCGACTCGGCGACGGTGATCGTTGCCGGGAACAAGGCTGGATCGACGCTCTGAAAGACGGCGGACAGTTGTGCGTCGTCGAGTTGCCCGCCGCCATGACCGTTGACCTGTATGGCGAATCCGAGGACGTAGCGGGAGAGGGTGGCAAAGGCGTGCGCGGCCAGTCGCGGCGGGAAGCCGCTGTCGAGCAGCGCCGCGACACAGTGCTCCCGCAGCGCCATGGCGTTCGGCCCCAGGGGAATCTCTTCGACCATCAGGCGCGCCGCGTTCCGGTGCCGGGCCAGGGCCTCGAACATGGTGTGCGCGACCGTCCGCAGCGCTTGCTGCCAGCCCATCGCGAGGAGTTCGCCGCCATTCAGTTCCACGGCGCCGAACATGCGGTCCACGACATGGGCGACCAGCGCTGCCCGGTTGTCGAAATGCCGGTACAGCGTCGCCGTGCCCGAGCCCAGGCGCTGGGCCAGCGTCCGCATCGAGAGAGCGTCGGCTCCTTCATCGTCCACGATCTGCAGTGCGGTGGAGACGATGCGCTCCAGCGGCACGGGCGGACGCCCCGGTCCCGGGCGCCGAGCCGATGCCGTGGTCGCTCGCATAGGACCAGCTGCTGCCACTGAACGTCCACCTCCTCGGCCAGCACCATAACAGCAACACCGTATCCAGTATGAAGATCGCCGGTTGGGCACGGAGCGGTGGCGCCCCCTTCGATCAGCCCATCGACGACCGCACGTCCGAGGTCGGCGACCGCTCCGATACCGTCCTGGACGTCGCCCAGATTGCCCGCTGGTCGGGTTGCCTCGGCAACAAAACCACCGTCGTCCCCGTCCCGGGCGCCCTCCACGACGTCCTGCTCTCCCGCCGCAAGCCACCGCGAACACGCCTACACCGTGATCGGCGACTGGCTGCACCGGTAGCAGCACCTGTCTGCCGCCGTGCCGCCTGCACGGGGACCTGCCGCCTCCTGATGCGCTGGCGCTGCCACAGAAAAAGAAGGGGGCATGGACGCTGGCCATTTGCGGTGTTCCTCTGTGGGCGCCCCGGCCAACCTCTTGAGGAAGGAGTCCTTCGAGCCGAGATCCTGAGCCGTCGTCACTGTCAGGCGGGTGCGGTCAGGTAGCCACGACGAGTGGCTCCTTGAGCCACGTCGGGCACCCTGCCCCGGCCGAACTGTACAAGTGACGCAGCATTGCCTCAGCCGGCGCTGCGCACTGGTCGCCGGGCCCGTTGTTCTGTACTGCAGCGCCATCTACCCCGTCGCAGTGCCTCAATCACCCACGCCGGCATCGCCGTTGCCCCTGTGGCCCAGCGCGCCAAGGCCCGCGGCAATCACCACATCGGTGCGCTCGGTCCACCTGGCCTCACGGTTCGCCATCATCGTGACGGTCACAGCACCGATCGCGGACACCACTCGCACATGCCGTTCCTCATCAGTCCAGACATCGGGATCGAAGGCTTCCATCAACATGCGCTGCGCCCCGGAGAGGCGCTGCATGATCTCGGGTTCTCGCGTCAGCCAGAAGGCGCCGGCCATGAGCGCACCAGTCCCCGGCCACTCCTCGATCAGCTCGACCAGCGCACCGAGCAGGGCGGCGTCCCGCTCGAGCCCGACCGGGAGGCCCTCACCCGCAGCCGCCACTCGTGCGGCATGTTCCTCCGCGCGAGCGACCACGGCGTCCTGGATCCGCTCCTTCGAGCCGAAGCGCTTCAGCACAGCCGCCTTGGAGTAGCCGGCACCGTCAGCGATCGCCTGCACGGGGCCCTGAGCGAACCCGTGCCGCGCAAAGACGAAGGCCGCCACGTCGATCAGGGCACGATCGATCTCCTCGCTGGTGGGCCTCACGGTTGACTTCATGACCAAAGGTTACCGTTTCGGTCAGCTAGTGACCGAAACGGCAACACCGCCCTCGTCCACCATCACGATCCCCATCGGGGATGCCACGGACCAGGACGATCTCAAGTACGCGATCCAAGCGAGCCACACAGTCATCTCCGCACCCGAGAAGCGAGCTGACGACACCGGAGAAGAGGACCACGAAGCCGACCAGCACTGTCGTGACGACGGCGAGCCAGGTCAGCCGCGCCACCAGCGCCACCAGGCAGATCAGCACGGCCCACGCCACAGCGAGCCCTGCCTGCGCCCGCAGCCGCTTCACCATCGAACCGCTGAAGTCGACCAGCAGCAGCATGGAGAACGAACCGAACGCGGCGAAGCTCGCCATCGTCGACGAGTGGAACACCTCACTGCACAGCGCGAACAGCGCCGGCATCACGATCGCGGTTCGCCCCGCCCGCCGCGTCGCCGCCAGACCCGGATCCCGCTCACGCCACCACGTCGCCCAGCGTGCGGCGGGTGACGTCCGCCCTGCCGTCTGCGCGGCCATGCTCACCTCCCGCCGCCGTGATCACGGCTGGCCACAACGTTCCACGTCACACCTTCCTATGCGGACACCGAACGGACCTGCGCAACTGCATGCCTGTTGGGCCGCTCACGCCCCGCCCGATCCAGGTGTTCGTAGCCAACGACCCGACCTGCCTCACCCGTCTTCGAACTTGGTCTGTCCATCCCGAGGGGGCCTGTCGCTGGCGAGGTTCGACAACAGCATTCCTCGCCAAGATCCGTTACCTCTCCGTCAATCGCATCGCCGATCCGGGGCGGGAGACCGTCGAGTACCTGGTGACGCCGACGCTGGAGGTGCGTGGCTCGACCGGGCCCCGCCAGTGCCTTGACCGCGGCATCGAGCGACAGGACACAAGAAAAGTCCGCCCGCCGAAACCACATCTGAGCCACCACTGCCGAATGCGGATAGCGCCGCCCAGGCCGCGCAGCACACGGGTCGAATCAGTCCCATTCAGAGTACACCTCGGGCGATACTTCGAGTACGTCCGAGGCTCCCCCACATCGCTGCCCACAGGTTTCCGTTTGCACTTACACCAACAAGCGCGCGATATGCCCTTCCTGTCCGCCGATGGATTGGACGAGACGGAAGGGCCTGAAATCGACCCGGATTCGACCCCAACGGGTTGCTTGGTTTAAAGGAATGGCCTCTGACCTGCGGAAATAAAGAGCCGCAGACGAGTCGGGCTGTACGCCGGGTTCAGTCCGAACCGGAGTCCATCCGGAGCGCTCAGCCGACGGGAACGTGATGCCCACCGCATCGATCGGTCCGCACCGATCCACAGCTCATTGCGGAGCAACTAAGCCAAGACGGGGCGCTGGTGCAGTTCACAGTGTCGAGCGTCCGTCATATCGGGCGTGCTCCAGCAGCGAATCATCCTAGGCGCGATCACGGTGGGCATCGCCGTCGGTGTCCTGCCCACGGCCGTGCTCGTGTGCGCTCGGATGGTGGGCCGGTGGCCAACAACTATCCGGCCACGAGCACCAGTTCCAGGCCAGAGCTGGCGTTGGCGGTGTGGGATGGGAAGCAGGCACGGAGTCCACCCCGAGCCGAACCGCGCGGCAGATGGCGAATGGCGAGCCGCCGTTCCTTGATTGACTCCCGTCGAGGACCGACCCTACAGCCAGGACGGTGGGCAACCGAGCCCGCCCCGGATGTCATGGGTTGTGACCCATCACCATCCCGTGCACTTGCGACCAGGCAGACGTCACCGAGGACGTGGCCAGTTACGCGGAACACGCCTTCGGCGTGGGGGCTTTCCTGGGCCACTTCGACCTGACAGCCGCTGAGTTTGCTCGCCCGACATATCCGCGCCTGTCGGGACCGACAGCCGTCAGCCCATGCTTGGCACACAATTTCCGCGCCGAGACGCCCAGTCGACCGTCTCGCCACTGCGCCGCAGAGCCGGATACGGCGCTCACGCCCTGGGAGTGCCCCATCTGCACGCGGACGCCAAGGGGCTTTGCCCCGCCTTGACCCGGCAGGCAACCCGCGACCCGGACACCCGAGCCCCGGCTGCCTGCAGAAACGGGCCGACCGAGGCCCTCAGCCCACACCTTCCCCCCTGTCGCATGGGGAGCACGACACCGCGCTCCCACCCCGAAAGGGGGTCGAGAGCCGACAAGGGGTTCTTACGCCTCTCGATGCAGAGAGCATCCGAATCGATCGGGTGACCCCGGGGGCCTGCGGTTGACGACGGCGCACGCGGGCGCGGTACGGCGCTGTAGGTCTACCTGATCGAGTGACGGACGAATCGGGCACCGTTGACACGTCCGCGAGTTGGGAGCACGAGAGCTCCCAGAGCGCTCCCACTTGCTCCCAGCCCGGACATGGTCAAGGCCGCCTCCGCTACCCGCGGAAACGGCCTCCGACCTGCGATGATGCTGGTCGGGACGACAGGATTTGAACCTGCGACCCCTTGACCCCCAGCTCAAATGCGTCTGAGCGGCGTGCTCCAGTCCGTTGGTCGAGGTCACGGTCAAGCGAAATCAGCCGAGTAAAGGAGTCCGCGCTTTTCGGCCCCTGCACTTCTGGCTGATTGAGAGTTGACAGCCTGACCATGCAGCACATACGTCCAGTTTACGCTTGCTGCGCCCATCAAGGACAGGCCCGCCGCGCCAGCGCGCGAGCTCACACCGACAACTGCGGGCCGACCTGGCAGCTCAATCCCCCTCACCGCGGTACGCACGAGGAGATCCGGCGACACGCGAGCACCGTCTCCCGAACCTCAGGAAATGAGGACGATCAGTCTCCGCTGTAGAGGCGGTCCAGGTCGACGAGTTGGACAGTGGGATCTCGACGGGCGAGATCGCGCAGGTCACTGGTGAAGCCGGCGCCGCTGAAGCACAGCAGCCGGGTCCGCTCAGCGTGCACACCGCCCCGGGCGCGCAGCAGGGCGCGGATACGGTCCAGGCGTTGCAGGTGGCCCAGACCCATGGTCTCGTTCCACTTGGCCTCGCCGATGGTCAGCAGGACCTCGCGGCCGTCCTCGTCACGGCCGAAGGTTGCCAGGTCGACTTCGTGACTCGTCTTGGCGGCCGGGTCCGGGACGGTGCCGGATTCCACGCGGGTGCGCTGTCCGCCGAGGGTGTCGGGGCTGGCGTACCAGCGGGTCCAGGTGCGGCAGAGCTGTTCGAAGTGGGGGCCGATGACTTTGCTGCGGAACGTGGCCTGCGAGCGCTCCCATACGGCGGCTGCCTGGCCGGGACGCTCCAGGTCGCTCCACTCCGGGCGCATGAGCGCGTGGTAGAAGGTCAGGATGGGTTCGACGATGCGGTAGGCGGAGCGTTTGCCGTGGAAGGCGTCCGGCTCTCGGACGATCATGCCGGTGTCTTCCAGCACTGTCAGCGCGTGGCTGAGGTCCGTGGACTTGCGCTCCAGGAAGCCGCGGCCGAGATGGTCTCGGGACTGTGCGACCTGACCCAAGCCGGCAAGACGTCACCCGCGTCGGACACCGTAACCAACTCGATCGGGGACGTGAGCGGAACAGCCGTACAGAGCCGTGACTTCACCGGAGATGTCGGCGGCACCATCGTGAAGGACCCTCATGGCACTGTCCACACGGGCAGCGGTCACATCTACCAGAACTCCCGGCATGTGTCGGGCGACCGGCACATCTCGGGCGATGGGATGACGTACTTCGAAGGCGACAACCACGGCAACATCCAGCATCGGTTCGGTGAGCCGGATCGAGGCGAGGACGATGGCCGGTGAACCAGCACAGCCGGACACGGGTAGAGAACCCGCAGGGTTTCACGCACACGGGCCCCGGCAACATCTACGTCAACGTCGGCACCCAACTACAGGACTCGGACAAGCCGGCCTTCCGGCGGGTCGCCGAAGATCAGCTTTGCTGGCTGCGACGCGTGTTGGTCGACCCCTTCAACATGGGCAAGGCCCGCGCCACACTCGCCGGCACCGGCACCGTCATTCTGGACGGCGCCCCGGGCAGCGGCCGAAGCTCTGCGGCCCGCGTACTCCTGCGCGAATACCACCGGGACAGCGGCGTCTTCCACGTACTTCTGCCCGGCGAGGAAGACGAACTGTCCCTCCACGACCCCGCTCTGGTCGAAACCGGTGACCAGTTGCTGCTGGACCTGTCCGCCGCCGACGACCGCCAGTGGTCCGCGGCACGGGCCGACCTCCCCGCCCTCCGCAAGGCCGTCCACGAACAGCACGCACATCTTGTCGTCGTCATGCCGCACGGCGGTACCCTCGACCCCGACCTCCAGCACTACCGGGTAGGAATCCGGCGACCTCCCGGCCTGCACGTTCTCAGGCGGCACCTCCGCATGCACGGCCTGCCGTACGAGGAGTACATCCAGCCCGACGTCACGGTCACCGAGTTTCTGCCCGAGCAGAGGCCGATGCGGGAGATCGCGGACTTCGCCGACCTGGTGCGCCGCGCTCGCGAGACCGCTCGACCGGGCGAAGGGTTCGCACAGTGGTGCGCGACAGCCAAGAGAGCACGGAACGACCGGCGGAAGGAAGTCGCCGCACTCGTCGCCGGATTACGCGAGGCTCCTCAGCGGGCACTGCTGATTGCTGTCTCCATGCTCCATGGGACGCACGCCGACGTTATCCACCGGGCGGCCCAGCTTCTGCTGCGCACTCTCGACCCCTCGTCAGAAAGTGTCCCGCTGCTCCAGCACAAGGACCTCGCTGAACGGTTCGCGGAGATCTCAGCCGATACCGGGCCGGACGGACACGTGCGGTTCACGGATCTGGATTACGACTCCGCCGTCCGCGCACATTTCTGGGACCACATGCCTGACCTGCGGCCGCACCTCGGCACGTGGGCCGCGAGCGTCGTGGAGCTGAACGATCCGCACGTCGTCCCTGCCCTTCGTGATGGTTTGGTGGCGCGTATGGCCGGTCAGTATCTGCGGACCGGGCGCGGGGACGGTCTGGCCTCTCTCGCCGAACGATGGAGTTCCGAGGAAGCGAGCAGGGCACAGCTGGAGGCCGCCGTCCATGCGCTCACCTGTGGTCTTGATGATCCGGATCACGGCAGAGAGTTCCGCGAAAGGATCTATCAGTGGTGTGCTTACCGGCGTCTCAGGGGAGAGTTCGCACAGGTACTCGTTCAGATCTGCGCCGATGTCCTTGCTGCCAGCCATCCGGATCAGGCCCTGCTCAGGCTGTACTACCTGGCCCGGCGTGAGCGCGACACCACGCGTGCCCTGCATGCGCTGTGCGACCTGGTAGCCAGCAGCCGCCGACTGCGCCGAAGGCTGCTCGACCGCCTCGCACGATCCGACCTCTCGCCGCCCGACCTCGGCATCTTCCTGCGCACCTGCGATCCGGTACCGCTGACAGACTCATCCGACACCTCACGAGCGCTGGTGGAGGAGAACGGGGTACAACGCTCCCTGACCACCTGCTGGCATGCGGTACTGGCCAAGTTACCGCGAGCCATATGGCAGCCACGCGCGGAACGCTGGCTCCACCGGGCGGCCGACGACACCGGACACCACGGTGAGCTTCTACTCGACCTCCTCGTCAGCGCGGCCGAGCGGTGCGAGGAAAGGCGGGGTGAGGTCTTCGCCGCGCTGTACGCCAGCGCCCGCGAAGCCGAGCGCACTGCTCCGGGAGGCCCCGCTCGCGCCGTCGCAACCACAGAACTGCTACTCCACAAGATCAGCGCGGCCCAGGGCCTCGGCCCAGCCACCCCGCCGCTGGCATCACCCAGGGGGACTCAACCGTGACGACCGCGCAAAAGACGACAACCGTCTTCTTCACCATCTTATGCGGCCTACTGCTGACCATCGTCGGCCTGACACAACGGTGGTCCACGTGGACATGGCCGACGCTGGCCGTGCTCCTCCTCATTGTCCCCGCAGCGGCCTTCCGGATCGCTTCGCTGCGCCGCGGCTCCATGCCGGTCAGCTTCGAAGAACAGCGCACGGCCTCACCCGTGGAACGCACGGAATATCACGTCAGCCAAGTGGCACTGCCCAGCCTCTGGGACGACTACAATTTCGTCCTCTCGGCGACTGTACGGTGGTATCTCGTCGAAACACCTGAAAACGCCCCCGTCCTCAATCCGGCAGGACTCGCCGTCGAGGCAGTCCTGAACCGCGCCCGCGCCATCACCGAAAAACGGGAGCCGAGCCAAGCCTCACTCGTTCAGCACGAGCTCAGCGGTGCCCTGAGTCGTATGTGCCCGGACCCCACGGGACACCTCCAGGCGATGGCGGAAAACATCAACCTCACGTTGCTCGAGCAAGACCAGGAACGCTTGGACCGACTCGCCAAAGTACGCAAGGACAAGGCGGTCTGGGAACACCAACGCAAGTACGAGCAGAGCAAGCGCCAGTACCTGGGGGAGGACGTGCTGAAGGACACCGGCAGCGCGGTGGTCTGGTGGCTCACCAAGAACGAGGAGCACGTGGAAAAGACGGTGGCAGACCTCGCCCTGCTCGCGCAACTCACGTCCGCAGCCAATGACACCGACATCCCCGAGCGACTTCAGAACCTCCTACAGCAGCCCAGCGAGCTCCCCGCTCCGGAATTCCTGGAGGCGGACCCCGCTCCGACTCCACAGGAACGGACGGCTGCGGATCATCTCTCGGGCTTCTTCGACACCATGGGCTTTCGGGAGGGCGATGTTCGGCGGGCGATGCTGGCCAAGCAGATCTCCGACATCATCAAGCAGCAGAACTGCCACGAGACAGCGGAGGACCTGCTACACCGCTTCGACCCGCCGACGACCTTCACGCCGAATAACGGCGAGGAGCCGAATTCCGACACTGACGCGCCCGATGAGACGTCCAGGGCCCCACTCACCTAGGAGAAGACGATGGACAACGAGTTGGCCGCTCTCGCAGCGTCGGGAGCAACCACACTGGTTTCCCTCATGGTCACCGACTCCTGGGCGCACGCCCGTGAACTTGTCGGACGGTTCTTAGCACATACCGGTTCGAACACCGCCGCAATCGCCGACCTGGACGACGCAAGGACCCGGCTGCTCACTACCGACGCTACAGAGGACGAGCGGGTCACCTCCGATGTCAGAGCGCAGTGGCGTGCCCACCTACAACAGCTCGTCGAAGCCGGGCCTATCACCAGCGACGACCTGCGCGTCCTAGTCACCTCGCTGCAGCGATTCGCCACCACCTCAGCGACGCGCGGGGGCACCGTGTACAACGACATCAACGGCGGCGTTCAGCACGGTCCCGTCATCCAATCAGGCCGAATCAGCGGGCTCACCTTCCACCTCCAGCAACCGCCAGCCCCCAACCCAGGCTGAGGCCGGGGCTCGCGCAAGGAGGGACTGCAAGACGTCCGACTCTGTCCCGTAATCGGTGGTCACGAAACGGAGACGGTGTCACCCTGTGCGACGCGGCCGAGAAGCTGGCCCTGACCTTGGCCCAGGGCGGAATGCAGAAGACCACGGCCCGGGTGATGACGGCGCTGCTCTACACCGAGCAGGACACCATGACCCCGGCCGATCTGTGCGCGCAGCTCTCCATCAGTTCCGGCGCGGTCTCCACCGCCATCAGGCAGCTCATCCCCATCGGGCTGGTCAAGCGCGTCCCAGCTCCCGGCAGCCGCCGCGACCACTACCGCTTCCGCGAAGGTGCCTGGGCCACCCTCATGTCCCAGCAGAACGCGATGCTGAACGTGATGCTCGACGCGGCCCAGGAGGGCATCGACACCGCGGGCAAGGACACTCCCACCGCCCGCCGCCTGCACGAGATGAGGGACTTTTACACCTACATGGCCCGCGAACTGCCCACGCAGATCGAGAACTGGCGCAAGCAGTCCAACGCTGATCAGCGGCCCGCGACAGCAGACCGCACAGCGCTGCGCGGCTCCAGCATGGCCACCCTGATGACTCAGGGCCGCAGCCCCCTGGCGGCGGTCGTGGAAGAGGGCAAGGCCACAGCGCGGCTCGGTGTGATCACCGCTTCTCACCTGTTGGAGCGGCTACTGAGCGCCGCCGCCTGAACCGGGCGGTCCGTTCCCTTCGTACAGCTCGAGGGCCCGCTCCAGCCCGAGCTGTTTGAGGGTGTGGAGGGGCTGCTGGCGGACATGAGTGGCGACCAGCCGGGTTCCCTGCCTCTGTGCCGCGCGCAGGGCCGCGAAAAGCGCCGCAGCTCCGTCGCTGCTGAGGCAGCGCACGTCCCGGAGATCGATCTCAAGGAGCGCAGGCCGCGAGCTCAGGACCTTCTGCAGGTGCTTCCCGACACGCTCGCTGTTCGCACCGGTGATCTCTCCGCGGAGCTGGACGATGGCATGGCCCGCGGTAGCGCTCCTGCGGCGTCGGAACGAGTTCAGCAGCCTGCTGCCCGGCCCAAGGATTCCCTGGCGCTCGTCGGGGTTCGGGGCTGGAGACGAGTGTGGCATCCGGAAGCTCCCGGGCAGTAGGCGACGAACCGCCGACCAGACTTCCCGGCACACCTGAAGTTCAGGCTAGGCCCATCCCTCTCCTCCCGCGATGCGGACACGGCCGTACTGGGCTGATCGGTGTGTCGGGCCGGGGAAGGGTGTTTGCCGGGGTCCGGCAATGTTCGCTCCGGTCCGGTGCGTGTTAGTGATCTGTCAAAGACACATCAAGGAAGGGTAAGGTTCTTCTCGGTGTGCCGGGAAGCCTGGTCGGCGAACAAGGGATCAATCTCTTTGCTGATCGGGGGCGTAATCCATGGTGCTCATCGCTGTCTTCGGTGTCGCACTTCTCATTGCGGTGCTGGTCTCGGGCCTGGCGGCCCGCTCCGTACTCTCCACGTCCTTGCTCTTTCTCGTTGCCGGTGCGCTCGTCAGTGACGGCTTCCTGGGTCTGATCCACATCACCGCCGACAGCCCGATCGTCGCGGTCACGGCGGACTTGGCGCTGTTCGCGGTGCTGTTCACGGACGGCATGCATGTGTCGTTCCCCGCCCTGCGCGGCGCCTGGCGGAACCCGGCGCGTGCCCTCGGGCTCGGCATGCCGCTGGCGTTTGTCGGGATGGCGCTGATCACCCACTTCCTGGCCGGGCTGGACTGGACCACGTCGTTCCTGGTCGGGGCGGTGCTGGCGCCGACCGACCCGGTCTTCGCCTCGGCGATCGTGGGCCGCAAGGAGGTTCCGGCGCGGCTGCGGCAGCTGCTGAACGTGGAGAGCGGGATCAACGACGGGCTGGCGCTGCCCGTGGTCCTGGTGCTGATCGCTGCGGCCGGCCCCACCTCGGGGGCCGCGGAGGCGTCGCTGTCGAAGATCGCGGCCGAGTTGGCCGGCGGGTTGGCGCTGGGTGTCGTGCTGCCGCTGGTGGTGAACGGGCTCGTACGGTTCCGGCTGCTGGGAGCCGAGCCGAAGCTCCAGCCGCTGCTGCCGCTGGCGACCGGAGTGATCCTCTACGCCACCTGCCATCTCACCCATGCCAACCCCTACCTGGCGGCCTTCTCCGCGGGCGCGGTGTTCGCCTCGGTGTCGCCGGAGTCCAAACACGCCTTCGAGCCATTGGGCGAGGCGCTGGCGGAGCTGAGCAAGTTCGCGGCCCTGTTGGTGTTCGGCGCGCTGCTGACGCCGCAGCTGTTCGGTGACCTGTCCGTCGGCGGGTACGTGACCGTCGTCCTGGCGATCGTCCTGATCCGTCCGGCGTCGCTGCTCATCTCGCTGATCGGCACTCACTTCGACCGGAGGGAGAAGCTGGCGGCGGCCTGGTTCGGGCCGAAGGGCTTCGCTTCCGTGGTGTACGGGTTGCTGGTGCTGCAGTCCGGCATCCCGCAGGGCGAGGAGGCCTACACCCTGATCGCGGTGTGCATCGCGTTCTCCATCGCCGCCCACAGCAGTACGGATGTGCCGGTCGCCCGTCTCTTCGACGTCGAGGATCTCGTCGGGATACCGGATGACGATGAGGGTGAGGAGAAGGCGACGCGGGCCGCCGGGGCCACGCCGTCGAAGATCCGGATGGAGGAGGACGCGGATGCGCGCACGTGATCTGGTGGTGGAGTACCCGTCGGTGAAGTTGGACAGCGATGCGCTGGACGCGGCGCGGTTGTTGGCCGAGCAGCGGCTGCCCGGGGTGCTGGTGATGGACGACGACGGGGAGCCGTACGCCCTGCTGCCCGCGTCCGCGCTGGTCAAGCTGCTGGTC
>NZ_JBHWES010000109.1:0-27398 GCF_042734105.1 Streptomyces sp. NPDC059679 | reverse complement strand
GGTCACGCAGTACGGCATGACCGAGCGGCTGGGCGCGATCAAGTTCGGCTCCGACAACTCCGAGCAGCCGCCTGTGGCGGTGCGGCGGGCGGCTGCGGCGCCTGCGGCGTCTGGGCCGCGGCGGCGGGCGCCACGGGCCCCACCGGCGGTGCGGCGGGGATGGCGGGCGGAACGGCCGGAGGCGTGGCCGGGGGAGCGGCCAGCGGCGTGGTGTGGGCCGTCTGCGGCGGCGGGTTGGTCGGCGGCGGGGGCGTCGGCGGCTCGGCGGGCGCCAGCGGGTACGACGTGGCCGTCGGCGGCGTGGCCGGGGGCGCCGGAACGTTCGGCTTGGCCGGCGGGAAGGCGGGCGGGCCGACGGGCGGAGCGGTCGGCGGCGCGGGCACACCGTGCGCCAGCGGCGCGGCCGGGGTCTCCGCGTCCAGGAGCTGTACGGCGTGCCGCCCGAGCTGGGCGACGAGGCTGCCCGGCAGCCAGGGCTCGTCGGCGTCCTCCGCGTTCTCGGGTTCGGCCGTACGGGCCAGCAGCTGCTCCAGGGTCGGCCGGGCGGCCGGGTCCTTGTTCAGACAGTCGGTGACCAGGTCCCGCAGCCCCTCGGGCAGCCCGTCCAGGTCGGGCTCCTCCTGGGCGATCCGGTACATCACCGCGTGCACCCCGCTGTCGCTGGTGCCGAACGGCTGGCGGCCGATGGCCGCGAACGCGAGCACCGACCCGAGGCAGAAGATGTCGCTGGCCGGGGTGACCCGCTCGCCGCGCACCTGCTCGGGGGACATGAAGCCCGGCGAGCCGACCACGGCGCCGCTGCGGGTGAGGATGCCGTCGGTGACGGTCTCCAGGGCGCGCGCGATGCCGAAGTCGATGACGCGCGGCCCGTCGATCGTGATCAGGACGTTGGAGGGTTTGAGGTCACGGTGGATCAGGTTGACGCCGTGGATGGCCTGCAGCGCCTTGGTGAGTCCATGGCCCAGGATGCGCACCGACCGCTCGGGCAGGGCACCCGATTCGGACACGATCGAGTGCAGGGACGGCCCGGCGATATAGCCCGTGGCGACCCAGGGAGTGGCGGCCTCGGTGTCCGCGTCGAGTACGGGCGCGGTCCACTCACCCCCGACCCGCTGCGCCGCCCGCACTTCCTGCTTGAAGCGGCGCCGGAATTCGGCCTGTTGCGCGAGTTCGGTCTGTACGAGTTTCACCGCGACTGTACGGCCGCGCGGTGAATGGGCGAGGAACACCCGTCCCATACCGCCCGCCCCCAGCCGACGGATCAACCGGTACTCGCCGATCCAACGAGGGTCCTCGGGCCCCAGGTCTTCCATGCGTCGCTGTCCTTCCCCTGTTCCCCTGATCAGCCCCTGTGATCAGCCCCTGCGATCAGCCTCTGGCCAGAGAATAAAGGGGGCTGAGAGCGAAGTGGACGACGCATGGGATCCGTTATCGGTTCCGTATCTGACCGTGTCGATTCTCCGGTGCCGCACCCGGGCCGCCGATCCGTACCCTGGGCCCGACAGACCAGCGAGCGATCCCGAGCGATCCGAGGTACCGAACGTGGCCGCACAGCCCGCGCACTCCGCCCCGACCCCCGGCCCCGTGCCCGACCCCGCCACCGGTGCCGCCGTCAAGGCGGCGGACCGGGCGCATGTCTTCCACTCGTGGTCGGCCCAGGGGCTCATCGACCCCCTCGCCGTCGCGGGCGCCGAAGGCTCGTACTTCTGGGACTACGACGGAAACCGCTACCTCGACTTCTCCAGCCAGCTGGTCAACACCAACATCGGCCATCAGCACCCCAAGGTCGTCGCCGCCATCCAGGAACAGGCCGCCAGACTGTGCACGTTCGCGCCGGGCTTCGCCGTGGACGTGCGGTCCGAGGCGGCGCGGCTGGTCGCCGAGCGCACACCCGGCGACCTGGACAAGATCTTCTTCACCAACGGCGGCGCCGAGGCCGTCGAGCACGCCGTCCGCATGGCCCGGCTGCACACCGGCCGCACCAAGGTGCTGTCCACCTACCGCTCGTACCACGGCGCCACCGCCGCCGCGATCAACCTGACCGGCGATCCGCGCCGCTGGGCCTCCGACACCGCCTCGGCCGGCGTCGTCCACTTCTGGGGGCCGTTCCTCTACCGCTCGCCCTTCCACGCCACCGACGAGCGGCAGGAGTGTGAGCGCGCCCTCGCGCACCTGGAGCAGACCATCGCCTTCGAGGGCCCGCAGTCCATCGCCGCGATCATCCTGGAGACCGTCCCCGGCACCGCGGGGATCATGGTGCCGCCGCCCGGCTATCTGGCCGGGGTCCGTGAGATCTGCGACCGCTACGGCATCGTCTTCATCCTCGACGAGGTCATGGCGGGCTTCGGCCGCACCGGCCACTGGTTCGCCGCCGACCACTTCGGCGTCACCCCGGACCTGCTGACCTTCGCGAAGGGCGTCAACTCCGGCTATGTCCCGCTCGGCGGGGTCGCGATCAGCGCCGCCATCGCCGCCGACTTCGACCAGCGGCCCTACCCCGGCGGCCTCACCTACTCCGGCCACCCGCTCGCCTGCGCCTCCGCCGTCGCCACCATCAACGCGATGGCGGAAGAGGGCATCGTGGCGAACGCCGCCGCGATCGGGGAGGAGATCATCGGCCCGGGGCTGCGCGAGATCGCCGAGCGCCACGCCTGTGTGGGCGAGGTCCGCGGGCTGGGCGTGTTCTGGGCGGTCGAACTCGTCAAGGACCGGGCCACCCGCGAGCCCCTGGTCCCGTACAACGCGACCGGCCCGGCCAATCGGCCCATGGCCGACTTCGCGGCGGCCTGCAAGCGCGGCGGCCTGTGGCCGTTCGTGAACATGAACCGCACGCATGTGGTCCCGCCGTGCACCATCACCGAGGCCGAGGCCAAGGAGGGTCTGGCGATCCTGGACGAGGCCCTGTCCGCGGCCGACGCCCACACCATGCCGCGCCCGTAGGCTCAGATGGAGATCAAATAACGGTGTAGACCGCTTCACCCGCGCACTCTTCGCGTACTTCGCGCAACGCCCTCGCATATCGTGATGCGAGGGCCGTCCGCATCCGTACGACACGACGGCCGCGGAAGGAGACGGTCCTCGATGCCCGTGCCCGGCACCAGCCCGGTGAAGCGCAATACGCTGCGGCAGCAGATCGCCGACGCGCTGTGTGACGAGGTGCTGGCGGGCCGGCTTCCGGCCGGACGGCAGTTCACGGTCAAGGAGATGGCGGACCAGTACGGGGTCTCCGCCACCCCCGTCCGCGAGGCCCTGCTCGATCTGTGCGCCCAGGGGCTGCTGGACGTCGAGGAACACCGTGGCTTCAGGGTCCACGAGTTCACGTTCGAGGACTTCCGGCACATGATCAACGCCCGCAACATGGTGGTCGAGGGGCTTTTCCGGCACTCCGTCGAGGAGACCCTGCGCACCATGACCCCGCAGGCCCTGGCCTCGGTGCGGCGCCGGGCGGAGGAGGCCGAGCGCGCCGCGCGCTCCGGCGACCTCGACATACTGATCGGCTACGACCTGCGCTTCTGGCGTGAGCTCTGCGGGCTCGTCGGCAATCCGTACATCCTCGACTTCCTCCAGCGGCTGCGGGTGCAGTCCTGGGTCTTCACCGTGCCGTATCTGCGGCGCGTACCGGATCTGCGCGGGCGGCTGTGGGCCGGGCACTGCGAGCTCACCGCGGCCGTCACCCGCGGCGACGCCGAGGTCTCCGAGCGGCTGATAACCGCGTACAACGCGCACTCCGTCGCCCTGATCGAGCGCCTGGTCACCGGAGACGCCGGAGACGAGAAGGACTGAACCACCCCACCCTCACGGGGATGTGACGCAGAACACACAACCTGCCGGGGGTCCGAGGCGGTCACCCTCATGTGCTGCACACTCCGCCCGCCCGGTCCCTGGCCCTTCGGCCCGCGACCGGCACCGGCATCGACACCGACACCGTCGATCTGACTGTTGTCGTGCCCGCGTACAACGAGGAGCACCGGCTGCCCCGGACCCTCGACGCGATCTGCCGCTATCTGCGCTCCTCGCCCGGCCGCCACGCCGAGTGGGAGCTGATCGTCGTCGACGACGGGTCGAGCGACGCCACCGCGGCCGTCGTCCGCGACGCGGCGGTGACTGAGCCGCGTATCCGGCTGCTGGCCCCGCCCCCGACCCCCGCCGGGCGCGCGCGCAACCACGGGAAGGGCCATGCGCTGCGCCTGGGCGTACTCGCCTCGCGCGGGCGCCGGGTGCTGCTGACCGACGCCGACCTCGCCACCCCCATCGAGGAGTTGCCGGCGCTGCACGACCGGCTCGACGCGGGCTTCGCCGCCGCGATCGGCTCCCGCGCGCACCCCGACGCGCTGATCGAGGTCGACCAGCACCCGCTGCGGCGGCTGGCGGGACGCGCGGGAAACCGCGTGATACGCGCGGTCGTCCTGCCCGGCGTCGGCGACACCCAGTGCGGCTTCAAACTCTTCGACGGCGACCGGGCGCGCGCCGCCTTCGGGCGGTCGCGGCTGGACGGGTGGGGCATCGACGTGGAGATCCTGCGCGCCTTCCGCCGCGCGGACTGGCCGGTCGCCGAGGTGCCGGTGCGCTGGGCGCACCAGGCGGGCTCCAAGATCCGTCCGCTGGACTACGGCCGGGTGCTGCTGGAGCTGCTGCGGCTGTGGCGGCGGGGCGTACGGGAGCGGCTGCGCGCGGGCGACATGGCCGTGCTCCTCGGCTATCTGCTGCTGTCGGTGCTGCTCTACAAGGGGCTGTGGGCGGACGTCGGCCACCGCTATCTCGTCGACAGCGGGCAGGACCAGAACCAGTGGGAGTGGTTCTTCGCGGTCACCGCCGACAAGATCTTCGGGGGATCCGGGCTCGGCGACCCGTTCTTCACCCAGCTCCAGAACACCCCGCTCGGGGTCAACCTGATGGCCAACACCGCCATGCTCGGCCTCGGCGTCCCGCTCGCGCCCGTCACCGCGCTCTTCGGCCCGGGGGCGACCTGGGCGCTGGTGCTGACCTGCGGGCTGGCCGGGACCGCGGGCGCCTGGTACTGGCTGCTGCGCAAGCGGTTCGTACGGGCGCGCCGGGCCGCCGCGCTCGGCGGCGCCCTGTGCGCCTTCGCCCCGCCGATGGTCTCCCACGCCAACGCGCACCCCAACTTCGCGGTGCTGTTCATGATGCCGCTGATCATCGACCGGCTGCTGCGGCTGTGCGCGGGCACCCGCGTCGGACGTGACGGGGTCGTCCTCGGCCTCCTCCTCACCTACCAGGTCTTCCTCGGCGAGGAGGCGCTGCTGCTCGCCGCCGTGGGCCTCGTCCTCTTCGCGGTCGGCTACACGGCCGTACGCCCGGCGCAGGCGCGCTCGGCGGTGCGCCCGCTGGCCCGGGGGCTGGCCTTCGCCGCCGCGGTGTGCGTACCGCTGCTCGCGTATCCGCTGCTGTGGCAGTTCTTCGGCGCCCAGAGCTATCACAGCGTGCTGCACGGCCCGGTCGGCAACTCACCGCGTGCGTTCTGGGAGTTCGCGGGCCGCTCGCTGGCCGGGCACGAGGCCACCGCCGACGCGCTGGCGATCAACCGCACCGAGCAGAACGCCTTCTTCGGCTGGCCGCTGCTCGTCCTGACCGCCGCCGTGGTGGTGTGGCTGTGGCGGGATCCGCGGGTGCGGGCGCTCGGGTGGATGGCGTTCGCGGCATCCGTGCTCTCCCTCGGGCGTACGATCCCCGTGCCCTGGACGGGGATCGTGCTGCCGGGGCCGTGGCGGGCGCTCGCCGATCAGCCGCTGTTCGAGTCGGTCATCGAGTCGCGGGTGGCGATGGCGGCGGTGCCCGCGCTCGGCATCCTGCTGGCCCTGGCCTGCGACCAACTGTGCGCGCTGGCGCGGGAGCCGGGCGCGGGGGCGCCGGGCACCGACAAGGCCGGTGAGCCGGACGGCATCGACTGGGCGCTGCGGATCGCCGGATGGGCCGCCGTCACCGCCGCCCTGCTGCCCCTCGCGCCCACGCCGTTCACCACCGCCGACCGCGTCCCCGTCCCGCCCTTCATCGCGGACGGCACCTGGCGCGCCCACGTCCCCAAGGGCCACTCCCTCGTCCCCGTACCGCTGCCCAGCCCCGGAAACGCCGAGCCCCTGCACTGGCAGACCGCCGCGGGACTCGGCTTCCCGCTCCCCGGCGGCTACTTCAACGGCCCCGGCGGCCCCGACCGGAGGGGCATCTACGGCCCGCAATACCGCTATACCTCCGCCCTCCTGGAGGAGGTCCACCGCACCGGACGGGTCCCGCACATCGGCCAGAAGCAGCGCCGCGCCGTCCGCGCCGACCTCGACTTCTGGCGCGCGGGCGCGGTTGTGCTGGCCCCGCAACCGGGGGACGAGGCGCTGCGTGTCACCTTGGAGCGGCTGTTGGGGTGGCAGGGGGAGTGGATCGGGGGCGTGTGGGTGTGGGAAGTGCA
The DNA here is from genome assembly GCF_042734105.1 of Streptomyces sp. NPDC059679. Classification (NCBI taxonomy): domain Bacteria; kingdom Bacillati; phylum Actinomycetota; class Actinomycetes; order Kitasatosporales; family Streptomycetaceae; genus Streptomyces; species Streptomyces sp. NPDC059679. The sequence goes on along the minus strand of NZ_JBHWES010000109.1, from coordinate 20,980 downwards.
CGGAGGAACATGAGCCGCACGGCCGGGGGCCGGGCGTCCGGGGACAGGGCGGAGGCCGAGGGGGCGTACACCGCGTACGTCTCCGCGCGGCTGCCCGCGCTCCGCCGCATCGCGCATCTGCTCTGCAAGGACCCGCACCGCGCCGACGACGTCGTCCAGACCGCTCTGACCAAGCTGTACGTCCACTGGAACCGCGCCCGCGCCGCCGACGACCTGGACCGCTACGTCCACACGATCCTCGTCCGCTGCTTCCTCAACGAGCAGCGCCTCGGCTGGGCCCGGGTCGTCCGGCTCTCGGGCGCGCCGCACGAGACGCCGGGGCTGCCGCCGGTCGCGGGCGTACCGGACATCGAGACGCGTACGGTCGTGCACACCGCGCTCTCACGCATCCCGGCGCGCCAACGTGCCGTGCTGGTGCTGCGTTTCCTGTGCGATCTGCCGGTGGCCGAGGTGGCGGCGGTCCTCGGCTGTTCCGAAGGGAACGTGAAGAGCCAGACCGCCCGGGGCCTGGCCCGGCTGCGCGCCCAACTCGGCGGTCAGCCGATTGTTCCGATGCCACCTGTGGGGAAGGAGTAGCCGCCATGCGGGACGACGAGCTGGAACGGGAGGCCGCACGGCTGCTCTCCCCGCTGCGCGGGCTTGAACCGGGCCCCGAGGCGCCGGGGGTGGACGTGGCCCGGGCCGTACGGCACGGCCGGCGGCGGGTGCGGGCGCGCCGGGCGGTGCTGCCCGTGGCCGCGGGGCTGGTCGTCGCCCTGGTGGCCGTGGCGCTGGCCCTGGTCGTACAGATACTGCCCGGCCGCGGCGCCCCGCCCGCGGGCCCGGGCCCGACCCGCACCGTGCCGACGACGACCTTGGAGCAGAGCCCGACGCCGTCGCCCACCGAGCCGACCGACCCCACCGGGGCATCGTCCGCGTCGCAGAGCGGATCGCCGAGCGGACCGGAGTACGTGCCGACCACGGAGCCGCCGAGCGGGTCGCCCACCGGGTCGCCCAGCGGATCGCCGGCCGCCCCGACGGATACGTCGGACCTGGCGTCGGGCACACCGTCGGGCGCGGACAGGGGCGCGTTCACGTCACCGGCGAGCCCGTCCGGGACGACATTCGCCACCACCGCGCCCCCCTGACGTACAGGGCCCTTCGCGCGGCGTACGGGGAGCATTACGCTGGGCCGACCACCGACCGTACGGATACGAGAGTGAGATCGCGTGGCATGTGACCTCTGGCTGGTCCCCCTCGTCGATGTGCTGTGTCACAGCCCCGACAACCCCTTCGCGGAGGAGATCTCCGCGTACGACAAGGCGCTCGGTGACGCCGGACTGCCGCCCGTGCCCGTCTTCGGCTATATGCCGGGCCTGTCCGGGGACGTCGCCCCGGTCGCGGCCTTCGACTACGACGCCCTGCACTTGCTGCGCCGCGCCTATCTGCTGCAGGTCTGCGGGCTGGCCGTCACGCCGGTGGACGAACTCGGCGGGGACTACGAACAGTTGCTGGAGATGTTCGAGCCCACGGCCCAGCAGTCGCATCTGGTGTGGCACTACGACCACGCCGGCGCCTATGTCCCCGTCGACTTCGAACGCCCGCTGTCCAACGACGAACTCCTCGAAGGCGGTGGCCCTCTGGGGTCGAGCCACGGCCTGCTGAGAGAGCTGGAGACGGTCGCCCCGGGCCTCGGCATCGACCCCGCCAACCCCCCGGCCACCCCCGCACCCCCGGCCCGCCCCACCACTCTGGAGGAACCGGCGGCGCCGATCCCGTACGAGGACAGTCCCTTCGCCCGTGAGCGCCATGTCTGGCTGGGCCTCCACGCGGCGGCGACGCGCAGCCTGGGCCAGGGCTCGATGATCGTCTTCAGCTAGGCCCACCCGTCCCCGTGCCGGTCCCGCCCACCGGCGGACCGGCACGGAGATGATCCATCGGCCCCCTTTATTTGATTGCTCCGCGCTCATGCGCCCTTTACGTTGGCGCGATGTCCGAGCTGCGCACCGACCGTCTTGTGCTCCGCGGGTGGCGGGAATCCGACCTCGCGCCGTGGGCCGCCATGAATGCCGATCCCGAAGTCCGCGAGTACTTCCCGGGCACCCTCACCCGTGAGCAGAGCGAGGCGTCGGTGGCCCACTTCCAAGCCGACCTCGACCAGCGGGGCTGGGGGTGGTGGGCGGTGGAGGTGAAGGCCACCGGTGCGTTCATCGGGTTCACCGGGCTCGATCCGGTGGAGGAGGACATGCCGTTCACCGGAGTGGAGGTCGGCTGGCGGCTGGCCCGCCCGCACTGGGGGCACGGCTACGCCACCGAGGCAGCCCTCGCGGCGCTGGACCACGGCTTCGGAAGCGTCGGCCTCACCGAGATCCTCGCGATCACGACGGCCACCAACCTCCGTTCGCAGGCGGTGATGCGCCGCCTCGGTATGACCCGCGACCCGGCCGACGACTTCGACGACATGACCGTGCCCGAGGGTCCGCTGCGCCGGAGCGTGGTGTACCGGCTCCAGGGCGTCGATCACCGGTCGGCGGTGCGCGGTTGAGCGGGCGTGATCCTCGCCGCGCCGGCGGGCGAGCCGTCCTCGCTCGCCCGAAGCCACCTCCTGGACACGCTGTGCCATCTGGTCAGCGCCAAGCGCCGGCGGAAGGGCTGAAGGCAGGGCCCAGCCCTGGCGGGGCGGCTCCGCCTTACCGGGGCGGCTCCGGCGGGCGCTGGCGCGGCATGTTGGGGCGGGCGGTGGGCGGCATCGGGAGGCGGTTCGCGGGGCCTCCGCCCTCCGGGCGGGAGCCCTGGGCGACCAGGGCCTGAGTGAACAGGGGTGCCGAGCCGGAGCCGAAGTCCACCATCCAGCCCGCGGTTTCGGTCCGTACCAGCTCCGACACGTCCTCACAGAAGCGGCGCAGCACGGCCAGGCAGCGCTCCACGGCCTCGGCCGCGGTGCCCTCGGTCGGGCCGAGCACTTCGCGTACGCTCTCCGACGCCCAGTCGAACTGCAGCGCCTCCAGCCGCCGCTGTACGGCCTGCGCGGTCGCCACGTCCCGCATCCACCCCGACGTCAGCCCGAAGAACCGGTCGCACGCCACACACGCGGCGGCGATCAGCAGCACCAGACAGCCCCAGGCCGCCCCGTCGCCCAGCACCCCGTTCAGATCCAGCAGCGGCAGCGACGCCCCCACGACCCCCAGCACCGCGGCCCCCACGCGCAGCGCCCGCGCGGTCCGCCGCTTCCACACCCGGTCCGCGAGATACCACTCCGAGACCTGCAGCGCGCCTTCCTCAACCCACCGGTACAGCTCGTCAAGGCGCTCGGCGGGCTCGCCCCAGTCGCCGTGCGGGAAGGGCCGACCGAGCAGGTCCCCCTGCTTCTTCGTGCCCTCCTGCCGAGGAAGCCCCTCGGGTTGCATCTCCGGCTGACTCACCCGTGGCACTCCCTCTGCGCTGCATGTACTCGCTGCGTCTCTCTTGGCGCGCGGCTGATGCGCAACCACCTTACCTACCGCCGAACGGCTGGCCACACGGCCGAGATCGCAAGATAACCGCCCGTACGAGATGCGTCATCCGATAAAAGAGCCGCCCGCCACCTCACCCGAAAGGGTGCCGGAGGTGACGGGCGGCGGTCTCACCCCAGCGACCGGCCGGCGACGTACGCCGCATGCTCCTCGAACCGCCTCCGGGCATCCGGGGTCAGACTGGCCAGCGCGACCATGGCGGTCAGGATCACATCGCACAACTCCCGTTCCACGTCGGCCCAGGTGTGGCTGGCGCCCTTGCGCGGATTGCCGCCCATGACGCCGTGCATCGCCTCGGCGACCTCCCCGGCCTCCTCGCTGATCTTCAGTACCCGCAGCAGCCGCGCGACCTCCGGCGACATGGCTGCGCTCTCCGCGTCCAGCCATGCGACGAGGCGCTGGACGGTGTCCCAGGTGTGTTCCATGGCGGGCGAAGGTACCGGGTCAGCCGTTCAAGGTCAGCAGCACTTCCTCGATCTCCTCGCCCCGTGCGTTCGCGAAACCGCGCTCCTTGCCGGTCAGCACGAATCCGCACTTCTCCAGGACCCGGATGGAGCCGCCGTTGTCCGCCGCCGCCCGGGCGTGCAGCGGCCGCTCCGGCACGACGGCCAGCAGCTCTCGCAGGGCGGCGGTAGCCGCTCCACGTCCCCAGTGCTGCCGTCCGGTCCAGTACGTGACCTCGCGCTCCTCGGGCGGGCCGAACACGGCGGCGTGCCCGACGATCTCACCGCTCTCGCCGACGACGGTGCGCAGCACGACCGCCGGGTCCTGGCGGATTCGCGCCCAGTGGGCGTCGAAAGCGGCCCGATCCGAGGGGTCCTTGGCGGTGAAGGCCGCCATGTGAATGCCCTCGGGCTCATTGCTCTGAGCCCAGAAGACGGGGAGGTCACTGTCTCTCACATCGCGCAGGGTTATCCGCATCACGGCATCTCCTTCTGGTTGCAACCGACTTCCCGGGCCACGCGCTCCAGCCGGCCCCGGTACTCCTCCCACCACGACTGCTCGCCCGGCGGCATGTTCTCGTTGCCGGCCCGCAGTCCGACGGACCCGTCGATGAGCTCCCGGACGATATCGGCGTGCCCGGCGTGCCGCTGAAGGTCGGCGATCACATGCACAAGGATCTGCTGCAGCGTCACCTCGCGCCGCTCCTCCGGCCACCAGGGCACCTGGCCGCTCGCGTCGAGCGGTAGTGCCTCGATCGTGGCGTCCGCGTGGGTCCATACGCGCTGGTACAGCCCGACGATGTCCTCGCGCGACTCGTCGGCGGTCGCCCACATGTCCGCGTTGGGCTCGGCATCCTCCGCCATCCAGGGCAGCGGCTCGTCGTACGGCCGTCCGAAGACATCGCCGAAGTAGCCCACCTCCACTCCCGCGGAGTGCTTGACCAGCCCCAGGAGGTTGGTGCCCGTCGGCGTCAGCGGGCGTCGGATGTCGTACTCCGAGAGTCCGTCGAGCTTCCACAGCAGGGCTTCGCGGGCGCTGCCCAGGTAGCGGCGGAGATGGGTCTTCGCATTCGGTTCCGGCATGGTGGGCAGTGTCGCAGGCGGCACTGACAGCGCGGGTTCTCCGGCCGGCGACCGACGTCCTATCGGTCGGCGGCCGCCGCTGTCATCCACGTTCGCGCAGATACGCCTCCAGCTCGGCCGCCCCGGCCAGCATCGCCCGCCCGCGGGCGGACAGCCGGCCGTGCCAGTCGCGCAGCGCGGCCTCCAGCGGCTCCAGCCCACCGGCCGCCCGCACCTGGGCGATCAGTGGGGCGATCTGTTCCAGCAGGTAGCCGCCCCGCCGGAGCTGGTGGGTGAGGCGGGCGTCCCGTACGGCGGCCTCGTCGTAGACGCGGTACCCGGTCAGCGGGTCGCGGGGCGGGCGGACCAGCCCGGCGCGCTCCCATTTGCGCAGCGTCGCGGGCCGGAGGCCGAGTTCTTCGGCCAGCGGCCCGATGAACGTGCCACCGGGCCCGGACGCCGTCGGGTCGGGCGTTGGTGTCGTGGGTGCCAGGTCGCGGAGGGCGCTCTCCACGGCCTGGAGGGTCCGCCGGTCGTCGAGCAGTTGGGCGTGGCTCTCGTCGATGAGGCGGAACGCCTCGTCGACCGCGCCCTCGTTCACCGCCCGCATGATCGACGTCGCCGTGTGGTGGCCGTGGCCGGGCACCAGGGCGAGGAACGCGTCCAGGGCCCGCGCGTGCAGCGGCATGTAGGTGCGGTAGCCGTGGGGTGTGCGATCGGCGGCCGGAAGGATGCCGGCCTCCTCGTAGTTTCTGATCGCCTGCGTGGACAGTCCGTGCCCGCGTGCCAGGTCAACGGGCCTGAGCCGTTCGCCGTTTTGAAGGTTTCGTCCCATGAGCCTGCCGATATCGCGGAAAAGTTTCAAACGGAAGTTCAACGATACCGTTTAAGTCATGGCTACCGACATCAAGGACACCACCCATGCCGTCGAGGCCGAAGCCGTCATGAGGCTGTTTCCGGCCCGGCCCCGGCTGCTCGCCCTGGGCGAGCCCACCCACGGCGAGGACACACTGCTCGAAGTGCGCAACGACCTCTTCCGCCAACTCGTCGAGCGGGAGGGCTACCGGACGATCGCGATCGAGAGCGACTGCGTGATGGGCCTGGTCGTGGACGACTACGTCACCTTCGGCACGGGCACCCTCGACGACGTAATGGAGCGCGGATTCAGCCACGGGTGGGGCGCGTCCGCGGCCAACCGCGAACTCGTCCGCTGGATACGGGAGTACAACGACGGCCGGCCCGAGCCCGATCGGCTGCGCTTCGCCGGTATCGACGGCCAGCTGGAGATCAGCGGCGCCGCGAGTCCCCGGCAGGCCCTCACCGCACTCCACGGCTACCTCACGGCCCACGTGGCCGCGGATCTGCTCCCCTGCACCGCGGAAACCCTCGACCGCCTGCTCGGCGCCGACGACCAGTGGACCAACCCCGACGCGATGATGGACCCGGCCCAGTCCGTGGGACAGTCGGCCGAGGCAAGGGAGTTGCGGCTGCTCGCCGACGATCTGGTGGCGCTGTTCGACGAGCAGACGCCGCACCTGATCACGGCGACCTCGCGGGAAGCATGGGACCGGGTCCGCCTGTACGGGCGCGCCGCCACCGGTCTGCTGCGCTACCACTACTGGATGGCCGACACCTCACAGGCCCGTATGACCCGGCTGTGCGCGCTGCGGGACCGGATGATGGCCGACAACCTCCTCGCCGTCGTCGAACGGGGCCCGGTACTCATCCACGCCCACAACTCCCATCTCCAGCGGGAGAAGAGCAGGATGCAGATGTGGCAGGGGCCGGTGGAGTGGTGGAGCGCCGGTGCGCTGGTGAGCGCCCACCTGGGCGAGGGGTACGCCTTCGTGGCCACGGCGCTCGGCACGATCCGGCACCAGGGTGTGGACACCCCGCCCCCGGACACCCTCGAAGGGCTCCTGTACGCCCTCCCGGAGGACCGCTACCTCATCGACGCGCCCCAGCTGGCCACTTCCCTCGCCGACCCGCGGCCCGCCGCCCGCGTCTCCCCCTGGTTCGGCTACGCCCCCCTCGACCCGGCCCGCCTGGCCGACTACGACGGGATCGTGTTCGTCAAGGACGTCCCCTCAGATCGCTGAGGAGGTCGAGAAGGTCGTCGAGGGCCTTGTTGAGGGCTTCGGAGTTGGCAGGGGTGAACCACGTGGTGCGGATGCGTTCGTTGCTTCCGTTCGGGGTCTCGTGGTCGGCCGCGAGCTGGTGCAGTGAGCGGGTCTCGTCGCTCAGGGAGCGGCCGACCCCCTGGAAGAGGCCGCGAATGTAGTGGTCCGCGTCGTCGGGGGCGATGCCGTGGCCGACGGCCCACGACGTGAGTGCGGCGAGGTACGCGTAGTGGGTGGTCAGCGTTCCCGTCAGCGCGGAGAACACGTTGAAGGCCGCCTCGTCCGCGACCGGGAGCGCCCCGCCCAGGTCCTCGAAGAGGGAATCCACCACCGGGTGCGACGGGCATGTCACCGTGACGGAGCGGCGTTCGCGTATGGCGGGCAGGGGGATGGCGCGTACGAGCGGGGCGTCGGTGGCCAGTGTCCGGCGCAGGTCGTCGTTGCCGACGCCGGCCATGACGTTCACCACGATCTTGTCATCGGCCACCCGCAGGCCGGCGAGCGCTTCGTGCCGGTCCTGGCGGCGTACGGCGATGAGCACGATCTCGGAGCGGTCCACCACCTGCTGGTTGTCGGCGCACACCCGCACGTTCTCGTAGCGCTCGGACAGTTCCGCGGCCGTACGGGCTCCCCGGGGAGAGAGGAACACCTCCGGCGGCCCGTCGGCCCCTTCCGCCCCGTCGCACAGGCCCATCACGATGGCCCGGCCGATCTCGCCCACTCCGATGATGCCGATGCGCTTCACTGCGTCCGCCTCCACGGTGGTTGTGGTGTTCGCTCAGGGTCGAGCCTGGTCCCAGGGGGTGCTGGTGCGGAAGTAGGTGTCGTAGGCTCCTGGACCTCCAGCAGGCTCTCTGGCGGCACCTTCCCGTAAGCGATGCGCTCCAGATGGCGGAAGTACTCGAACCGCTGGACGCCGGGGGTGATGACGATGAGGATGTCGGCGTTGTGCCCCGGAGCGGCGGCGAAGGCGTGTGCGAAGCCGAGCAGGGCGAGGCCGATCACGCCCGAGGTGAGGGCAGGGCGCTTGGGGGTTACGGCGGTCACCTTCAGCAGAGAGACGTGCTTGTCGAGGCTGTCGAACCTGCAGAACCGGTCCCCGGTCCGCAGGGAGGTACCCGATGGCCCCCCGCCGCCGTTCAGCCTGCTCCTGTACGTAACGACCGGCATATCCGAACCGAGCCCAATGGTGCCGGGGGTGCAGCTATGGGCCTTGGCCACGTCGTCGGACACGGTGAAGGGCTGGTTCTCGTAGACCTTGTCACCGGGCTGCGCCGGCGCGCGCACCCGCGGTCTTCCGGCCCGGCCCACAGGGTCGCCGACAACGTCAGCTCCCCGACGGGGGATCCGCCGCGCGGTGGCGAGCTGGTCAGCCCAGCGGTGCGCTGGGCTGGAGGCGCGCGAGCGCGGCGAACGGGCCGGCGACCGCTGGACGGCATGGTCCGGACGCCGCGTGCGGGCATCGTCTCGCGCCTTCGGCGCAAAGCGGCCGGCAGTGGGAAGGGGAGCGGGCGCCGGAGGCGTCGTCCCCGTCCGGTTGGGCCCCTCCACCCACCCCCTCTTAAAAAAGTGCTTGCTCTACATCAAGTACTGCATCAAGCGATTATTTAAGAGGGGGTGGGTGGAGAGCCGACTGACCGGCTTGGCCACCGCGCGGCAGCAACTGCGGCGGAGCGCAGCGGAGCCTCTTTGAGCTCAGCCGCCCGCCGCGCCGAGGAGTCGGGACGCCGGGTCGGCCGCCCCCCTTCCCCCTCCTGCTCTCCTGCTGGCGCTTTGGACCCGGGGGGTCCGAGACGAAAGGCGCACCCGCGTGAGCCGAATGTCGCGAGACGGCGCACAGGCGCGGGCGAAGCGCAGGGCAGCGCAGCCACTCCGCCCAGACCCGCTTGCCCCAGCGGAGCGGATCCGTGCCCCAGCCGTCGGAGACCGTCTCGACGAGCGCCGGGCCGGGGCCGTGCTCGGGCGAGCTGTGAACCGGGTCTGATCGCACCCGCCCGGGCCGCCGACAGGGCGCGGTCGGGCCCCGGGGCGCGGGGGGCCGCCGGCGAGGCAATAGGCTGCACACCGTGAAGGTCCTCGTCATCGGCAGCGGCGCCCGCGAACACGCCCTGTGCCGCGCACTGTCCCTCGATCCCGACGTCACGGCTCTGCACTGCGCGCCCGGCAACGCCGGCATCGCGGAGGTCGCCGAGCTGCATACGGTCGACGCCCTCGACGGCGCGGCCGTCGCCGAGCTGGCCGCCTCGCTGGAGGCGGAGCTGGTGGTGGTCGGCCCGGAGGCTCCGCTGGTGGCGGGGGTGGCGGATGTGTTGCGGGAGCGGGGGATCCCGGTGTTCGGGCCGTCCGCCGACGCGGCGCAGCTGGAGGGGTCGAAGGCGTTCGCGAAGGATGTGATGGCGGCGGCCGGCGTGCCCACCGCGCGTGCTTACGTCTGTACGAACGAGGCGGAGATCGACGAGGCGCTGGACGCCTTCGGCGCGCCGTACGTCGTCAAGGACGATGGGCTGGCGGCCGGCAAGGGCGTCGTCGTGACCAGCGACATCGCCGCCGCCCGCGAGCACGCGCTGGCGTGCGGGCGGGTGGTGATCGAGGAGTATCTGGACGGCCCGGAGGTGTCGCTGTTCGCCGTCACGGACGGCGAGACGGTCGTGCCGCTGCAGCCGGCTCAGGACTTCAAGCGCGCCTACGACGGCGACGAGGGCCCGAACACGGGCGGCATGGGTGCGTACTCCCCGCTGCCGTGGGCGGACCCCAAGCTGGTCGACGAGGTGCTGGCGACCGTGTTGCAGCCGACCGTGGACGAGCTGCGCCGCCGGGGGACGCCGTTCTCGGGGCTGCTGTACGCGGGGCTGGCGATCACCTCGCGCGGGGTGCGGGTGATCGAGTTCAACGCGCGTTTCGGTGACCCGGAGACCCAGGTGGTCCTGGCCCGGCTGAAGACCCCGCTGGCCGGTGTGCTGCTGGCCGCCGCGACCGGCCGGCTCGACTCGCTGGCGCCGCTGCGCTGGAGCGATGGCGCGGCGGTGACCGTCGTGGTCGCCTCGCACAACTATCCGGGGACGCCCCGTACGGGCGATCCGATCACCGGTCTGGCGGAGGTGGCGGAGCAGGACGCGCCCAAGGCGTACGTCCTGCACGCGGGCACCAAGCGGGACGTTGCGTCGGGTGCTGTGGTGAGCGCGGGTGGCCGGGTGCTGTCCGTGACCGCGACCGGCTCAGACCTGGTCAAGGCGCGCGAACGGGCGTACCGCGCGGTCGCCCGGATCGGCCTGGACGGCTCCCACCACCGCTCGGACATCGCCGCCAGGGCGGCGGAGGACGCCGGGCCCGGGGTGGCGTCGGCCTGAGGCCCTTGAGGTCCGGTCGAGAGAGGTTAGAGCCGGGGTCGAGGCGGGCCTGTAAGCGTCCAGAAGGATCCTCGAGAAGTTCCCGGTTCTGGCCAAGGCCATTCCATCGGGTGAGCCCTCCCGGCATCCTGCTGACGCACGCGCGGACCCCCAACTAGTGTGCCGCTCAGGCGCGGTGCGGCAACTGGCCCACCGGCATTGCGGCGCGGGCGGCCGGTGGGACAGTGGGGGGAGTAAGGGCGCAACACCGCCGTCGTCCGCTGTTCATTCATCGGCTGGACAGCAGGGGGTGATGGAACCGTGGCAGGTACGGAAGCAGGCGCGCTTTCAGCGCGCGCCCGCGCTCTCGCGGTGTTGCGGATCCGGAGCACCGCGCTCGCAGTGGCGCTTCTCCCGGCGGCGGTCGCCGCCGTGCTGCTGGTCGGCGGGGCCACGGGGCGGCTCGGCGGCTCTCATGGCGAGGAGTGGACCGCCGTCCGCTGGGCGGTGGTCGGCGGGGCCGTGGTGGTCCTGTTGCTGGCGGCGGCCGTGGCCGCCGTGGTGGTCCGGGCCAGACCGGCGCTCAGCCCCACCGTGCCCATCGCCGAGGAGACGGCCCCGGACCTCTACCGCCTGGTCCGCGACCTGGCCGATCGGCTGGAGGTGCCCGCCCCGTCCGCGATAGCGCTCACCCCGGACTGCGACAGCTGGCTGGAGGACCGTACGCATCGGGCGCACGGCGCCAAGAGCGGCGGCGCCAAGAGCGGCGGCGCCAAGAGCGGCGGTGGCATGGGCAGCGTGCCCGCCGGTGTTTCGGTGGTGGGGAGAGGCGAGCGGCGGGGTCCGCAGGCCCCTGTGCTGGTCATCGGCTCGCCGTTCCTGTGGTGGATGCGGGTCGCCGAGCTGCGCGCCCTGCTCGCGCCCGTCGTCGCGGGCACCGGCCCTTCCGTACACCCGGACATAGCGGCCGCCCGCCGCTTCGTCCGTGGCCTGGACGCCGCCGTCGCCGTCGCCGCCCGGGGCTCCGGGGGCGTGGGCAAGGCCGGGGATACGGGCCGTACGGCCCCTGTCGCCGCCCTCGGCAGGGCGGTTCGCCGCCCCGCCCTCGCGTTCCTCGGCTGGATCGCCCGGCTGCTGCTGCGCGGCTGCCGGGACCACGCCGCCGAGATGGAGCGGGCCGTCGCCGCCGCCGCCTCCGAGCGCGCCCAGACCGTCGACTACGGCCTGCGGATCGTGGCCCAGGAGCAGGTCGGCCTGGCGTACGCGGGGTGGGACCGGCTGCTGACCCGGGTCGCGCTGCCCGCGTGGCGGATGGGCCGCTGGCCGGCCCGGCTGGACGCGGGCGTGGTCGCGGCCCTCACCGAGCTCTCCCGCCGCGACCGGCTGGCCGAGGGGTTCGCCTCCCGGCTCAGCGAGCGGCCCGCCTGCGATCTGCTGGAGGAGCCGGGGCTGATCGACGAGGCGACGTCTCTGCTGGCCGCCCGGCTGTTCCACGGCGGGCCGAGCGAGCCCGGCCCGGACTGGGCGCCGGTCGACTGGGGCGAGTATCCGGAGGAGGTCGTGGACCGCAAATGGCGTGTGGAGGCCGCCCGGCTGCACCGCGTGCTCGATGAGCAGACCCGCTCCAGCGGCCCCGTGCCCGGCCGCGCGGCGCCCCATGAAGGGGCGCCCCATGAGGCGACGGGCGGCCAGGGCCCGGAGCCCGGGCCCGCCGCGCCTACCCTCGCCCGCGTCGTGGACCGGCTCACCGCCGCCCCCGGCCTCGCCCCGACGGGGCAGCTCGGCGAGGAGGTCGCGGCCCGGCTCAGCGTGGAGGTGGCCCGCGAGGAGGCCGCCCACCAGGCGGCCACCCGGTCGACCGGCCAGGCCGGCGCCCTTACGGACCCGGGGGCCGGGCCCGGGGGCGGTGACCCGTGGATCGACGGCTTCGCGCCGCTCTTCCCGCTGCAGCCGCCCCGTACCGGCCGGGAGCTGCTGGCCGACCATGTCACGGCCATGGTGTGCTGCGCCGCCATAGACACCGCGGGCGCGGCGCCGGGGCTCGACTGGCTGGACGGGCCCACGCTGCTGTTCGGCGGGCGGCGGCGGGCCGATCTGGCCCATCCGGTGCTGAGCCTGGTCGAGGACGGGGACGCCGAGCCGCTGCGCGCCTGGCTCGGCGAGGTGGGCGTACGGCCGGAGAAGCCGGTCCGGCTGGTGTGACGCCGGGCGCCACCGCCCGCGCGATCTCGCAGCTCAGCACGTTGATCAAGGTCCGCAGTCAAGGTCCGCCCGGATGGCACTCGGGCGTGAACGCCCGGGTCTGGGTTCGGCAAATTCGCGACGATCAGTGATGGATTGAGTGCGTAATGTGATGTGCTGGGGCTGGTGGCGATACGCCGCCAGGGGAGGCAGGGAAGGCAGGAGGGGAGTCAGTCGTGGACGCCACGGAACCGGTCCGGCGCTGGGAGTCGGGAGCGCTCGCACACGCGGTGACGGACCCTTTTGGCCAGGGCCCGCTGCCCTGGCTGCGGGGCAGGCAGACCTGCTTCAGCGAGACGGGCCGCCTGGTGCCGTGGTACGTGGACCACGACCCGGCTACGGGGGCCACCGAGACCGCCGACCCCGGGCCCGGCCATATCCCCTCCACCCGGACCGCCGATGACGTGCACCGCCAGATCAAGGGCTTCACCTCGGCCTCCGCCGCCGCCCCCGGCGAGTCCATCGACTTCCGGATCACCGTCGACCCGCCCCAGCAGTTCAGCGTGGACGTCTACCGCATCGGCCACTACGGCGGCGACGGCGCCGCCAAGATGACCAGCAGCCCGCGGCTGGCCGGTATCGTCCAGCCGCCCCCGCTCGCCGCCGACCGCACCGTCTCCTGCCACCACTGGTGGCTGTCCTGGCGGCTCCAGATCCCCTCGTACTGGAACCCCGGCGCCTATGTCGCGGTGCTGACCACCGCCGACGGCTACCGCAACCACATCCCCTTCACCGTCCGCGACACCCACCCCGCCGATCTGCTCCTCGTGCTCCCGGACATCACCTGGCAGGCGTACAACCTCTACCCGGAGGACGGCCGGACCGGCGCCAGCCTGTACCACGCGTGGGACGAGCGCGGCCGGCTGCTCGGTGAGTCGCGGGCGGCGGTCACGGTCTCCTTCGACCGGCCGTACGCGGGCGCCGGGCTGCCGCTGCACGTGGGCCACGCGTACGACTTCATCCGCTTCGCCGAGCGGATGGGCTACGACCTCGCGTACGCCGAGACCCGCGATCTGCACGCGGGCCGTATCGACCCGACCCGCTACCGCGGTCTGGTCTTCCCCGGCCATGACGAGTACTGGTCGGCCCCGCTGCGGCGCGCCGTCGAGGAGGCCCGCGACGGCGGCACCTCGCTGGTCTTCCTCTCCGCCAACACCATGTACTGGCAGGTCGGCCTCGTGCCGTCGCCCTCCGGTCCGGACCGCCTGCTGACCTGCCATAAGCGCCGCGGCCCCGGCCGCTCGGCGCTGTGGCGGGAGACGGCGCCCGAGCAGCAGCTGCTGGGCATCCAGTACGTGGGCCCGGTGCCCGAGCCGGGCCCGCTGATCGTGCGGAACGCGAGCCACTGGCTGTGGGAGGCGACCGGCGCCGACGAGGGCGACGAGCTGCCCGGCCTGGTCGCGGGCGAGGCCGACCGCTACTTCCCGCGTACCTGCCTGCCCGCGCATCTGCGCCGGATCCTGCTCGCCCACTCCCCGTACCGGGACGCCGAGGGGGCCGTCCGGCACCAGGACACCTCGCTGTACCGGGCGCCCAGCGGAGCTCTCGTCTTCGCCTCCGGCACCTTCGCCTGGACCCCGGCGCTCGACCGGCCCGGCCACACCGACGTACGGGTGCAGCGGGCCACCGCCAACCTCCTGGACCGCATCTGCAAACGGGGCTGAGCCCCAGGCCACGCCCGGTGCGCCCCGCTTCGGCCGGGCGGCGGGGCGTGGGGCAGAATCGTGGGGTCTTGGACAAACCCACCAGGAGGAACCGTGTCCGGATTCGTGGAGAAGCCCGAGCCGGTGGAGGTGCCCGGCCTTGTGCATCTGCACACAGGCAAGGTGCGCGACCTCTACCGGAACGAGAAGGGCGACCTCGTCATGGTCGCCAGCGACCGGATGTCCGCCTATGACTGGGTACTGCCGACCGAGATCCCCGACAAGGGCAGGGTGCTCACCCAGCTCTCCCTGTGGTGGTTCGACCAGCTGATCGACGTCGTGCCCAACCACGTCCTGTCCACCGAGGTGCCCGAGGGCGCCCCCGCCGACTGGGCGGGCCGCACGCTGGTGTGCCAGTCGCTGAGCATGCTCCCGGTGGAGTGCGTGGCGCGCGGCTATCTGACCGGCTCGGGCCTGGCCGAGTACCGGGAGAGCCGTACGGTCTGCGGGATCGCCTTGCCCGAGGGCCTGGCCGACGGCTCCGAGCTGCCCTCCCCGATCTTCACCCCGGCCACCAAGGCCGAGGTCGGCGAGCACGACGAGAACGTGTCGTACGAGGAGGTGGCCCGCCGGGTCGGCACCGAGACCGCCACCCAGCTGCGCCAGGCCACCCTCGCGGTCTACAACCGGGGCCGCGATATCGCGCGCGACCGGGGGATCATCCTCGCCGACACCAAGTTCGAGTTCGGCCATGCGCTGGCCGAGGGCGGCGCGGACGGGCATGAGCTGGTCCTCGCCGACGAGGTGCTGACCCCCGACTCCTCCCGCTTCTGGCCCGCCGACCAGTGGCAGCCGGGGCGCCCGCAGCCGTCGTTCGACAAGCAGTTCGTCCGCGACTGGCTGACCTCCCCGGCCTCCGGCTGGGACCGGCACAGCGAGCAGCCGCCGCCCACGCTGCCGGAGGAGATCGTGGAGCGGACGCGGGCGAAGTACGTCGAGGCGTACGAGCGGCTGACCGGCACCCGCTGGTCCTGACAACGGCGGAAGCCCTGGCCGATGTGGCCAGGGCTTTCCTTGTAAGAGCGGACGACGAGGCTCGAACTCGCGACCTCAACCTTGGCAAGGTTGCGCTCTACCAACTGAGCTACGTCCGCATGCGCCGGTCACTTCCGTCCGGATTCGGGACGGATTCCGTCCGGCGCGCCTCCACTATAACCAAACCCGAGACGAGGGAACTACCTCGTTCCCCGCACGGGCCCGGTTCCCGCCATCAGGCGACGTTGTGCGGCCGGAACTGGACGCTGATCCGCGGCCCCGTGGCCCGGGTGCTCTTGGGGATCGCATGCTCCCAGGTCCGCTGGCAGGAGCCGCCCATCACGATCAGATCGCCGTGTCCGAGCGGCTGCCGCACACCGGCCCCGCCGCGGCGCGGGCGCAGCACGAGGTCGCGCGGGGCGCCTACGGACAGGATCGCGACCATGGTGTCCTCGCGGGCACCCCGGCCGATCCGGTCGCCGTGCCAGGCCACGCTGTCCCGGCCGTCCCGGTAGTAGCAGAGCCCGGCGGTGGTGAACGGTTCGCCCAGTTCGGCGGCGTAATGCGCGGAGAGTGCGGCCCGCGCCTCGTCCAGGACGGGGTGCGGCAGCGGGTCGTCGGCGGCGTAGAAGGCGAGCAGCCGCGGTACGTCCACGACCTGGTCGTACATATGCCGCCGCTCCGCCCGCCAGGGCACCTCGTCGGCGAGGCGCGTGAACAGGGCGTCCGCCCCGCTCAGCCACCCGGGCAGCAGATCGATCCAGGCCCCGTCGCCGAGCACCGTCCTGCGCATATCGCCCAGCGGGCCGAGTCGGATGTCGTCGGCCTGGTCGAAGAGCGAGCCCTGGAGGTACGGGGGCATGGATCCAGGGTAACCGGTCGACCGAATATGTGTGCGATTTGATGGTCGGGCTGCGGGCTGTCGTACCCCTGCGCTACGTTTCCCCGCATGGCTGAATTCGTACTGGTGTCGGGTGCATGGCTGGGCTCGTGGGCGTGGGACGAGGTGGTGCCGGAGCTACGGGCGGCCGGGCATGGCGCCCATCCGCTGACGCTGTCCGGGGTGGCCGAGAAGCGGGGCGCGCCGGCCGGGCAGCAGACGCATGTGGCGGACATCGTCGGCGAGGTCGAGCGTCTCGATCTGCGCGATGTCGTGCTGGTCGGCCACAGCTACTCGGGCATCCCGGTCGGCCAGGCCGCCGAGCGGATCGGCGACCGGCTGGCCCATGTGGTGTTCGTCGACTCCAATGTGCCGACCGACGGGGAATCGTTCGTCTCCGGCTGGGCTGACGGGCGGGAGGCGACCGAGATCGCCGGGAACGGCGGCTTCTGGGCGGTGCCCCCCGCGGCCGACTTCGCCGGTCAGGGCCTCACCGACGAGCAGATCGCCCACTTCGTCGACCGCGCGACCCCGCACCCGGGCGACTCCCTGATCGAACCGGCCCAACTGTCGCGCCCGCTCGGCGAGCTGCCGACGACGTACATCAAGTGCCTGCTCGACTGGCCCCAGCCGAGCGACGACGTGGTCGAGCTGCTGAAGAGCGAGCGGTGGCGGCTGGTCGAGATGGACACCGGCCACTGGCCGATGTTCTCCCAGCCCCAGGAGCTGGCCCGGATCCTGTGCGAGGCAGTCGCTTGGATCAAGTAGATCAAGTCGCTAGATCCAGCCGCGCTCGCGCGCCATCCGGGCCGCCGCGTGGCGGTTCTCGGCCGGGATCTTGGACGCGGCCGAGGACAGATAGTTGCGGACCGTCCCCTGCGACAGCGCGGCCCGCTGGGCGATCTCCGCGATGGACGCCCCGTCCGCCGCCAGCTCCAGCAGCTCCGCCTCCCGAGCGGTCAGCGGGGAGTCGCCCGCGCTGATCGCGTCGGCCGCCAGATCGGGGTCGATATAGCGGTTGCCGCCGTGCACCGTGCGGATGATCTCGGCGAGCCGCCGCGCCGACGCGGTCTTGGGCAGAAAGCCCCGTGCCCCGGCCTCCAGCGCCCGTTTGAGATGGCCCGGACGGCCGTGGCTGGTCACGATCATGGACCGGCAGCCGGGCAGCTCGGACCGCAGGGAAGCGGCCACCGACACCCCGTCCGCCCCCGGCATCTGCAGATCGAGCACCGCCACATCGGGCCGGTGCGCCCGGGCCATCGCCAGCGCCTCGGGACCGGACGCGGCCTCCGCGACCACCAGCAGGTCCTCTTCGAGGGACAGCAGGGCGGCGAGGGCGCCCCGGATCAGATGCTCGTCATCCGCGAGCAGCACCCGGATCGCGGACGTCCCGCTCATACGCCGGCTCCCTCATGCCTGTTGTCCGTCTCGGGCCCCTCGTGTCCCTCCAGCGGGAGTTCGGCCCGCAGCCGGTACGTACCGCCCTCCCCGGGGCCCGACCACAGCGTGCCGCCCAGCGGCGCCAGCCGCTCCCGCAGCCCCTTGAGCCCGTTGCCCGACATTCCGTTGCCCGACGTACCGGGCACGCGTGGCTCGGCCTCCGGCGCCCCGTCATTCTCCATGACCAGCACCGCCGTACGGCCTCCGTCCGCCGCCCGCCCCACCTGCACCCGCACCGTGCAGCGGGCCGCCTCCGCGTGGCGCAGCACATTGGTCGTGCCCTCGCGCACCACCCACGCCAGCGCCGACCGCACCGCCGAAGCGGGCTGCGCGCCCTCGCTCGGGATCCGGTATTCGATACGGCAGTCGACCTCGGCCGCCCGCAGCACCGATCGCGCTCCGGCCAGCTCCACTTGAAGGTCCGCCTCCCGATAGCCGCGCACCACGTCCCGGATCTCCCGCTGCGACTCCTGCGCGATCCGCTGCACCTCAACCATCTGCTCGGCGGCCTCCGGCCGTCCGCGCCGCGCCAGTTGCACCGCGAGCTCGCTCTTGAGCGCGATCACGGCCAGGTTCCGGCCCATCACATCGTGCAGATCGCGGCCGAACCGCAGCCGCTCCTCCGCCACCGCGAGCCGTGCCTGCACCTCGCGGCTGGCGTCCAGCTCCCACATCACCACCAGCACCCAGGTCGAGCTGCGGACCGAGAACAGGGACAGGGCGGCCATGAGCAACACCGCGGCGACGGATGCCACCGACATGAAGGAATCCACCCCCAAGGCGGCCGCCGCCCCGAACAGCGCGGCGCCGAGCCCCGCGTGCACCAGCGTGAAGGCGCGGATGGACAGCAGCAGGGACCACGCGATGGAGAACGGCAGCGTGCTCAGCGTCGCCGCCGTGACGACCGCCGTCCGGTCGCGCGGCTGATCGGCCAGGGTCAGGAGTGCCACCGCGACGCCCAACCCGGCGACCATCAGCACCGCGGCGAGCGCCATCAGCCCCTGCGGCACCGCACGCTCGCGCAGCCGGTGGTCGAGTCCCCGCCGCAGCAGCGGAGCCGACAGCGCGCACTGGACCACTACCAGGGCGAGTTGCGTCCAGGCCAGCCCGTTCGCCGGCGGGTCCAGCCGCAGCCTGTTGGGCACCGGACCCGCCATGAGGACGAGCATGATCCAGGGCAGCGAGTACAGCGTCCACCGCGTGAACAGCTCCACGCGCACCTGCCGGCTGCGCCGCCGCCATCGGCGTATCACCAACCCCGTCCCTCCCCCTCGGTCACCACCGGCCAAAGGCCGGTCAGCGCCGCGGCTCCCAGGGGAACCGCCGGCGTACGGTCCACCCTGCCAGGGCCGTCCAGGCCGCTGCCGTGGCCAGGGCCTTCAGCGCCTCGCCCGCGCCCATCCCGCCGGTCCATCCGGCCCGTACGAGGTCGACCACCGGGGTCAGCGGCGCCCATTCGCACACCGCCGCCACCCGGTCCGGCATGACGTCGAGCGGTACGAACAGCCCCGAGGCCAGCATCGACACCAGCATCATCGGCATGGGGGTCAGCTGCGCGGACTCCGCGGTCTTGGTGAAGGCCGCGGTCGCGGCGGCCAGCGCGGGCATGAGGACCAGACCGGCCGCCACCCCGAGCACGGCCAGAAGCGGCGCCTTGGGCGCCGACGCGTCCAGCGCCGGGCCCACCGCGGCGACCATCAGCACGCACTGCACCAGCCCCATCAGCACGGCGGGAAGCGCCGCCCCGGCCAGGATCTCCGCGTCGGTCAGCTCACCGGCGCGCAGCCGCTTGAGGACCAACTCCTCGCGCCGGATGACGTAGACGCCGACGAGGTTCATGTAGACGGCGAGGATCAGCGCCAGGCCGATCGAACCGGGGAGGACCAGCGTGGCCAGGTTCAGACCGGTCTTGTCGAGGTCGATATCGCTGCTGAAGGTGGTCATGCTGAGGGTGAGCGAGCCGGGCAGCAGCAGGGCGTAGGTCAGCGCGGCCTTGTTCCGTACCAGCAGCGTCAGTTCGGCCCGGGCGAGCGAGGCGACGCGGGCGCGCGCGGTCGTCGTGCCGGACCCGGTGGCCGTCGTGCCGGGCCCGGTGGTGGTGTGGGTCGTGGTCATCGGGCGTTCCCCTCCGCCGTTTCCGTCTTCTCCAGGCCCTGGGCGATATGCAGGAATGCCTCTTCCAGCGACGCCGACCGGGCGTCGAGCCCGCCGAGTTCGAGCCCCTTGTCCCGCGCCCACACCAGCACTTCGGTGGCCGTGCGCTGCAGGTCGCGGGTGCGCAGCCGTACCGTCCGCCCGTCCGTCTCGCGCCCGGCGGCGCCGAGCTGGGCGAGCGAGGGCAGATCGGCGGCGGAGAGGGGGGCCGGGAGCGCGAAGGAGAGCTGCGAGGGCCGCTCGGCCACGATGTCCGCGACCCGCCCGGAGGCGGCGATACGACCCGAGTTCATGATCGCGAGCCGTTCGGCCAGCGCCTCGGCCTCCTCCAGATAGTGCGTGGTCAGCAGCACCGTGGTGCCCTGGTCGCGCAGCGAGCGCACCAGCTCCCAGGTCTCGCGCCGCCCCTCCGCGTCGAGGCCGGTCGTCGGCTCGTCGAGGAAGAGCACATCCGGGTGGCCGAGCAGCGCGAGCGCCAGGTCCAGGCGGCGCCGCTCGCCGCCGGAGAGCATCTTGACCCGTACGTTCCGGCGCCGTTCGAGCCCCACCAGCTCCAGGGCCTCGCCGACCGGCCGCGCCCCGCTGGTGCACCCGGCCCACAGCCGTACGGTCTCGCTCACGGTCAGCTCGGACGGGAAGCCGCCCTCCTGCAGCATCACCCCGATCCGCGGCCGGACCTCCGCCCGCTCGCGGTACGGGTCACGGCCCAGCACCCGCACCTGGCCGCCGGTCGGGGCGGCCAGTCCTTCCAGCAGCTCGACGGTGGAGGTCTTCCCGGCGCCGTTCGTGCCCAGCAGCGCGAACAGCTCGCCGTGCTCGACCGAGAAGGAGATGCCGCGCACGGCCTCGTAGCTCTGGGCCGAGGAAGGTCCTGATGGGCGTCCGTACCTGCGTCGAAGTTCTGTGACATGTATCGCGCTCAGCGCACTGTCCCCGAGATCCATGTCTCCAGGCTTCCGGCGTCCGTGGGGCGCGGGTAGTGCGGGCTGTCATGGGCCCGGATGACAAATGTCAGCAGCAGCGGGAGACCACGAGGCCATAAAAGCCTTGAGGCGCCGGTCGATTCGACCGGCGCCTCAAGGCCATGGAGCGGACGACGAGATTCGAACTCGCGACCCTCACCTTGGCAAGGTGATGCTCTACCA
>NZ_JBHWES010000108.1:0-27460 GCF_042734105.1 Streptomyces sp. NPDC059679 | reverse complement strand
GCGTGGCATTGGGAGACGTATCAACGGCCGATCTCTGCTGAGAGGCTACGGAAGCGACTGCACGTCGGGGCGGCCAGGTCCCGGATGCTGGTGGCCACCGTGCGTTCGACAAGGACCGATCATCTGACGGTCGAGACATCATCAGTGGAGGTCGGGCGTGCGACTTCTCAGCCTCGTCGGCGGATTGACGGTGCAGGCGAAGAAGGCCTGGCAGATGACTGATCCTTCCGTACGCTACCGCGCGAGGAGGTCTATTGAAGTCCGCTGTCCACCGGAAGGCTCCGCGGGCGGAGGTTCCTCTGTGGCGACGCGACGGTCTTCAAGACTTTGGGCAGTTAGCGCCGCCAGCCGTCACCCTGTAATGAGAGCGACGGCATCGTGGCTGTGGATGCTCTCAAGGTTTCGCACGCGCACTGTGTGGATCAGGCCTCGATTGCGGCACGTTTCACTGACGTTCCGCGCTATGTCCTCGACGAACACAGGGTGGTCGTACGCCTGCATTGTCAGGACGCGCTCATCGGGGCGCTTGACCAAGGGCACGATCGGTGCGGAGGCACATCGCTCAAGAAGTTGAACAGCTTCCTGCACCGCCAGTGGGTAGGTCGTGTCCCCATGGCCTGTCACGGAGAGCGTGACGCGACTGCGCTGATTGTGTGCGCCGTAATCTGAGATGGCCTTCGAGCATGGGCACAGGCTCGTTACCTCAGTCGTGACCGAGGTGATCAACGTCGCGTTGCCGTCTTCCCAATGGCCTTCGAAACGGATGTCGTGGACTTGCCACGATTCTTGGCCGCTTGCAGGCGCCACCACGGTCGTGCTCAATGGGATGTCGATCTTTATGCGGAGCGCAGGTGCGTTCAGAAGGTCCGCCCCGACCTTCAGGACGTGCGGCAGTTTTCGGGGGTCGAATCGACGCAGGTGCTCATGAGCGAGGGCCACCATGCGGCTCATGTGGGTGCCGCGGCGGTCATGCTGCAGTCGGACCGTCACTTCGAGTTCCGCGATGCCGTCTTGGCGCAGGTGACCGTCCTCGAAGTGCAGGGGGTACCGCAAGCCGCTGATGCCGACGTCGTTGATTTCGATGCCGCGGGAGTCGGTCTCGTTCTGGATGTCGTGCATGCTTACTTGCCCCGGTAGGTGCAGCCGGACGTGCAGGTCTCACGGACTGTGAGTGCGGAGAGATCGGGCAGGGTGGGCTTCAGCTGTTCCCAGATCCAGCGGGCAAGGACCTCGCTGGTCGGGTTCTCCAGCCCTGCGATGTCGTTGAGGTAGTAGTGGTCGAGTTGGGCGTCGATGGGTTCGAAGGCCTTTTTGAGGTCTCCGAAGTCCATGACCCAGCCTGCCTCAGGGGCGACGGGGGCTTCGACGTGGACGATGACCTTATAGGAGTGGCCGTGCAGGCGCGCGCACTTATGCCCCTCGGGCACGTTGGGCAGTCGGTGAGCGGCTTCGAAAGTGAACTCGCGGAAGATTTCCATTACTGAATTCCCAGATACTTGTGCGTCTGGAGAGAGAGAATCCAGCGCGGGTTCTTCATGCAGTACTCGACCGATGCCCTGGTGTTAGTTTCAAGGTCCGGGCCGTCCATGGGTTGGAGTCGGAAGTACCGGAAAGCCAGCTGCTCGAACTGGCTGGGGTCACCGCCCGACTGTGGGTAGACGAGCTTCAGTTCGTCGCCGCTGGTTACGACCAACTCGGAGCCGATCTTGGGACTGACACAGATCCAGTCGATGCCTTTTGGCGGTACACGGGTGCCGTTCGTCTCGACGGCGACTTCGAAGCCCCGGGTATGCAGTGCGTCGATCGCTGCTTCGTCGAGTTGCAGGAGCGGCTCGCCGCCGGTGCACACTACGAAGCGGTGCTCCCTGGAGGACGACGGCCATGCTTGTTCCACGGCTTGAGCGAGGTCGTGCGGGGTTGCGAAGCGACCGCCACCCTCCCCGTCAGTTCCGACGAAATCTGTGTCGCAGAACTGGCAGATCGCACGGTGACGATCCTTCTCCAATCCCGTCCAGAGATTGCACCGGGAGAAGCGGCAGAAAACGGCTGGACGACCTGCGTGACTGCCTTCGCCCTGGAGGGTGTAGAAGATCTCCTTGACCAGGTAGGCCATTGTCACGCGTCCTGGTAGCGCACCGGGTCGGCGACGCCGACCTCAGCAAAGCCCTTGAGGCGGTGAAGGCAGGTCTCGCAGTGCCCGCATGCTTGACCCTGCTCGTCCGGGTCATAGCACGAAGACGTCAGGGAGTAGTCGACGCCGAGTCGCAACCCCTCGCGGATGATTCCGGCCTTCGGCATGGCAATGAGTGGCGAGTGGATCTTGAGCTCCTGTGTTCCCTCGACGCCCGCACGGGTCGCGAGGTTCGCCATCTTGGCGTAGGCGTCCATGTACTCCGGGCGGCAGTCCGGGTAGCCGCTGTAGTCGACTGCGGTCACGCCAGTAAAGATGTCGTTCGCACCGACCGTCTCCGCGTAGGCCAGCCCGAAGGAGAGGAAGATCGTGTTGCGTGCCGGCACATACGTGACAGGCACGCTGCTGCCAGTTTCCTTGTTGCTGGCGTCGTCCAGGGACTCGTGCTTTGGAACGTCGATGTCAGACGTGAGAGCAGAGCCACCGAAAACTCGCAGATCGATGTCCGCGATGACGTGGCGCGCAACCCCTTGCGCGGCTGCGACGCGCTTCGCAGCTTCAAGCTCCACGCTGTGCCGCTGTCCGTAGCGGAAGCTCAGCGCGTACGGCGTGTAGCCCTGGTCCTTGGCGATCGCCAGAACCGTCGTCGAGTCCAGGCCGCCACTCAGTAGAACGATCGCGGGCCGCTCCGCCATGCCTTGCTCCCTAGTCAGATCTGTGTAGGGCTGAACCGTGAGCGCCAAAACTAGCAGGTAGAGTAACGACAACAAACTTCTAGTTATGCTCGTCGGGGAGTAGGGCTGCGTGAGGCAACTAACGCTGGTCGTCACTTGCACGGACCGCAAGGCTGCTGTGCCGGAAGCCGCACTGTATGCGAGGTCCCTCCCCGCCGGGACCTTGGACGAACGGGCAGCGCTCTGGAACAAACGTGTCAAGAACGCCCCGCACACGCACTCGCTCACCGAGCTCTACCGTGGCGACCACTGGACACAGGCGCTGGGGCTTCGTGACGCGGCCACCGAAGCAGGATTCACAGCAGACTTGTGGGTGGCGTCCGCTGGCCTTGGCCTTCAGCCAGTATCCGCGTCGGCCCCCTCGTACGCGGCAACCTTCAGTACTCGACACGCCGACTCGGTGGCCACTTCCGCAGAAGGCAGTGCCCAGTGGTGGGGCCGCCTGCAAGAAGGGACAGGTCGTGTAACGCTCCAGGAACTCGGGAAGGCCGGCCCTGTCCTGATGGTGCTCTCCCAGGCCTACGCAAAGGCCATGGAGGCGGAACTGTACGAGTTGGCCGCGGTCGCGAGCGAGGCGCTCTTGTTCGGGGGCGCGGACGAGATCGCCGGCATCCGCAGAGTCCCAGCCGACGCAGGGCTCAGGCGCTCACTGGGCGGAACGCTGACGAGCCTGAACGTGCGCATGGCTGCCTCTTGGCTCCAGCTATGCGAGGACAGCCACCTCACCTCAACGGCCACTATGGACTCCTGGAAGAAGTGGGCGACGAGCAGGTCGGTGCCCGAGCAGCACAATCGCGAACCCATGGCTGATGGAGAGGTCGTCGCCTTTATCCAACAGCGGACCGCGTCTCAGCCCGGCATCTCGCGCACGCGCCTGCTTCGCCTACTCCGGGACGAGGGCCGAGCCTGCGAGCAGAGCCGCTTCGCGAACCTGTATATCCAGACCATGGGGGAGCGGTGACGGAGAATCTCATCCGGCGCAGAGCCCTGCGCATCGCACAGAACCCCAGCATCCCCCTCTATCTCTTCGCCCTGCAGGCCGGAGAGGTAGACCGTGTGGCCGACGTCGCACGGATCTCCCGTGACGAGGCAGGGAAGCTGCTCGGGTACCAGCGGCCCGAGAAGAAGCAACACGTCAAGCAGATCCTTGACTACCTGGACGGCGAGGACGTCCTGTTTCCCAACGGCCTCATCCTCGCCCTCCCCTCCTCAGTCCGGTTCAAGGGCAGCCGAGGCCCCAATAGCACCGACGGTTTGGCGACGATCGGAACCATCGAGATCCCACTGCCGGACTCCGACGAGGCGCCTCGCCCAGCCCTGATCGTGGACGGACAACAACGGAGCCTTGCTCTCGCACGCACTAGGCGGTCGAAGCTCCCCATCACCGTTGCCGGATTCGTTGCTGAAGACCTCGAAGTTCAACGTGACCAGTTCCTCCGCGTCAACACGGTGTCGCCTCTTCCCACCAACCTGGTGTCGGAACTCCTGCCCGAAGTCAACACCAGGTTGCCCACCAGGCTGTCCGCCCGGAAACTGCCATCCGCACTCGTCAATGCCCTAAACCAAGACAGCGATTCACCGTTCAGAGGACTGATCAAGCAGGCATCAACGGTCGGCGATAGAAAGTCTGAGGCGGTCGTCAAGGACAACAGCCTCATCTCTGCTATCGAGGAGTCACTCTCTCCCTCTGGAGTTCTTTTTCCGTACAAGAATCTTTCCAACGGGACCACCGACACTGCGGCGATGAGAGACATCCTCGTGGTCTACTGGACCGCTGTCAGAGATACCTTCCCAGAAGCTTGGGGACTCTCGCCAGCAAAAAGTCGACTCATGCACGGCGTAGGAATTCGCTCAATGGGACGTCTCATGGACCGGGTCATGGACCGCGTGCTGGGGGCTGCAGACATCGGATCTCAAGACGCATATGACAAGGCCATGGCAGAACTAGAACTAGTCAAGCACAACTGCCACTGGACCAAAGGGCGCTGGCCGGAGCTCAACATTCCCTGGAACGAACTGCAAAATACACCACGTCATATCAGCACCCTGTCAAATCTGTTGATTCGAATCTACCTTCAGTCGAGGATGAGCCCGTCGTGAAGTTCTACTTCCCCGATAGCCAAGACCAGGTCAGCCCCACGTATAACTTCATCAAAGATGAATACATGGATGGGCGAGTCCGGCAGAGGGATGACTTCTACGCACACCAGGCGGTAACTCCAGCCCCGTATGACGGGCTACTGGTGAGCAAGGCCATCGTCGATGGGTCGGTTAAAGGGTCAGGAAAGTACACCGCCGGCCAGCAGAGGCGACTCTACAGAGACGGAGTGCATAAATTCTTCGCGCTTCCTCCAGGGATGAGAAGCCTTGGTGACTGTGGTGCGTTCAATTACATCAATGAAGAGCGCCCTCCGTATCGTGTGGACGAAGTTCTCGACTTCTACTTCCGGTGTAAATTCAACTCGGGTATCAGTATCGACCATGTGATCTTCGGGTACAAGCCCGATGCATCCGAGCATGAGGCTGACGAGGCTTGGCGGAATCGTCGAAAAATTTCACTTGAGTTGGCGGAAGCGTTCATCAAGGAGGCTGAAAAACGCAACAGAAAAACCTTGAATGAGAAAGAAAAGGTAGAGCCAGTAGGTGCAGCCCAGGGGTGGAGTCCAGACAGCTATGCAGATAGCGTTGTCCAACTTCAGAAGATGGGATATAAGAGGATCGCCCTGGGTGGGATGGTCCCATTGAAGACTCACGAAATTGTAGACTGTCTAAAAAGAATTTCCGAAGTCCGCGAGCAAGGTGTCGAATTCCATCTGTTGGGGATTACGCGCGTCGACAGCATGGAAGAGTTCGCTAAGTACCATGTCACCAGCTTCGACAGTACTTCGGCATTCCGTCAGGCATTCATGGACGAACGGAACAACTACCACACGCCTGATGGCTCGTACATGGCAATAAGGGTACCGCAGGTCGACGGAAACCCTACCCTCAAACGTCTGATCCTTGCCGGGATGGTATCACAATCGGAAGCGATTAAAGCCGAGCGGCAGTGTCTCAAATTGCTGCGCAGTTATGATGCTGACGAGGGCGTGGAAGTTCACGAGGTAATGGATGCACTCCGTTCCTATCAAGCACTCCTCGGCGATGACAAAAAATTGAAGAGGGTCGAGGACTACAAGAAAACTCTTGTTGACCGGCCCTGGCGCGACTGCTCATGCAAGTTGTGTTCGAAGCATAAGATCGAGATGGTCATCTTCCGCGGATCAGAGCGAAATAAGCGCCGCGGATTCCATAACTTGACGGTACTCGAGGCGAAGATGCGCAAGCTGCCGCTCACATAATCGCCCGGATCGCGCACAGTGCTCAAATTAGTCCAAACAGGAGATAATGTGGCCGACCGCTACGTGTTGAAGGTTCCCGCGCTCAAGGTGCTCCAAGGCAGCAAGGAGATCTTTTGCTTCGCCGTCGACGGCAAGAGACTGCACGACTTCGCTGCTGTCTCACGCATCCGACGTGACGGTAAGAAGCAACTGCAGGGGTACCAGAGGCCCGAGGTCCTCAGCCACATCAGCGCAATCCGCCGCTACCTCGAGTCCGACGGAGCCATGCTCCCCAATGCCCTGGTCCTCGCATTCGACGAGCGAGTGACATTCAAGGCCGCGGCCCGTGGCGGCGACGTCGACTACTCCATCCCCGGAGAACTGATCATTCCAATCGACGAGTCACTGGCCGATGAAGACAAGCCAGCCTGGCTCGTGGATGGACAGCAGCGCAGTGCAGCCATCAGAGATGCTGACCTCGACTCGTTCCCCGTCGCTGCCGTGGGCTTCATCGCCGCCGAACAGGAAGAACAGCGGTCGCAGTTCATCCTGGTCAACTCGACCAAGCCGCTGCCCAAAGGGCTTGTGTACGAGCTTCTACCCGAGACCACCGGCAAGCTGCCGCGTTCGTACGCGCGCCGCCAACTTGCCGCGAAGCTCATGGTCCTCCTGAACATGGGGGAGGGCCCTTTCAGCGGGAGGATCAGCAGCCCCACTTCCCCCACTGGCAACATCAAGGACAACAGCGTCCTGAAGATGCTGGAGCACAGCATCTACGAGGGCGCCTTGTACCAGTATCGCAACGCTGAGGACGGTACCGGGGACGAGGAGCGGATGCTGGCTCACCTGCTTGCGTTCTGGACACCAGTGGCAAGCATCTTCCGTGATGCGTGGAACCGGCCCCCGAAGGAGTCCAGGCTGACCCATGGGGTCGGCATCCAGGCCATGGGCTTTGTCATGGACGAACTTACTGCGGACGTCCCGGTCGACGAGGTCGATTGGGATCACGTTCGGTCCGTGGTGCGCGGACTGGGAGAGCACGTGGCCTGGACTTCTGGCAAGTGGACTTTCGTGGACGGCCAGGAGCGCAACTGGAACAGCCTGCAGAACACGTCCAACGACGTGCGTCTGCTCAGCAACTACCTGCAGGCCCGAGTCAGCGGATAACCTCTTTCTCGTGTCTTGCTGCGGCGGCCACCTTGAGTCATGGGGCGGCCGCCGCCCGGTTACGACTCTGCTGCCGCGAGACGGAGCCTATCGACCGCAGCACGGAGGAGCGAGGCGGAGCCGCTCCCGTTCGCGTATCCGACGTGCTTAGTCGTCTTGTTCTGATCGATGAAGCCGGTGGCCGCGTGTTTTGCGCATCGTGTGGCCAAGACGATCACATCCGCGGCACGGGCCTTCTGTCTCAACTGCGGCGTGCCCACGTGATCGTATGCAGTCAATACCTTCACTGCGGGAGCAAGGCGCTTCAACTCCTCCTGGCACCGGGTGAGCACTGCCTCGTCGAGTGAGTAGAGCAGCAGCGTCGCCGCCGGGAATACAGCGGGCGTGTCCTCATCGTCTTCACCGCCGGGAACATCCCAGGAGAAGCCGATACCTAGGTCCTCAGAGAGCCGGCGGGCGAACGCCAAATCGGCCTCATTGAGACGACGGCTGTGCGCTGACAAGGGTCCCAGCAGCCGGGAACACAGGCGTGTGCGGGCCTCCGGATCAGGACAGGCTGCGAGGAACAAGCGGTCGACGAAGTCCAGGACGGACGACGCCCGTTCTGGAGCTACCCACCGTTCCGTGTCCGAACCGATGTCCTTGAGGGTCTCAGCGTATTGCTTTGCGGAGGGGGCAGCACGGAGCGTGATGTCCATAAGCGCCTGCAGCGCCGCGAGATCGCCGGGACTGTAGCGGTTGAACAGCACCGCGTTGCGGATGAACGCATGGGCGCATGCGGGAGCAGGGTCGTCGTAGCCAACGGCATCAATGAACGAGCCAACCGCCCGCCACAATTCCCTTGCAGCACTGTCGCTCAACTCGTCCAAGAACTGGGCAAGGGCTTCATCATGCTCAGCAGGGGTGGGCCACAGGCTCCACTGTTCGTCCTCCAGTGCCTGCCTCGCCTCGATGTCGCCCTCGGCAAGCGCCGAGAACAATGCCGGCCAGTCGCTGATCGGAGCGACCGAATCCATAGTGTCCTCGGGGCGCGCCAGTATCGAGGACGCCGGATCTCCTGCAGTTTGGACGACGAAGGCGTTGGCTTCGTTCCACACGAGCGCGGAGATCTCAGGGGTTTGGTCCAGGTCCTCGACGGTTGCCACGAAACGGCGGGCAGCATCCGCATTCTTCAAAATCACCGAAGCCAGCAACAGCACGGTCATCGCCTGTGGGCCGTAAGACTGAGGGTTGCCGCCGAGCAGTTCCGGGACAACTCTTCCGTGAGTGATGAGGTTGGCTTTGGCCGCTTCCAAGTTCCGAGCTGAGAGGGATTCCTCAAGCGCGACCGTGTACACGGCGTTCAGGATCGCTGCCTTTACAGGCGCAGGAGGGTCTTGACGTGCCACGTCCTGAAGCGAAGGGAACTCCAGCACCCTGGTGCTCACTCCGAGGCGGTCAAGCCTCTTGAGCTTAAGGTGCGCGAGATTCGTCGCGGTGAGCCCACCCGCGGCTGCGAGTTGTTCCAGAAGGTCGAGAGAGGCAGCTTCGCTGCCGGCCGCGAGGGCAGCGTTGAACTCAGCGATGAGGCGTCCGACGGGCTTGACGACGCGCCACAGCCGCGGTGGGCGCCTCAAGTACGTCTGCTGCATCAGACCGAGCGCCTCAGTGAGGTTCTTCCTGTGTTTCTCGGTCTCCCCGGTCGTCAGACGGAAGGTCGAGCGTTCGCCAACAAGGTCGGTGATCGCGCGTTCTACGGGATCGTCGTGGTTGAGGAGTGTCGGACGCAGACCCCCGCGTTCCATGTTGCAGTGAACATAAGTGGGTCCCGCAAAAGCCTCGATGAGGTCGGCAGTCTTGGAGACGTCTCCGGGATCGCGTGCGATGGCGTACATCATGAAGTTCTGGTCCGCAGCGACCCAACGGGGGAGCACGATGGGCGCGTCGTTGTCGCCCAGCGCGATCTTGACGAAAGGCTCAGTGCGCTTCGCCCAGGCGTGACCCGCCTCCATGTTGGGCCAGGCGTCGTTGCCCGACCCGAAGAACCTGCGTAGGAAGGCTTCGACGCGGTCAGTTGCCAACGGTACGGTCTGCTTCATTCGCCGTTCCCCCACCGCTGGGTCAGGTCGATGCGGGCCTGAGCAGCAGCGTCGCTTCCAGCCCGGTACGTGATCTTTTCGTCGTTCCGGACCATGCCTCGGATCGTGAAGTTCATTGATCCGCTCAGCATCCAGTCATTGCCGCATAGCGTTTTCTCGTGGATATCCGGATCCCGGACAATATGAAGGATTTCTTTATCGGCTGCCTTCACAAGACGGCGCAGGAAGTCCTCGTTGTGGGAATCATTGCGTGTCACCACATGTACCTTTGTGCCGCCGTGGGCAATCCGGGCCACAGCGTCTGACAGCCGACACCTCTGGGGAGGGATGTCAGCGAAGAGCGCGTCGTACGCGCCGTGACTGTTGTCGAGCACTTGGACGTCGGTGATCCATGCGGAAACCAACCACAGATGGTCGCTCGGTGCGATGAACTCCGCGATCAGGGCCGCAGACAGCATTGTGTCAACCCGAATCGCGGTGTGCTGCCCCGTGCGGATGGTGCGCTCTTGGGATTTCACTGGGCGGCCTCCCTCAATTCGACCCGGACTCGAATCTCATTCTCTCGAAGCTCATTCTGGTGGCGGACCACACCGCAGATTTCCCCGTAAACACGGAGCACATCACGGTCGATGGGCGTGACCGGAACCTGCTTCAGAGCTTGAGCCATCAACGTTGCGTTTCCTGCCGGGCAGACGAGTTCAACAGCAGAAGTCGCGGTCAGGAGCTGCCGGTACGTATCGTTCCAGGCGGGTTGGGTCACGTCGATCACCGGTAGACGGTCATCGTGGGCGGCCTGGACCAACAGACGCTCCAGAATGGGCCCATCAGCATACGGCTGGTAGTGCTTCAAGTCCTGAGTGCGAGCTTGATGACCACGCGGCCACAGAAGGCTGAAAACCTGGTCCGCAGTAAGGGACCGGGCGCCGTCCAACTCAAGCTTGCCGGAGCCCACGGCGTACGCAATGACACGAGCGTCGACTTCAACTTGAAGACGAGCTTCCAACTCTGTCCACGCATCAACAAGAGCGAGTGCAGTGACGTCAGTGTCCGGTCCTGAGCCTGGGCGCAGCAATCGTGTGGACAAGGCGGCTACAGCTGCATGTCGAGGTGGGCCGTCGAGTCTCGCCCAGGACTCACGAAGGACGTCTAGAGCGGCCTCAGCTTCCTTGGCCGAATCGCCAGCCCTCAGTGTCGCCATGGCCTGAGCGGAGTTGCCGTTGGGTTCAGCGATGACATGCCGAAGGAACCGGGTCAGCGTGGCATCGACGTACTCGTACTCGCTCGGCGCGAGACTGCTCGCCACAAGCCCCCAGAATTTCCGGGGATCCTTCGAATAGAAGTCGACCAGGTTCTCGACAATCCCCAAACCACCCACTGACGTTTCGCTGAGCCACACCTCGGTGAGCGAGTCAGCCTCGTCGCCAGCAAGCGTGTCGACGATGAGGTCGCCGTCCTGGGCGTTCGGGCATGCACGCTGAGCGGCGGCGAGGATCGCGGCGGCCATCGTGTCGCGGTAGGCACGCCGGGCGAGGGGGCTGGTCTCGACCGATATGTCCTCCGCCACCAGCAACTGCGCTGCTCGGTCCAGGGTGGCGATGACCGTGTCGTGGGCGACCAGCTTGATCAATTCTGCCACGAGACGATCGCTGTCGACCTCTTGTTCGGACAGGTCGGAGTCGCGATAGAGGACCTGGAAGATCTTGGAGAGATCCTGAGTCCAGGCACCGTTCTTCAGCAGGTTGCGGACTTGAGCATTCGTGCGGCTACCATCGAGTCCCGCCAGCGCGAACGCCGTCAGATAGATCTGGGCCAGGCGCTCTCGCTGAAAGCTGTCGGAAATCTCGGCCAGAGCCGGATCCTCTTGCACTGACTGCGAAAACGCGAGAGAGCGCCACTGAGGCGTGGCGAGGTACTCACTGACGGATGGGTCCTCGACGTTGAGCGGCTTGAGTTCGAATCGGACGGCGTCAACGCCCAAGGCAAATCCGAGAGCCGCCGGCTGGCCGCGGAGTTCATAACGGACCGTACAAGGCTCACTCTCCTTCTGCCGCTCGCGGCGCACGTTGCACTGAGCACCGATCGTCATGCGGCGTACCTGAACGGGATTCCCTGCCGCATGCGTCGCGAAGCTGACCGTGTCTATGCGGCGTTGCCATGGAGACGGCTTCGGCACAGTGCCCTCATTGAGGGGTGCGTCCTCGTCCACGATGATTTGAGTGCCCCAGTCCGGCCTACCATGGGATTGGTCCATGATGTCGGTCTCGGGCTGGGAAAGTCTGAGGCTCAAGGGGCGCACGACTTCGAACTGAGCACCATCGTGTCCATGAGGCTGCCAGGCTCCCTCTAGCCTGCCGTCCTTGACGATCTGCCTCAGATTAAGCACATTGCTGCCCTCGTCGGGCAGGGGAAGCCATGTGCGATGTGTGTCGTCCAAGTGTCCGAAGCGACGACTGACCCGTCCAGGCACAGCTTCGGTCAGCGCTTTGCCGATGGGCATGTTCTCGACAGTCCCATCCCCACTGTCGAAGGGTAGTTCCAGTTCCACATCAGGAAGGTTGAGCGGCTCGAACAAGGCCCGGGTGATGAACTCTGGGAGCATGGCTTTTTTGGACATGCCGGGGTCGTTGACCAGAGGCTCCCAGCGGGAGCGGAGTCGGCGAAGAGCTGTCGGGACTACGGCCAGGAGCAGCGAGCGGGGCTGCTCCCATAGCACTGCCTGCGCATCGTCAACACTTATCTGCAGGGCTTTGACAAGGTGTCGGGCAAACTCGTCCTGGACCCTTTCCTCGGTCAACAACTCATGCAGGATCGCGATCAGCCCGTTGCGCTCGCGTTCATAGTCGGACAACTGCTGCTGATTGTCGGGAGTTGTCAGAAGCTTCCGCACGTCGCCTCGATGCAAGTCCCTGGCGCGCATCCTGCGCCCGGCCCAGTCAAGAAGGGCCTGTGCTCCTTGGATCTTGAGCACGTACCGGTTCTTGAGCGGGAGGTTCGTTGCGGAAACTTCTGGGGCGAACAGGGACTCGTACCCTTGGTAGGCGAGGCGGTCGCGGCCATAGTCCGACAAGGCCACGATGGTCATCGGCCGAGTCCCCCGCTCCCGGCCGGCGCGTCCGCGGCGCTGGATGAAGGAAGCTCCATTGCGTGGCGCCTTGTGCTGAAGGACGAGGCCGACCCGAGGATCGTTGAAGCCCACCTCCAACGAAGCGGTGGCGATGATGAGGTTCGCATTGCGATTCACGCCGGCATCCTGCGACGACGTCCGACCGATGGTCAGGTGGTGCATGCGGAGATCTGGGTCGAGTTCGTGACCGATCCGCTCGACGATCGCCCAGTTCTGCCCCTCAAGGTAGCGAGGCCCCGGCTCGGGACGTGCACGTGACCGCAACCCGGCGAGTACGGGACCTCGACGTGTGCGGCCACGATGGCCCTGACCACCTTCCGCGTCTCGGAGGTCTTTGTAGAAACGGTTGGTGACGTCCAGGGCATCAGTGAACAGGAACCCGGTCGAGCCGTAGAGGAATGTGTCATCGTCACGATCGAGGACGCGACCGTAGAGCATCGCCGTCTGGATCGACGTTGACAGGAGACTGGCCCCTGAAACGGGGTCGCCGCGCAGAGCGAGCGCGTATTCGCGGCCCTCCGACACCATGGCGTCGTCAGAGGGAGCAACGGGAAGAACGTCGCCGTCGCGTAGGCCGACCAATTGGGCGAAGAAGTGGTTGGCCTCGCGTAGCGTGGCGCTGAGACCCACGAAAGTTACGGGCCTGCGCACCGCTTCCCTCCACCTGCGTAGGAGGCAGGCGACCTGCGCACCGTGCACTCCCGAGTAGGTATGCACCTCGTCGAGGAGCATCAAGGAAGGAACTGTGCCGCCGCGCCAACCCAGGAGGCGATCCAGGTAGCCGTCGGCGCTGCAGTTGTTCAACATCTCGGTGGTAGTGAACAACAGGTGCGGCGGATTGCTTCTCAATGACGCACGAGTAAGCGCGAGTTGACCATGAGGGATCTCATCGAGGCAACTGCGGCAGACGAGACGTTCAATTTCGTTGTTGCGGTCCTTATCGCTCCAGATTAACTCGCCGTCCTCGCACGTGGGGCACGGGAGGAAGGGACACACGGCGCCATCGGCCACACGCGCCCAGCGGCCCGAACCACGTCCGGGCTGAAGCCGCCAGTCATCAGGGTGGTTTGGTGTGCCGCCGTAGAGCGCGCCGAGGCGTAGAGGCCTCTTCCCCTGACTGATGAGCGCGTTCTGAACGCTACGGGCATTGACGATGGCATCTCGCAGTTGGTCGCGAAGTAGTTCAGTCCTCGGGTACAGGGCGATGGTGTGGATCCTGCCCTGTATGTGCTCGGCCATGGCTGCGAATGCGGGCAAATAGAAGGACAGAGTCTTGCCGCTACCGGTGCCGGCGCTGACGATGATGCCCTTGGAGCGGTCTTGGCGCTGGAGCGAGGAGAAGACTGCTTGAGTCGCCTCCAGCTGAAAGTGGGCAAGCTTCTTATCGCCCAGCTGGGCTTGCGCCACGCGATCTTGAAGAGGACCCCAGCCGGGGAGGGCACGCAACTCCCTGAGCGCCTGGGAGACCGGGATATCACGTTCGGGGTAGCGTCGATGGCGAACGTGAAGCCGGTAGTCAGCAACGAGTCGCTTTCCCCGCCGCCACCAACCGCTGGGCACGTCGCCGGCCCAGTCTCCTGGCGGACGGAAGAGTTGGCGTAGCCCTGCGGTAAGCCGGAGGGCTTCTGCGAATCGGGTGCGATAGCGGGCTTCTTCGTCGTTCGGCCAGGGCACCTTGAACAGCAGCGCGCGACCCTGCATCTCGCGGAGGATCTCGATGGCCGAGGGAATCGGCGGATTCGGGTACGCGTCCAGGCACTCCTCAATGCAGTCGAGGACGTCTTCCTCGGCGAGAGAGCCTTCCGTCACGCCCCACGAGAGGAGCGGCAACTCAAGGTCTTCGAGCCGGTTGAGCAGTTCGTTGGCGAACGCTCGGTCTACGGTGCTCCGGTTCACGAACCCTTCCTCTTCAGGCTGATATGGGCATCCATCCCATGCTTGCGGATGAGAGCGATCTCCTCGTCGGTCACGTCGCGCAGCGTGAGGTCCGGCTGAGTGCGGAGGCGCTCGAGCAGGCTGGCGAGGGCCTCAGGCGGATCCTCTGTGTCGTGCAACAACTCCCACAGGCCGTCGTGGACGGTCGCGAATGTGGTGATGGCATCCTTTGAGGGCTTGCTTCTCGCAATGCGCACCAATTCTGCGTGACGGGAGGTGGCTTGTTCCTCGGTTTCTGGTTCGAGGAGCATCGCAATGCGGGCCAGCGGCAGGTTCGACAACGACTGGCGGGTCCACGTTGTCCAGGCCTCTTGGTTGCCTTTGGTGAGACGGTCGACAACCTCCTGTGCCCGCTTCTTCGCTGTGTTGAGAACGGTGCTTGAAGGGAGGCCGCTGGGGCCGACGTTGCGCTCGAAATTAGCCCGGCCATCATCGACGTTGGAGAGGTCGATAGTGAGGTGTGAATCGCGGGCTTTGAGCGCTCGGGCGATGCTGATTTGGGTGCGCAGTGCGTTGAGGACGACCTGGAGTTCGTCCACCCTAGCCGTGGCCCGCTCGGCTTGCTTCCTCGACTCCTCCCCGTCCGCGATGCGCGTAGCGTGATCCTCGAGGAGCTTCGCTTTCTCATATACGGATAGCCGACTCACTGCTCAATTCCTCCCCTCGATCGCCAGGGAACGCCACTCCTCAATGACTTCCTGCACACGGGCTGCCGCGCTCTGCGCTGCCGACGAACTTGCCCTCATTTCAGCGCCCTTCATTGCCTCGTCTAGCCATTCGTCGAACTCGCACAGAAATTCCCGGATGACATGCAAGGAACTTCCACGCTCTTGGGCGGCCGCGCGGATCGCTGCAACCCAACCCGACTTCCCCGACTCTTCGGCAGAGGTGGCTCGATCGAGGTCGTCTTCCAGAGCCGATACCTTCGACCAGTCGGCTGCTGTAGCACGTTCAAGGAGTTTGTCGAAGTCACGGGCTCGTTGCGTGGGCAGGGAGAGTCGCTGCTCGCGTGCTCGGTCCAGGGCAGTCCGGACGCTGGCCAGGGTATGCCTGCCAGGAACGCCCCGCGGTTGCCTCAGGCGGATGTCGTCGAGCAACGCCTGGAGTGCATTGATCTGTCCTTCGATCAAGGCAGGCCACGCTCTGAAGGAGGCCACTGCGGGCTTGATCCAATCAGCCAGCTTGCTGGTTGGTGCCGTCCAGGACCAGTCCGCTGCTGCTTCCTCCAGCAGCGGCACCGCTCGTGCTGCATCGATCATCTTCACGGCGCCACTGGCGCCTTGGGAGATGCCGAGACCGGTACGGATTCGGTCCACGAGTTGACGGCGCGCGTTTCGGTGATCGTTGAGTGCCTTGGCCCATGGATCAGGCCTTGCCATTACGTCGGTGCTTCGCCACTCTGTCCCGTCATCGACCGCAGCAGCCAAGAGGTCTTCGATCCTCATACCAGGCCAGGAGCGGCCAGCCAGCGCTGCTCCGAGCAGGGAAGCACGTAGCCCGAGGATGAGGTCTTCATCTGTGACATGGAGGCTCTGCTGCACTCTGGTTGCCAAGGCACCAGCGTGTCTTTCCGCTACCGTAGCTAGTTTGCGGATATCTTCACCGCGAACTTGCGCGACTCCCGCTTGTGCTCGGATCAGGCTCTGGAAGAACCGGCTGTTCGTTGGAGTGCGATTGAACTTGATAGGGGCGTTATCGGCTCCAGCCAAGCCGGAAACAGCTGTCCCTTCAATGCTGACGGTCTTCGCATTGTTGGGCCAGCCCTTGTCTTTGACGCCTCGCTGGGGCTGCATGAGCGGAACATTCCAGCGATATCTTTGGGAAACAGCGGTGGCCACAATTGTGCGGATACTCAGAGCGTAGCTCTGGTGCAGGTCGAGTCGGCGCTGGGACCACTCTTCAATATTCTGCAAGCTCCTTTGGACGGATGCTGGCAGAGCTTCCTCTCCGCTCACAGTTATGGAAGGGGTGATCCGCGTCGGAGTTTTCGGGATTTCGGGAAGGGCCTTAGTGGATGGAAGTTCTCTTGTTTTCAGAGGGGTGAGGGCAAAGGCGTCGAGAATCGTAGGATCGATCTCTACACTTTGTTCCGCGGCATCACCCCAGAACTCGAGGACAAGCTTGCGCCGCTCCGCAGTGCTGGGGTCAGTTTTCCCGACGTATGCTGCCACATCACTAGTAAGCGTGTTGTCTATCGCTGCGGTTTCGAACTCTTCTCGGAAGGTTGCGTCAGGGAATTCTCCACGTCGCAGAGCAGTCACATGCTCGATCAGTACGGGTCGGATGACGCTGCCGAGAACTGTGCGAGGGACGAACGCCCATGGGTCCCGTTTTGATGCAGTCGAGTGAACTGCACGCCGAAGCGCCGGCTTGTTGAACGGGTAAAGACCGAAACCGTCTGCCGAGGTACCAAAAGCTTGGTGACACTCTACCTGCAGCGGACAATCTTCACAGGCATTGGGCACGGTACCGTCTGTTGCCTGCTCCAGTCGATCAGTTCCGAGTCGTGCCGCGTTTAGATAACGTCCTACGAAAGCTGCGATCTGATCATCCCCTGTGTCCTCTGCGCTGAAGGGAACATCCAAGTCGTAGACGTACCCCAATGTGGCACGCACGCGCGTGAGGACTGTCTCCGGCAAAGCACGGAAATAACCAGTGGTTACCGCCATGAGCGTACGAATCGGGGCGAGTCGCGCTGACCCCTCCCTGCGAGCTGCTTCTACAAGGGCGTCTAGGAGCTCCTTCTGAACTCCCTGGATGAGAGCGAAGTCCTCAATGAGCAAGACAATTTCCTTGCCCTGCTTTTGGTATTCTCTACGGACAAGGGTCATAGCTTCAAGGAGGCGCCCGGCGCCCAAGTTGAAGCTGCGGTTGATCGCTGATTCTAGATGTCGATTCAGGAGATCAATGGCGACTTCCTGCAGTTCGGTCCTGGAGCTCAGCACCTGCACCCACTTCTTAGCGAGTGCAGAGGCCTTGGTGACATCTGTGATGTCAAGGGGAAGATCATCGAGTGTGAACTTCGGAGGGCGATCACTGTCGCCTTTTCTGCGGTCCCGTAGGAGGTAGTTTGCCAGTTGTGGCAGGAACTTGTCCGGTCTCAGCATGTACTCGCTGACGTGAGGGTCGTCGAGAAGCGCACCGAGACCATGCGGTCCGAAGAGTTGGCGCGCCGGGCCGGAGACGCCATTTCCCGTCTCGGTTACAAGGATCTCGTTGAGGGAATGGACAAGGCGTCGAGCGAGGACGGGGGCATCAACGTCCGATGTGAACCTATCGATCTCTGACTTCAGTTGGGTCAACTCGTCACTGTCGGCGCGCGCGATGAGTGCCTGAATGACAGCCTTCAGGCTTGTCTTGTGTTTCTCAAGGTAGATTACTTCGCGTGAAGCGGACTGGTCATCAAACTCCACAAGATGCTCGCGTACCCATCTGACCAGATGGGACTTTCCTGAGCCTGATTCTCCAACGACAGGGACCAGCAACGCGCCCGTGTTCGATTCGTGATGCAGGAAGTCTTGGAGGACGGCGCGTTCATCGAACTGTTCGTCCTCGAGGATGAGCTGGCGACCATCCAGGCCCGCCCTCCTGATCCGAAGCGGCGCGTGCGTGGCCTTGAAGACGGCGGGGGATGGAGCGATCGCTTCGGTGTCGATGGTGTTGGCCGCTGTTGCAGCCTCCCAACAAACGTACCTTCGGAAGTCAGACACTCGGGTCCTCCAGCATCGTGATGTCGCTGACGAAGCGAGGGCTTGAAGGCTGCTCGGGGTCAGTTACCTGCATGACCAACGGGGCATCGGAGTCATGGTCAAGACGCAGCCACCCCTCGTCCTGACCACGTAGGAGGGCGAAAGAGAGAGCGCCGCCAGCAGCCTGGTCTCCGGGGTTAGGTAGTTGGAGGTCGCGTGAGTATGAGCCGCCGGGCAGCACAGGCAACTGCTCTCGCAAGCTGCGCACGGCCTCTATTGCGTTGACCTGCTCACCGGGCTGCCACAGCGTCTGCATGACGTATCGGACGGCGGATGTGCAGTCCGGAGTCAGCGGACTTGCACCAGCCACCACGAAAAGCGGTCGGGCTGCCAAGCCAAGCGCGGGCGCCCAGTCACCGAACGAGAGCCAGCGCACGTCGTTGACGATAGCGGGGCCAGCCTCGGCCTTGATGGCGCCTTGCCGAAGGTTCTGTGCCTGTTCCCATGCCACAGCCGGACCCATGGGATCGAGCGAGAGGAACCAAGCGAGGGCCCTGGTAAGTTCCCGTGCCCCAGTCTGTTCGGAGTTGTCCCCCAAGCCGTTGTTGAGTTCGGGTGCCAGGACAGACACACGGAGCACTGCGGAGAATGCGTCCCAATCGTCTCCGTCCAGTTCGGCCGCGGGACCTGCGAGTTCCAACTCTCCCGAGGATGTGTGGTTCAGCAGTAGCCCAACTTCCTCAAGGGTATCTACTGCCTTGTCGAACATTGAGGTGTCCTCTTTATCTCCGGAGGACAATGTGGGAGGGCTAAGCAAGGCCCTTGCTGTTTCAAGTGTGACAGGCTTTTTTGAGTGCGCGAGCAAGCGCACGACAGCCCACATAGGGGCGGGTCGGGAAGCCTCTACGTTCAACAGGGCCATTAGAGCGCCTCCAGCGCGGTTCGTACTGAGAGGTTTTGAGGATGAAGAGAGGTTAACAGTGATTCTCGTCGAGTCGGATGAGGGGTGTCGTGAGGGTGGATCAGGTAGGTGATGTCTGGTGAACTGAGGCGGGACTCAAGAAACCGATCGATTGACGCGGAATCGTAGCCTAGGACCCAGACGATTGGGCCGGGATAGAAATTGAGCAGGTCGGCATCTCTATCCCAGATAATCGGGTGTGGCAGTACATCTTCCTGTAGGGAAGAGGCCAGCTCCGCCGTGATACCCGGACCGCCGACAACGTGCATGCCTCGGAGAGCGAGCAACTCCAGGAGCCGTGGAACTTGGACTCGTTGTTCAGTCTCGGAGCGCCACCACAGGCTGAGGAAGCATGATGTCCCGCGGTATCGAGCCAGTGGGTCAGGAGCAGGGTGATCCGAGGCCGGAACTGTCGGATGTGGGTCTCCTGCCAACCGGTAGAAGCCCTCGTTTGGTGATGCACCTGTGATTCGGCAGTGCGGGCAGCCTCGGCAGTTAACTCCCGTGCGCAGTGCCGCTCTACCGTGCTGTACACGGTAGTAGCCGCTCAATATTTCGCCGATGCACCTGTCGGTGCTGAAGAGATCTTGAATTCCGGCTAGGGCGTTTCGTTGCGCTGCGAGTGACCTCTGGCGTTCAGCCTCGAATCGCTGGCTGAAGTAGTCTGGGTCGTTTGCCTCAAGCTCTTCAAGGGTGACATCTACATGGGTGGACGCAGATTCATAAAATCGGTTGAGGCGTTCCTCGAAAGATGAACGGGATTCGCCGTCACCTTGAATTGGGGGTTCGGGGATGTGCAGGCTGATGAAGCCTGCGCGCAGCATGAGGTTCAAGGTCCGAATATTCCAGTCCCGATTGGTCTCTGATGTGGCTGGAACGTTGTCGGGGATTTCATCAAGATTGAGGAGATAGTGGCGCGGGCGCGTATAGGTTTTGTCTCGGGTCGTCCACATCCACTGCCAGCGGCCCCATGCTTTGCTGACCCCAATGACCGCTTTTTGATTGGTGTGAACGGCCACGTACTTATCTTTGGGTGCAGTGGCGAGATAAGAGATCGAAGGGTGGCCATCTCTGCCGGCCCGTCCTACCTCTTGGTAGTAGCGGTCGACAGTCTCCGGGAGACAGGCGTGTACCACACTGCGGACGTCAGACACGTCGACGCCGAGCCCGAAGGCCGATGTTCCCACAACGATGTCGTGCACTGTGGGGATCGGACCGGATGCTGATCGGCCTCCCCACCCCTCTACTGCGGCACGCCGATCGTCCGGGCTTGTGTAGCCGGCCACGTCAGTGACCCGCATATAGCCAGCCCTGCGAAGGCGCTCAACCCAGGTCTTTGCGTCCTGGCGTTGCGTGACATAGAGAACCATGGGCCTTGGAAGGCGGTCGATCGCTCGCGTTACTGCTTCGTTGCGCTCGTCCTCGTCGGTGAAGGAGTCGATGTAGTAGCTCGGCTCGTGACGCAGTTGGGCGCCCCACACGAGCTCCGCCCGGTTCGGGCCGGAAAAGAGCTTCTCAAGGGTGGTGACCTGCGGCTCCGTCAGCGTCGCGCTCAAACAGACCGTGACTGGTTCACGGCCTGGTGGTGCAGTGCTCAGCCAGGTACGACGGTGAACCGACATAGTCTGGAACTCGGGACGGAACCCCTCGCCCCACTGTTCGACCAGATGCGCCTCATCTATGACGAAGTATTGGAGCAGCCCTTGCTCGGCTGCGTCTTCGAGCGCGGACTTAAGACCTGTCACCAGCGACTCGGGATTGGTGAAGATCAACCGCTGGCGACCTGTCCGAATGTCTTCCCGCAGTTGCTGTTTCACGTACTCGTCCAAGCCGCCGATGTAGGCGTATCGGCCGGTTGGGCTCTGCCTTCCCTGATTGCCAAGGAGTTCCTTGGCCCGTCGCTCCATGTCGAGGGCGAGAACGACGGTAGGAACGACCACCAGGGTCACTCCGCTGCGCCGACTGGAGAGCAGCCCCGGTGCCTGCACGAGCGCCGTTTTGCCGTGACCGGTCGGCAGGCACGCGATGATCGTGCTGCCGGGCCTGGCGAGCGCCACAGCGCGGGCAGCTTGGCGCTGCCCGACCGACTTATAGTGAGAGTATCCGTCGCCGAGGGCCACGCTCCAGTACGGGTCTGCTGGGCAGGGCTCCAACTGAATACGTTCTTGAAGGCTTTCTCCCAAGTGAATCTGCCGCAGATCCTCCTCTGCCGCCTGGACGGCTTTGTCGTCCTGAGGGACGGGAGGATGCCAGGGCAGAGCCGTGATCAGAGCTCCTCGGTCGGAGGGCGCTGTCTGGCAGTGCATCTCTTGCCATTGGGCCCGTGATGGGAGAGGAGAGCCCACGGGCACCTTGAGACCGTGGGGGTTCCCGCGGGCTTGGGCTTCCAGCAGGATCTGGCGTGTCAGCGCAGCAACGTCACGCCAGCCCGCTCGTCCTTCCGCTAGACCGTTGAGAGCATCTCTGAGACGTCGCAGAGTGCCAGTGGCCTGCTCGACTGGGAGAACCCACGGCCACGCGTCGAAAAGTTCTTGAGCACCGATCCAAGGGTCACGCATGGTGCTGCCACCGTTCGGCTCCATACCGGACAATGCAGGTGGCAGCGATGAGGCGTACGTTCGGCTGGCCGAGTCCTTCGATGAGGCGACTGGATATCTCCACATCGACGATCTGGCTCTCCACATCGCCCAGCAGCCGACCAGCAGCCCGTCGCGCCTCGGCCTGGGCCCTGGCAGTGGCGAGCTGCTGCCCCGCGCGTTCCTGCGCTTTGGCACACAAGTCCGCGAGCTCGGTGACGCGCAGCAACTCGGCGCGGGCGATCTTCTCGGCGGCTTCAGCGGAGAGCTTGTACTCGGGCCATCCGCCGAAAAGATCTACAAGGCTACGAAGGCGGTCGCTGTTGAAGTTGTCGTCCGTCTTGTTGTTGTAGGGCCGGTTCAGCCAGTCGAGTGCTGAGTTGAGAGTTACCGGCTGTGTACTACCTGCTGGCACCCATACACGGACGGTGAGCGGTGGGAAAAGGCGATCGGCTTGGCGCTGCAGGGCCAAACTCGCGGCCTCCTGACTGGAGATAGCCTCTTTGGCCTTCGCGATGTCGGTCTCAACCAGGTAGTCGAAGCCAAAGTACGGCTCCGGTTCGCCCATGTGGCTCTTGTCGGGACGTTTGAAGGCGCTGGCCTGGCCGCGCTCGTCGATGCCGGCGATCGCGGCGAGCATGTCGACGAGCGGATTACCGATACGGAAGAGCCGGGTTCCAGGAGAACGCAGGGCTGTTGATCGGTTGAAGGTCCCTTCGGCTTGGGCAGGAGTCACACCTGCTCTCTGGGCCGAGTACAGCCGCGGCGGCATATGCGGGTCGGATCCCAGGAGGTCGAAACTCGTCTTTCGGCAGCCTCCCACCGTCCTCTCGATGCGCCGGAGGTTTATGCCACCGCCGCCTTTGCCTGTATAGCGAAGGAGAGGCGCCTGGACCTGTGACCAGTCGCCTTCCATGTCGCGGAGGGCGGTGGCGAGGTCGCGCTGTCCCTCAGCCTCCTGGTAGATCGAGTCAAGCTGATCCATCTTCTCGATCTCTTTGTGTGCTTCAAGAAGGCCATCTCGTACACATTGCGTCGCAGACACAAGCCCGGGAGGGCCGTCACGCAAGGCCTCAGACCAGACAGCGTCGAGTCCCTCTGCGATGGCATCCTGCAAGGTCGATACTGATCTCGAGAAGACCTCGTACCCGTCTCGCAGGAGAGCTAGCCACGCCGTTCCGATTGCTTCATGCTCCGCGCTGAGGCCAAGAACGTACTGATGGGCGGAGCCGGATTTGCCCACGGTTTCGGCCCCTCGGTACCGGTCGACCCGTCCGATTCGCTGCTCGAGTTGGTTGGGCGACCATGGCAGGCGCAGGTGAATGATGGCGTCGGCGAACTGAAGATTCAGCCCGTCCTCAGCGGTGTCGTCAACAACCAGGATTGAGGGGGGCGCGGCCGACCGCCAAGCCGTCACGGCCGCCTCGGAGGCATCGGGGTCAACCTGACGGGTGTGCTCAGCGATGTGCACATTTGGGTACTGCTCACGGAGCTGGGCTGCGAGCCGGTGGGCGAGGGAACCAGGGCCGCAGAAGATGGCGATCCGGCCTTCCTTCCTGAGAGCGGAGAGCATGGCGCGAATCGTTGCCCTGAGCCGCGGCTCACTGATGGCTTCGGTCAGGTATGGCTCAAGCCCGCTGAGTGCCGCCTCCTCAGAGGGAAGAAGCGTCGACTCGGACAGCAGGGCGCGCTCGCGCTTGGTGAGGCCAGCGCGGTTAGCGGCTGCCGTGTCGCGATAGATGCGCCATCGAAGGGCATCGGCGAAGTCTTCGAAGGGCCCGCCCAAGCGGGAAGCGAGAACCGCGAGGATGCGCGCGTAGCCCATCGCCTCCTTCTCCTCGAGATTGTTGTCGAGCAAGTGATTCCATACCGTGGTGCGCCACTCCACCAGCGCGGCTTCAGCTGCCTCGAAAGCTGAAGGAAAGAGGAGAACGTCGGTCAACTCTCGGCCGCGGACGGCATACGACTCAAAGTCGGCGTCGCCATCGTCAGGGAGCACCACTTGGTCACGACGGTGTCGAATCACTCGCCGGTGAAGGCGATAGGTCTCACTGATATGGCCACGCAACT
Organism: Streptomyces sp. NPDC059679; assembly: GCF_042734105.1. Lineage (NCBI taxonomy): Bacteria > Bacillati > Actinomycetota > Actinomycetes > Kitasatosporales > Streptomycetaceae > Streptomyces > Streptomyces sp. NPDC059679. The sequence goes on along the minus strand of NZ_JBHWES010000108.1, from coordinate 3,675 downwards.
CTTCCACGCGCAGGGCGAGGTCGGCTTGCTCGACACCCTCGCGCAAGAAGTCGTCGTCCGTGAGGCAGCCGAAGATCCGGGCAGCGAGCATCTCGAACCGCTCGTCGTGAGGTAGGAGTTCGCGGATTTCGTCAACGGTCGTGCGGAGGAAGAAGGTCAGGCTGGCTTCGAGAGAGAAGACGCAGCGAGCGAGTTCTGCACGCCGGGCGTAGCGGTGCTCGAAGGCCTCTCGATCGTCCCAGCTGTACAGATGAGGGTCGAGCAAGTGCAGCAGGCCAAGGTGCGTGGCGTATCGCGACGTGACGGGGGTGGCGGACAACAGCAGCAGTTTGGGAACTGCGTGTGCCAGGGTCGCCAGCTCGCGGTAGGGGCTGAGGTTTTGATCGCTGTCCTGCACCAGCGCGTGCGCCTCGTCCACGACGAGAAGATCGCTCTCGTGGTACCTGGACCAACGCTCCGGTGCGTCATGCGAAATGATCACGACACGATCGGGGGCGAAGTCATCGATGAAGAACTTCTGGCAGAGTTCCTTGACCCACTGGCGCCGCAGATGCTCGGGAGCCAGGACGATGACGCGCGCTTGAGCGTCGTCGAGGAGTGTCTGACGGACAACAAAGCCAGCGACGATGGTCTTGCCGAGGCCGACCTCGTCTGCGATGAGGTATCGCTGTACTGGATCGGAGAGCACGGTCATGGCCGCGCGCACCTGGTGGGGGTAGATCTCGACCGCTGAAGACAGCAGCGCAGCGGCGTTGGCGCTGGCGGCCCGCTGCGCGACGAGGCTCCGGAGCAACGGAAGGCGTGCATCACCGAAATATGCTGACTCGTTGCCGCCGGTCGTGAGGACCTGTAGCGGGTCGCGGACCGGACGGTCCCAGCGCACCCGGAGGTCGGACTCGTCCACCTCCGCGTTCCATTTCTGGTTAGGGAACTGCACAAAGTACTTTGGCAGTTCAGGCAGGCGATGCCCCGTCACTCGCCCGGCCATCCAGTCGCCACTGGTCGAATCCCGGAAGTACACACGCGTCTCGGGTTCGAGGTAAGCACGCCAGCAGTTCCTGGCCAGGACATGCCGGGACTCGGCGACTTCCTCTGCGATTGACTCGAAGAAGTCCACACGCAGGTACTCGCCGTCGATGGCTCCGACACGGCCGATCCCGGGGGCTCCCTTGTACTCGACGAGGTGCCCAACCGCGAAGCCCGAAGGCATCCTTCTGCTCGCCCCCCAACTATGGTGCAACAACTCACACGAGCTTAGGCGCACCCACTGACAACTCAGGCGACGGAGTGGTGCAGGAATTCGTGCGTATGTTCGAGAATGGATAGAAAGTGCTCTCGTGTCGTCAATGACTGGTAACGCATATTGCTGCAATGGGTGTGAAATGGGCATATCGGATGGGTTCGTCGGGGGTAACTCGCCTTAAAATACGGCTGAAACAACGCCTTGCTCAGAAGTGACGCTGATGTCACCGCAGTCGGCGCATGCCAACCGGGCCCTGTTGATAGTGCGGGAGGGCTGTTCGCGTGACCTGCGACGGCTCGCAAAGGTGTGCTCCCCGACGTACCCGCGCGCATCCGGATTCACATCGAGCCGTGTGACGTGCAGATGCCTCCTCCAGCAGGGCAATCAATCCCGGACAGAGTGTCAAACCGAGACCCGATGATGCTGTCAGTGGCCTGGGTTGTACTGTCTGTGCGCTTACCTCGCTGCCCGTCCGCGGCGTGGCGTCGGCGCCACGACCACATCACTGAGACAGAAAGAAGAACGTGAACATCCCCGCCTCTGCCGGTATCGCGACCCTCGCCGCCTACGTCGCCACGATCCCTGCGGCCAACCTCGCCGTCACCCACTTCGGAGCGGTCCCCGTCGGCTTCGGCTATGCCGCTCCCGCCGGCGTCTACATGGTGGGGCTCGCCCTCGTTCTTCGGGATCTCGCCCGCGAATCCGCCGACCGCGGTGCTGTTCTTGTGGCCATAGCCGTCGGCACTGTGCTGTCGTACTTCCTTGCCGCCCCCGCGCTCGCTGCTGCTTCAGCCGCTGCGTTTGCTGTCGCCGAGACCATGGACTTCGCCGTCTATGAACCGCTTCGGAAGCGTGGCCTGCTAATCGCGATGCTCGCCTCGAACGCGGTCGGACTACTCGCGGACAGTCTCCTCTTTCTGAAGATGGCCTTTGGGTCGTTCGAGTACTTGCCCGGACAGATCCTTGGCAAGGTGTGGATGACGCTTGCCGCGATCACAGCCCTGGCCCTAATCCGACGTCGGAAGCAAATGGCCGCCTGAGCTGGCACGCCCCTGATACATAGATGAGTCGCGCATGGAAGTGGGCAACAGCGACCCGCGCCTGCGTGGCCAGCCTTGTTCCAGGCGCTGGAACAGTGACGGGCAGGAGACGAACTACGACTGCTGCTCTTTGTCCGGGAGGTACGCGCTCGGGGGAGGCAGCTGCTATCCATCGGATCCGGAAGGCGTTGAGTTCGGCGGGGTTGTCGGCGGCTCCAGGGGGGAAATCTCCGCCATCAACGGGTATAGGGCGTGCATACGCCGCCAGGCCGACTCAATGTCCCGCACTCGCAGTTGGTACGCGATCTCCACAGAAGTCACCGCAGTGGGCCAGGTGTCTATCAGTCGAGCTCGGTGTCAATCTGCCTAGGCGCCGGGACGGCCAGCAGCTCCAGCGTGCCGTGGTGAGCGTGCCGAACGCCGTCGGCGACCTCGGCGGCATGCAGGATGGACTGCATCGACAGCCGACAGTCACTGTGCTCGTGCCCGGTGGGGCAGCGGTAACTGGCCTCATGTCCGACCGCTACCAGGGTAAGCCCTGTGTGCGCGCCACATGTGCGACACACCAGCGGCACCCGGGCCGAGCCGGTGCCATCACGAAAGTTGAACCAGACCTCGTCCGTTACCCGCACCTCGGCGCTCGGAACGAAGGCCGGGGTGTCGATCGCCTGCGCGTACCAATAGGTCCACGGCTGGGGCCAGGGCGTCACCGTCCCGCAGGGGCATTCCACGTCCGGGGTCCGGCCGGGCGTACCGGTCAGGCACAAGCCTTCGCGGCGTGAGCAGGCCGGGCAGGCGAAGGTATGCCGCACCTCAGTCGTCGCCCCTGGAGTTGCCGGTGCGTCGTACTGGATCACGCTGGTGATTTGGATGCGTGCCGTCATGCCGCCAGTCTCCCTCATCGCGATGGGGGAACGGTGCGTCGCAAACCGGTTGATCAACGCACGCGGGGCCCGGGCGGCGCGGGCGATAGCCTGAAGTAAGACGGATCAGCAGGAGGAGCCAATGGGGTGGGACCAGGCATTCACGCGGGCCGGGGCGATTGCCGGCGCCGACCACCCCGGTGGCCCGGACGACACCGTGTGGGACTTCGTGGCGGCACGCGGCATCATCGCGATCGTGCTCCAGGCCCTGGGAGACCAGACACCAGATGGGCCAGAGTCCGTGTCGCTGGGGTCGGCGCTATGGCACTTGGCCCAAGGCCCTGGAACCGTACGGGAGCTCGCCGAACCGCTGGTCGGGCACGCTGCGCACGCCGTCGACACCGACCCGGCGACAATGCCCAGCCCGAACGACCCTGCCCTTGCCGGAATTCTCATCCGCCCTGGTGGGGACCGCTTCTTCGGGTTCCCGAAATCTTGGCCGCGGTCGCTCGGTCCGACGCTCTGGCGC
>NZ_JBHWES010000107.1:0-28249 GCF_042734105.1 Streptomyces sp. NPDC059679 | reverse complement strand
CTAGGCACATCGGGTTGGCGCGGGGGGGGCGCTCCCCCCACCCGCGCCTCACGCGTTACGTCAGTCCAGCACCTCGATGACCGGGAAGCTGCCCGTGTTGGTGGGCGCGGACTCCGGCAGCCACAGCACCGCGACCGCGCCCTCCTGCCCCTCCGCCGTCGGCTCGGCGTTGCGGAACGTCAGCCGGGCGCCCAGGACGCGCGCCTGGCCCACCGCGATGGTCAGGCCCAGGCCGTGCCCGGTGCCGGCGCGGTCCTTGCTGCCGGTGCGGAAGCGGCTCGGCCCGTCCTTCAGCAGCGCCTCGGGGAAGCCGGGCCCGTGGTCGCGGACGCGCAGCACCCGCCCCTCCACCGTGACCTCGAACGGTGGCTTGCCGTGCCGGGCGGCGTTGGCCAGGAGGTTGCCGATTATTCGCTCCAGGCGGCGCGGGTCGGTGGAGACATGGGCGTCCCGCAACACGGTGACCCGGGCATCGGGGGCCGCGACCCGGACCCGGCGGGTGACGAACTCGGCGAGGGCGATCTCCTGCAGCTCGGCGCGCTCCGCGAAGCCGTCAAGACGGGCGACCTCCAGGACGTCCTCGACGAGCTGGCGCATCGCCTGCGCCCGGTCCCGTACGAGCTCGGTCGGGCGCCCCGGCGGCAGCAGTTCGGCGGCGGTGAGCAGGCCGGTGACGGGGGTGCGCAGCTCATGCGCTATATCGGCCGTCACCCGCCGCTCGGCCTCCAGCCGCTGCTGCAGCGCCTCGGCCATGCCGTCGACCGCGCGCGCCAGGTCGTCGGTCTCGTCCCGCACCCGGCCGCCGATCGCCTCTCGCACCCGGACCTCGGAGTCGCCCTCGGCGAGCTTGCGGGCCGCCGTGGCGGCCTTGCGCAGCCGCCGGGAGAGCTGGTCGCCGATGAGCACCCCCAGCGCGATACCGCCCATCACCACCGACACCGAGCCGAGGACGAGGACCCGGTCGAGGTCGTCCAGCACCCGGGCACGGTCCTTGAACTGGGTGTGTACGGACAGCACCCTGCCGTCCCGCAGCGGCACCGACGCCCACACCTCGGGCGTGCCGGTGCCCATGTCCCCCAGGTAGGTGGCGCGCAGCCCGCGCGCCGCCTCCTTCTTCAGCTGCTCGGGAAGCCGCTTGTCGTCGAGTTTCGCGCCGAACCCGAGAATCCGGTACTTCTCGTACATCCGCTGGGCGGCCTGCACCTGGTCGTTCACCGCCGCGCGGCTGTTGTCGAGCATCGAGACGCGGGCCGCGTTGTGCACGACCAGGCTCAGTGCGATGGCGACCAGCGCGCTCACGGCCGCGATCGCCAGACTGACCTTCCAACGCAGCCCCGAGCGCAGGGCGAGCCTCACCATCCCCGGCTCAGCCCCTGAGCTTGTAACCGAAGCCGCGGACGGTCTCGATCCGGTCCTGGCCTATCTTTCCGCGCAGCCGCTGCACATGGACGTCCACGACCCGGGTGTCACCGCCCCAGCCGTAGTCCCACACCCGCTCCAGCAGCCGGTCGCGGGAGAGCACGGTGCCCGGCGCGGCGGAGAACTCCAGCAGCAGCCGCATCTCCGTCGGCGTCAGCGCCACCTGCTGACCGGCCCGGCGGACCTCCATTCCCTCCGGGTCCACCTCCAGGTCGCCGAAGCGCAGCACTCCGCCCTCGGGCTCGTCGGGTTCCGCCTCCGCGCCCCGGCCCGGTCCGCTGGCGTGCCCGAAGCGGCGCAGTACGGCGCGGATCCGGGCGACCAGGACCGCGCCGTCGAAGGGCTTGGTCACATAGTCGTCGGCCCCGGCCTCCAGGCCGAGCACCACGTCGATCGAGTCGGCGCGCGCCGACAGCATGATCACGGGCACGGTGGACTCATCGCGGATCCGGCGGCACAGGCTCACCCCGTCAAGACCCGGGACCATCACATCGAGCAGCGCGATATCGGGCCGGTCGGCCCGGAACCGCTCCAGCCCGGTCAGTCCGTCCGGGGCGGCGGTGACGACGAAGCCGTCGCGCTCCAGGGCGAGCTGGGTGGCCTCGCGGATGACGTCGTCGTCCTCGACGAAGAGCACATGGGTTTCGGCCACGGCCTTATCTTCAGCCTTCCGTTCCGTCGTCGGGCGCGGGCGATTCGTCCTCGCTGACGTTTTTGGTCTTGCGGTCGGTCACGAGGAACTCCCGGCGCGTCTCGGCCCACCGGTACGTCGTCACGTCCTCGCTCGAGGGGCAGCAGACCGAGTCGTTGGAGGCGTAGACCAACTTGGTGACGCGGAGGCTGCCCTTGGTGGTGTCGGCGTAGACGGGCGGGCGCTCGTCCGCGAAAACGTTCTCATACGTCCCGCCCACCTTGCGGTACACATACGAGCCGAGGCCGAAACCCTCGGTGCAGGTCATCACATTGACCACGAGATCGGACGCGGCGGAGCCGGTCAGCCGACCGTAGGCCACGTCGATCGGATAGCCCTGTGACTTCGCGCTGCCCTTCTTCGCCTCCTGCGGAGCGTCCGGTGCGGCGCTCGGCGTGGCGTCGTTCTGGGCGTCCTTCGTGGAGCTCTTCGAGCAGGGCTTGAGGTTCGCCTTCAGGTGCTCGCTGACCTTCGGGTCCTTCTTGAGCAGCGCGACGGCGTCGACCTTCTGCTTCGCCGACGTCGATGTGGGGGAGGTGCCGTGCACATACGACCCCGGGGAGTCGGCCTGCTCCGGGGCCCATGACGTATGCGCCGGCCCTTCCTTGCGCACTCCCTGGCTTCCGGTGTCGCATCCGGCCAGCACCAGTCCGCCGACGGCCGCGAAGCCGACAACCGTGCCCCCGGTGATCAGGGCGGCCCGGCGCGGGCCGATCCGGTGAGCGGTGGTGCGGTGAAGAACGAGCCGGTGTGGATCAACACCCTGTGGGGCGTGCTGGAGCGGGGCGTCCTCGTGGAGGGCGCCCTTGTTCGAGGCGTCCTTGTCCGCGGAGTCCTTGTCCGCGGCGTCCTTGTGGGGAGAGGCCCTGGTCAGGCCGCGCACCGGTCCTGCCCCCGCTCGTGGCCTCGGCGCCGGCCCTGCGAGGTCTGGCGGATCTGGCGGACCTCCTGGGCACCGTCCTGGCCCTGCCGGGCCTGCCGGCCGTCCCCGCGACCGAGCGCACGGGCGTCCAGCTCGCGGCTCTCCAGCTCCTGCCGCAGCCTGGCCAGCGCCCTGTGCAGCGTGCTCTTGACCGTACCGGTCGACATCCCAAGCGCCTCCGCGGTCTCCTCCGTGGTCATCTGCTCCCAGTGTCGCAGCACCACGACGCTGCGCTGCTTGGGAGCCAGAACTCCGAGGATGTCCATCAGCAGCGCGCGGTCGGCGTGCTGCTCGGTGCTGTCCTCGACACGCGCGTCCGGCAGCTGCTCGGTCGGCACCTCGTCCAGCTTGCGGGCCCGCCACCACTCGGTGCGGGTGTTGATCATGACGCGGCGGAGGTACGCGTCGGCCAGCGACTTGTCGGCTATCCCGTCCCAGCGGCCGTACGTACGCACCAGCGCGGTCTGGAGGAGGTCCTGCGCCTCGATCGGGTCGGGGACGAGGCGACGGGCGCTGCGCAGCAGCGCGTCCTGCCGGTTGCGTACGTACTCTTCAAAATCCAGAACCTTGCCGCTGCCGGACATCGCCAGCCCCCATCCCGCCGTATTCCCCACCTGTATGCCCGGCGGTCGCCGAGCACGAAGAGGACACTACGGAGCGGCTGTTGCGGCGCCATGTGCATCTGACCTGCGGCGAATGCACAGCTACCCATAGGTTGTGTAACAGCCGGGGCCGGGCGGACGGAGTGTCAGAGTCGGGTCGTGGCCGTGTCACAGCCTTGTCACAGAAACGGTTTCGGCGAGCCGTCCTCGCGGGGGGCGGGCGGGGGAAGGGGCCTTCGGCGGGTCAGGTCAGCGGCAGCCGGTAGAGCCCGCCGTCGAGCGGTTCCACGAGGCCGTCGGCGATCAGCCCGTCCAGCGCCCGGGCCCGCTGCACCGGCTCGTCCCAGACCTTGTCGAGCGCCGCCTGCGGCACCGGCTCGACCGCCTCCCGCAACACCGCGAGCAGCTTGCCGCGCACCTGACGGTCCGTACCGGCGTAGGTCTGGCCGCGGCGCGGCGGTCCGTCGTGCGCCGGGGAACCGGCCGCCCGCCAGGCGCACTGCGCGGTGATGGGGCAGCGCACGCAGTCCGGCGTGCGCGCCGTGCACACCAATGCGCCCAGCTCCATCGTCGCCGCGGCCCAACGGGCGGCCGTCGGATCGTCGTCGGGGAGCAGCGCACGGGCCAGCTTGCGCTCGGCGGCGGTCGTGGCGTCCGGCGGGAACTCCCGGCCGCCGACGGCGCGTGCGAAGACCCGGCGGACGTTGGTGTCCATGACCGCGTGCCGCTGCCCGTACGCGAACGAGGCGACGGCCGCCGCCGTGTACTCGCCCACACCGGGCAGCGCCAGCAGCTCCGCGTGTTCGGTGGGAACCTGACCGCCGTGCCGCTCCCGTATGGCGGCCGCCGCGCCGTGCAGGCGCAGCGCGCGCCGCGGATAGCCGAGCCGCCCCCAGGCGCGGACGGCCTCGCCGGGCGGTTCCGCGGCCAGGTCCGCGGGGCTCGGCCAGCGGGCGAGCCACTGCTCGTACACCGGCAGCACCCGGTTCACCGGGGTCTGCTGGAGCATGAACTCGCTGACCATCACGCCCCAAGCGCCGGCTTCGGGGCGGCGCCAGGGCAGGTCGCGGGCATGGGCGTCGAACCAGTCGATGACGGGGCTGTGGAGCGCGGTTCCGTTGGGGCGGCTGGCGGAGGGCGCCGAGTCGGCGGGGATGGCAGTCATGTCACGAACGATCCTGGCACGTCGCCCGACCGCCCCGGAAACGCCGGGCCCGCTCGGGGCGTGTCAGGGGCCGTGTGGGTGGGCCTGACTTTCGTCAGGGGCGGTGGCGTACTCCCGCTTGTAGCGTCAGTGACGGCAGTGATTGATGAGGAATGGCGGGTGCGGATGGGGAACGAGCCGACGATCAGGGTGCTGCTCGCGGACGACGAGGCGATGATCCGCGCCGGGGTACGGGCCGTCCTGGCCGCCGGCCCCGGTATCGAGATCGTCGCCGAGGCGGGCGACGGGAGGGAGGCGGTGGAGGCGGCGCGCGCCCATCGGCCGGATGTCGCGCTGCTGGACATCAGGATGCCCCGGCTGGACGGGCTGTCCGCATGCGAGGAGATCCGCCGCACGCTGCCGGACACCGCGGTCGCCATGCTCACCACCTTCTCCGAGGACGCGTACATCGCACGGGCGCTGGGCGGCGGCGCGACCGGTTTCCTGCTGAAGGCAGGAGACCCGCATGAACTCATCGCGGGGGTACGGGCGGTGGCGGGCGGCGCGGCGTTTCTGTCGCCCAAGGTGGCCCGGCATGTGATCACCGAACTCGGTGGCGAGCGCCTGACCCGAGGCGCCGCGGCCCGTGCCCGTACGGACGTCCTGACCGGCCGGGAGCGCGAGGTGCTGGCGCTGGTCGGCGCGGGCCTGTCGAACGCGGAGATCGCCCGGCGGCTGCACCTGGTCGAGGGCACGGTGAAGGGGTACGTCAGCGCGGTCCTGGACCGCCTGGAGGTCGGCAACCGCGTCCAGGCGGCCATCGTGGCGTACGAGGCGGGGCTGGTCGCCGACGCGGGGTAGGGCGGGGGCGTCGTAGAGCGGTGGCGTAGGACGGGGCCGTGGGAGGGTCCGTTGAGCAGGGCCGTGGGAGGGTCCGTAGGGCGGGTCCCGGGCGGGATTCGGTCGGATAATGAGAAAACCGGGTCGGAGACCGGTGGTTATTGGCGGGCGTCGCTTCGGATCTCTCGTAGAGTTTCCGCGTGGGATCTCTGCGCAATCCGATCGGGCCGCTTCCCTCCTCCATTTACTGGCGGCGGAGGGCTGTTGCGCTGGCCCTTTTCATTGTCATCCTCCTGCTCGTCATCTGGGCCTTCGGGTGGGGCGGTTCCGGCGGCGACGGCGGGAGAGACGAGGGCAAGGGGTCGGGCGGCGGTGGCGCCGCGAGCACCATCACCCCGGGGCCCACCTCCTCCACGCCCGTCAACAGCCAACGCCCGGGTGGCCGCGACGAGTCGGATGACGGCGGGACCGGCACCGGCGACAGCGGCGGCGGCGGCAGCGGTGACGGCGGTGACGGTGGCACCGATGGCGGCAGTGGCGCGGGCGACGCCGGAGGCGTCGGCGGCGGCGGCGGTGGCGGGACCGGCGGCGGCCTCGGCATCGGGGACGGGCGGAGCGTCCCGGCCGGGTCCAGCCTGCCCGCCTGTACCCGGAGCGCGGTCGAGCTGACGGTGCGCAGCGTCAAGGACTCGCGGGTGAAGAACACTTACGAGCCGGGCGAGGAACCGACGTTCGAGCTCATCGTGAAGAACTCCTCGGACACCGCCTGCAAGGTCGACTTCGGCCGGGCGTCGGCGACGCTGACCATCACGGACTCCGAGAACGACCATGTGTGGGCGTCCGACGACTGCCCCAAGGGCAGCAAGTCCGTACTGGTCGAGGTGGCGGGCAAGGGCCAGACCAAGCGCACCGTCCACTGGGACCGCAAGCGCAGCGTCGAGAACTGCGCGACGCCGGCCGGCAGCGTTTCGGCCAAGGGCGGTACGTATCTGGTGGAGGCGAAGGTGGAGGGTCTGGGCACCGCGAGGGTGTCGTTCGTACTGGATGAGGGCTGAGGACCAGCGGCTGACCAGGGGCTGGGGCCGACCAACCAGCCAGGCAGGCACGGGACATACCGTGCCTGCCGGACCGGACGTACAGCCGGCTTCAGCCAGAGCGAGCCAGAGCCAGACCTACCGCCCGCTCCCGCTAGACGTACCGCTCCAGGATCGACGACTCCGCCAGCCGCGACAGCCCCTCGCGCACCGACCGGGCCCGCGCCTCGCCCACGCCGTCCACCATCTGCAGATCGTCCACGCTCGCCGCGAGCAGCTTCTGCAGCCCGCCGAAGTGCTCCACCAGCCGCTCGATGATGGCGCCAGGGAGCCGCGGCACCTTCGCCAGCAGGCGGAAGCCGCGCGGCGAGACCGCTGAGTCGAGGGTCTCGGGCGAGCCGCTGTAGCCCAGGGCGCGGGCGACATTGGCCAGTTCGAGCAGTTCGGGGTGGGTCAGCCGGTCCAGTTCCGCCAGCGCCTCGGGGACCGTACGGGTGCGCTTGGCGGTGGGCTCGGGGACGTAGTCCCGCACCACCAGCTCGCGCTCCGGCTCGACACCCGCGATCAACTCGTCGAGCTGGAGCGACAGCAGACGACCGTCGGTGCCCAGCTCCACCACGTACTCCGCGATCTCGGTGGCGATGCGGCGGACCATCTCCAGCCGCTGCGCGACCGCCGTCACATCGCGGACCGTGACCAGGTCCTCGATCTCCAGGGCGGAGAGCGTGCCCGCGACCTCGTCGAGGCGGAGCTTGTAGCGCTCGAGCGTGGCCAGGGCCTGGTTGGCACGGGAGAGGATCGCGGCCGAGTCCTCCAGGACACGCCGCTGCCCGTCCACGTACAGGGCGATCAGCCGCATCGACTGGCTGACGGACACCACCGGGAAGCCGGTCTGGATGGAGACGCGCTGCGCGGTGCGGTGGCGGGTGCCGGTCTCCTCGGTGGGGATCGCGGCGTCCGGGACGAGCTGCACGCCCGCTCGCACGATCTTGGTGATGTCCTTGTCGAGGATCAGCGCGCCGTCCAGCTTGCACAGCTCGCGCAGCCGGGTCGCGGTGAACTCGACGTCCAGGACGAAGCCGCCGGTGCACAGCGACTCGACGGTCTTGTCCGTCCCGAGCACGATCAGCCCGCCGGTGTTGCCCCGCAGGACGCGCTCGAGGCCGTCGCGCAGCGCCGTGCCAGGGGCGACGGCGCTCAGAGAGGCGCGCATCAGACCGTCGGCTTTGCCGGGAGCCGCTGCCCGGTCGCCTGCTGCCACTGCACTCCTCCGTCGCAAGGTCATTCGCTGCCGCGGGCCGCCCTGCTGTGCCATTGCGCGGGCTACGTACGGGCGAGACCAGGGCAAAGTCTACCGGCGGTCACCGCCCTCCCGCCGGGTCTCCCGGCGTACGCCCGTGGGCGGGAGCGGGAGCGCGCCGCCCGCGCCCGCGCTCACCAGGCCGGGGCTCAGCCACTCGGCTCGTCCTTGGGCGCTCGCTCGGCCCGCTTGCTCCGGGGCAGTACGCGTAGTGCGTCCCCTATGTCCGCCACCTCGAGCACCCGCATACCGGCCGGGGTCTTCCCCGGGTCGGTGGGCACCAGGGCGTGGGTGAAGCCGAGCCGGGCCGCCTCGGCCAGCCGCCGCTGCACGCCCGTGACCCGCCGGACCTCTCCCGCCAGGCCCACCTCGCCGATCGCCACCAGGTTCTTCGGCAGCGGGGTGTCGCTCGCCGCGCTGGCCAGCGCGAGCGCCACGGCCAGATCCGCGGCGGGCTCGGAGAGCTTCACACCGCCGACCGTGGCGCTGTAGATGTCCCGCTTGCCCAGCGCGCTGATCCGGCCGCGCTGCTCCAGGACGGCGAGCATCATCGACACACGCGAAGTCTCCAGGCCGGAGGTGGTGCGGCGGGGGGACGGGATCTGGGAGTCGACGGTCAGCGCCTGCACCTCGGCCACCAGCGGCCGGCGGCCTTCGAGGGTGACGGTCAGGCAGGTGCCGGGCACCGGCTCGTCGCGGCGGGTGAGGAACAGCCCGGACGGGTCGGCGAGGCCGGTGATGCCCTCGTCGTGCAACTCGAAGCAGCCGACCTCGTCCGTCGCCCCGTAGCGGTTCTTCACGCCGCGCACCAGGCGCAGCCGGGCATGGCGGTCGCCCTCGAAGTGCAGCACCACGTCCACCAGATGCTCCAGGAGGCGGGGGCCGGCGATGGCGCCGTCCTTCGTCACATGGCCGACCAGGAGCGTGGACATGCCGCGCTCTTTGGAAGCGCGGATCAGCGCCCCGGCCACCTCCCGCACCTGGGCCATACCGCCGGGCGCGCCGTCGATCTCGGGGGAGGCGACGGTCTGGACGGAGTCCAGGATCAGCAAGGACGGCTTGACGGTGTCGAGATGGCCGAGGACGGCCGACAGGTCGGTCTCGGCGGCGAGATACAGATGCTCGCTCAGCGCGCCGATACGGTCGGCACGCAGCCGCACCTGGCTCGCCGACTCCTCACCCGTGATGTAGAGGGTCCGGTGGTCGTCGCTGGCGGCCTTGGCGGCGACGTCGAGCAGCAGCGTCGACTTGCCGACCCCCGGCTCTCCGGCCAGCAGCACCACGGCGCCGGGCACCAGGCCGCCGCCGAGGACGCGGTCGAGCTCGTCCACGCCCGTGGAGCGGGCGGTGGCCTGCCGGCCGTCCACCTGCCCGATGGGCACGGCCGCCGAGGTGACCCGGCCGGGCGCGGTCGTCCGGACCGCGGGCGCGCCGAACTCCTCGACCGTGCCCCACGCGTGGCACTCGGGGCAGCGGCCGAGCCACTTGGCGGTGGTCCAGCCGCATTCCGAGCAGCGGTAGGAGGGCCGGTCCTTGGCGGACGAACGGGAGGAGCTACGGGCAGCCATGCCGTAACGCTAGCGCCGGGCACCGACAGCCGGGCGGGCAGGCTGGGTGCGGCCCCGGCGTTTCGCGCCGTAGCAGATCCCGGGCGCGGAGGCAGGACACCTGTCCCCTTATGAGGGAGATGGTCACCCGTAAGGGTTAAAACAGCGCAAGTAGCGCGATGGAGTCTGCATCATCCGCCTACCGTCACCGGGTGATGAGCAGCAGGTCCGAGCACTCGACACACTCGCCCGGCGCGCCCGGCGCATCCGGTCCGTCCAGCGCATCCGGCGCCCCCGGTGCGCCGCGTCGTGCGCCGCGCGCTTCCGCCGCGCACCCCCAGCGTCCTCCCGCGCGCTACGAACCGTATCTGGACGGCCTGTTCACCTACTGCCTGTCGGTCCTGTGCGAGCACGACGCCGCGACCGCCGCGCTCGGCGAGGCGCTTGCCGTCGCCGAGCGGCAGCACGGGCGGGGACGGGGGCGCGTGACCGCCGAGGGCGAGCTGCGCCGGCCCTGGCTCTACGCCCTCGCGCGCTGGGCCTGTCTGCGCAAGCTCGCCGAGCGGAAAGACCTGAAGGACCCCGCGGACCAGGGGGACCAACGGCACGAGGGGGACCAACGGCACCAGGGGGACCAACGGCACCAGGAGGATCAACGGCGCCAGGGGGGCCATGGCGACCATGGCGAGCGTCGGGACTCCGGGGCCCTCGGCGCCCCCGGAGACCGGGCCAAGCCCAGGGCCACCCCCGGGCCCGGCGGGATCGAGCAGCGGGTGGGCGGCCGGCCCCGGCCGCCGGAGGTGCCGGCCCAGCGGCGCCACCGTGACCGGCGCGCCCCGGCCACGGCCGCATCGCCGCCCCCCGTTTCACCCACCGCCGCGCAGCGCCGCCGCGAGCTGGCCGCGCTCGCGTGGCCCGAGGCCGCCGGGACCACCCCCGAGCAGCGCGAGGCGCTGGAGCTCGCGGTGCGTCACCGGCTGAGCCCGAGCGAGGTCGCGGCGGCGCTCGGCAAGGAGCGCGACGAGGCCCGCGCCCTGCTCGCCAGCGCGGCCTGTGAGGTGGAGCGCACGCGCGCCGCGCTCGCCGTCGTCGAGCTCGGCCACTGCCCCGTCGTCGCCCGGCTCGCGGGCGACACCCAGGTGCTGCTCTCCGCCGCGCTGCGCCGCGAGCTCGTACGGCATGTGGACGACTGCCGCGAGTGCCGCGGGATGGCCGAGCGGGCCACAGCGGGCGGCCCCTGGCCGGGTACGGCGGCCGCCCCCGCGGCCCTGCCGGTGCTGGAGGCGCCGCGCGCCGCCGTGCACGCCGCGATGGTGGGCGCCCAGCGCGCGCGCCCGGCGCGCGCCGCCTCCCGGCCGCGCTTCGACCGGCGCGGCTTCCCCCTGGACCCGAAGGACCAGGCCGCGCGCCGCAGCCGGACGCGCAGCCGCGTGCTGACCACGACGGTGGTCGCCTCGGTCGTGGCGGCCCCGCTGCTCGCGCTGTGGGCCGCCTACCGGGGCACCCCGACGGCGGGCGACGGCCACGACACGGACTCCGTGGCCGCCGCCAACGCGGACGGGGCGGCGGAGCGCACCCCCGACCGGCCCGGCGGCGAGCCGACCGGGGGCTCGTACAGCAAGGCGGGCAGCGCGCAGGACCGTTCCGGCTCGCGGCTGAAATCCCGCCGCGACGGCACCGCGGGCGAACAGCCGCCGGACATGTCCGTGGAGGTCGTCGGCGGCGATACGAACGGAGACGGGACCGGGGGCACGAAGGGCGATCGGTACGGAGACGGGGAGGCGGAACGGTCCGGCACTTCGACCGGCGGGCGGCCGGGCCCGCGAGCCACGCCCAGCACCCCCGGCTCCCGGGGCAGGCCAGGCCCCGGGCGGACCGAGCCCGGCCCCGGGCGGCTGACGGTCGAGGCGCAGCCCAGCGGCGAGGTCACGGTCATCACGCTCAGGGCCTCGGGAGGCGCCCCCGTGCGCTGGTCGGCGTCCGCCGGCGCGGCCTGGCTCCAGCTGAACCATACGGCCGGGGTGCTGCGGCCCGGCGAGACGACGACGATCACCGTGTCCGTGGACCGGGACCGCGAGCCGCCCGGGCACTGGAGAGCCCGGGTCGGGGTGGATCCGGCGGGGGCGGTGGTGGTGATCGAAGGCCGTGGCGCAGAGCCCGAGCCCACCCCCGAGCCCTCGGATCCGCCGGGCGGGCCCACGCCGACCTCGGGCAACACGCCCCCGGCGCCCGCCGACACGCCTTAGGGCGCCAGTCAGCCCTTAGAGCACCAGTCAGCCCTCAGGACACCAGCCAGCCCTCAGGGCACCGGTCAGCTCGGCCGGTCAGCTCGTCGGATCCGCCGGGTGCGGGGCCACGAGCGGCAGGGAGGACGCCAGCCGCTGCTCGCAGAGCTCGGCCAGCCGGTCGTAGCCCTCCTTGCCCATGAGCTCCGTCAGCTCCGCCCGGTACGACACGTACACCGGCTCCCCGCCGCCGTGCGCCGAGGTCGCCGAGGTGCACCACCAGTGCAGGTCATGGCCGCCGGGGCCCCATCCGCGCCGGTCGTACTCGGCGATGGTGATCTGCAGCACACGCGTGTCGTCGGGCCGGTCGATCCAGGCGTACGACCTACGGATCGGCAGCTGCCAGCAGACGTCAGGCTTGGTCTCCAGCGGCTCGCGGCCCTCCTTGAGCGCGAGGATGTGCAGCGCGCAGCCCGCGCCGCCCTTGAAGCCCGGTCGGTTCTGGAAGATGCACGAGCCCTCGTAGCGGCGGGTCTGGCGCTCGTCCTCCTCGTCGCCGTCCTGGATCCAGCCCGTCTGCTGCCCCACGTCGTGGAACTGCCAGATGTCCGGGGTGAGCCGGGCCACATGGCGCCCGACGCGCTGCTCGTCGTCCTCGTCCGAGAAGTGCGCGCCCAGCGTGCAGCAGCCGTCGCTGGCGCGCCCCGCCTGGATGCCCTGGCAGCCCTGGCCGAAGACGCAGGTCCAGCGCGAGGTCAGCCAGGTCAGATCGCACCGGAAGACCTGCTCGTCGTCGGCGGGGTCGGGGAATTCGACCCAGGCGCGGGCGAAGTCCAGGCCGACCTCGTCATCGGCCGGGTCGAACGCGATGACCACGCCGTCCGCGCCGTCCGGGGCGTCCTGGACGGCCAAGTCGGTTACGTCGGTCACGTCGGCGGTGGCCGCCTCGGCCCCGCTGTGCTGCCCGGCCGCCTCGGGGCGCCGCTTCCGGAATTTGTCCTGCTTCGCCTTTTTCGTCTTTGCCACGCGCCAAGGGTATGCCTATGCCCAGCGCGTAAAGGCCCAGGCCCGTACCTGACAAGGCGATATGGGCAGTAGCGTTCTGGCCATGAGACTCGGTGTCCTGGACGTGGGTTCTAACACGGTCCATCTGCTGGTGGTGGACGCGCACCCGGGAGCACGCCCGCTCCCCGCCCACTCGCACAAGGTTGAGCTCCGGCTGGCGGAGCTGCTCGACGACGATGGGGCCATAGGGGCCGATGGAGTCGAGCGCCTGATCGCCGTGGTCAAGGAGGCGCTGCAGGCCGCCGAGGACAAGGGCGTCGAGGACGTGCTGCCCTTCGCCACCTCCGCCGTCCGGGAGGCGACCAACGCCGAGGATGTGCTGTCCCGCGTCGCCGACGCGACCGGGGTGCGGCTGCGCGTCCTGACCGGCGACGAGGAGGCGCGGCTCACCTTCCTCGCGGCCCGCCGCTGGTACGGCTGGTCGGCCGGAAAGCTGCTGGTCCTGGACATCGGCGGCGGTTCGCTCGAGATCGCGTATGGGCTGGACGAGGAGCCGGACGCGGCCGTCTCGCTGCCCCTGGGCGCGGGCAGGCTGACGGCGGGCTGGCTGCCCGGCGATCCGCCCGGCCCGGAGGAGGTACGGGCGCTGCGGCGGCACGTACGGGCGGAGATCGCGCGGATCGTCGGCGACTTCAGTCGTCACGGCACGCCCGATCACGTCGTCGCCACCTCCAAGACCTTCAGGCAGCTGGCCAGGATCGCGGGCGCGGCGCGCTCCGCCGAGGGCCTGTACGTACAGCGCCGGCTGACCCGCCAGGCGCTGGAGCAGTGGGTGCCGAAGCTGGCCGCCATGCCCGTCGACAAGCGCGAGCAGCTGCCGGGCGTCTCCGACGGGCGGGCGCCGCAACTGCTGGCGGGGGCGCTGGTCGCGGAGGCCGCGATGGATCTGTTCGGGGTGGAGGACCTGGAGATCTGCCCGTGGGCGCTGCGTGAGGGCGTCATCCTGCGACGTCTGGATCACCTGCCGGGATGACGCCGTGACCTGCGCTGATACCCGTACCGCCGGCGGCGCCCGGGGTGGCGCGGCGAGCGGTGGCGGTTTAGCCGTCCGGGGGAGCGCCGTACCCTGTCCCTCGTGACAGAGCCAGTGGTGCGCATCCCGGATGCGAAGGTCGCGCTGTCCACGGCCTCGGTCTATCCGGAGTCGACGGCGACGGCCTTCGAGATCGCCGCACGCCTCGGCTACGACGGTGTCGAGGTCATGGTGTGGACCGATCCGGTCAGCCAGGACATCGAGTCGCTGCGCCGGCTCTCCGACTACCACGAGGTGCCGATTCTCGCCGTGCACGCGCCATGCCTGCTGATCACTCAGCGGGTGTGGTCGACCGACCCATGGGTGAAGCTGCAGCGTGCGAAGGCGGCCGCCGAGCGGCTCGGCGCCTCCACCGTCGTGGTCCACCCGCCCTTCCGGTGGCAGCGCGCGTACGCCCGAGAGTTCGTGCGCGGAATCTGGCGGATGGCGGGCGAGACGGATGTGCGGTTCGCTGTCGAGAACATGTACCCGTGGCGCTACCGCGACCGGGAGATGCTCGCGTACGCGCCCGACTGGGACGTCACGCACGACGACTACCGCCACTTCACGATCGACCTCTCGCATACGGCGACCGCCCGTACGGACGCGCTCGGCATGGTGGACCGGATGGGCGACCGGCTGGCCCACCTCCACCTCGCCGACGGCATGGGCTCCAACAAGGACGAGCACCTGGTGCCCGGGCGCGGCACCCAGCCGTGTGCCGAACTGCTGGAGCGGCTGGCCGCGACCGGCTTCGACGGCAATGTGGTCGTCGAGGTCAACACCCGGCGGGCGATGTCCACGGCCGAGCGCGAGGCCGATCTGGCGGAGGCGCTGGCCTTCACCCGGCTCCACCTCGCCTCACCGAACTCGGCTGTCTCACCCGACTCGGCTGTCCCATCGGACTCGGGCATCGCGCCGAACTCGGCCGCCTCGTCGACCAGGGCGGTGCCCGGCTCGTGACCCCGGCCCTGCCCTCGCAGTCCCCCGCTCCGCGCCGCCGCGGCCGTCCGCCCCGTACCGAGGGCGCCGCCGACGCCCCCGCGGCGCGCGACCGGATCCTGACCGCGGCGCGCAACGAGTTCGCCGAGCGCGGCTACGACAAGACCTCGATCCGCGGTATCGCGAAGGCGGCGGGGGTGGACCCGGCCCTGGTCCACCACTACTTCGGCACCAAGGACCAGATCTTCGGGGCGGCCGTCGAGCTGATCTTCGCGCCCACCCTGGCCGCCCCGGAGGCGGTGCACGGCGGCAGCCGGGATGGGGCGGGCGAGCGGATGGCCCGCTTCATGTTCGGCGTCTGGGAGAACCCCGTCACCCGCCTGCCGCTGCTGGCCGTGATGCGCTCCGCGCTGACCAACGAGGCGGCGGCCGCGGTCCTGCGCGGCATGATCGAGCGTCGGCTGCTGCTGCGGATGGTGGTCGAGCTGCATGTGCCCAACCCGGAGTTCCGGGCGCAGCTGGCGGCCGGCCACATGATCGGGATCGCGATGCTGCGGTATGTGATCCGGATGGAGCCGATGGCCTCCGCGCCCGTGGAGGACATCGTCGCCATGGTGGGGCCGACGCTCCAGCGCTATCTGACCGAGGACTGAGCCACACGTCTTGGGATCCGGACGCACCGTCCGTATCCCGGATCGGAGGCGTACGCTCAGGAGACTCAAGAACACTCGAGAACGAGGGAGTGGAGCACCGTGCCCGAGCTGAGGTCCCGCACCGTCACCCATGGCCGCAACATGGCGGGCGCCCGAGCCCTTATGCAGGCCTCGGGCGTAGCGCGCGAGGACTTCGGCAAGCCGATCATCGCGGTGGCGAACAGCTTCACGGAGTTCGTGCCGGGCCACACCCACCTCCAGCCGGTCGGCCGGATCGTCAGCGAGGCGATCCACGCCGCGGGCGGCATCCCGCGCGAGTTCAACACGATCGCCGTGGACGACGGCATCGCCATGGGCCACGGCGGAATGCTCTACTCCCTGCCCTCCCGCGACCTGATCGCCGACTCGGTCGAGTACATGGTCGAGGCCCACTGCGCGGACGCGCTGATCTGCATCTCCAACTGCGACAAGATCACGCCCGGCATGCTGATGGCCGCGATGCGGCTGAACATCCCCACCGTCTTCGTCTCCGGCGGCCCGATGGAGTCGGGCCGGGCGACCCTGGTCGACGGCAGCGTCCGCAAGCTCGACCTGATCACCGCGATCTCCGAGGCCGTCAACGACAACGTCTCCGACGAGGACATCGCCCGGATCGAGGACAACGCCTGTCCGACCTGCGGCTCCTGTTCCGGGATGTTCACCGCGAACTCCATGAACTGCCTCACCGAGGCGATCGGCCTGTCCCTCCCCGGCAACGGCTCGGTGCTCGCCACCCACACCGCCCGCAAGGCGCTGTACGAGACCGCCGGCCGCACCGTCGTGGAGATCACCAAGCGCTACTACGAGCAGGACGACGAGACCGTCCTGCCGCGCGCCGTCGGCTCCCGCGCCGCCTTCGAGAACGCCATGGCCCTCGACATCGCCATGGGCGGCTCGACGAACACGATCCTGCACCTGCTGGCCGCAGCCCAGGAGGCCGGGCTCGACTTCGACATGAAGGACATCGACGCGCTCTCCCGCCGTCTGCCCTGCCTGGCGAAGGTCGCCCCGAACGTCGCCCCCGGCGGCGTCTACTACATGGAGGACGTCCACCGGGCCGGCGGCATCCCCGCGATCCTGGGCGAGCTGTACCGGGCCGGGCTGCTCAACGAGGACGTGCACACGGTGCACTCGTCGTCGCTCGCCGACTGGCTCAAGCAGTGGGACATCCGCGGCGGCTCCCCCTCCGCCGAGGCCGTGGAGCTCTTCCACGCCGCCCCCGGCTGTGTGCGCTCCGCGACCGCCTTCTCGCAGTCCGAGCGCTGGGACACCCTGGACACCGACGCCGAGAACGGCTGCATCCGCGACATCGAGCACGCCTACTCCCAGGAAGGCGGCCTGTCCGTCCTGCACGGCAACCTCGCCGAGGACGGCTGCGTGGTGAAGACCGCGGGCGTCGACGAGTCCATCTGGACCTTCGAGGGCCCGGCCGTGGTCTGCGAGTCCCAGGAAGAGGCCGTCGAGAAGATCCTCGGCAAGCAGGTCAAGGAGGGCGACGTCGTCGTCATCCGCTACGAGGGCCCCAAGGGCGGCCCCGGTATGCAGGAAATGCTCTACCCCACCTCCTTCCTCAAGGGCCGGGGCCTGGGCAAGGCCTGCGCGCTGATCACCGACGGCCGCTTCTCCGGCGGCACCTCCGGCCTGTCCATCGGCCACGCCTCGCCCGAGGCGGCCTCCGGCGGCACCATCGCCCTGGTCGAGGACGGCGACCGGATCCGTATCGACATCCCCTCCCGCACCATCGAGCTGCTGGTGAGCGAGGACGAACTGGCCGCCCGGCGCGAGGCCCTGGGCGGCGTGTACGCGCCGAAGAACCGCGACCGCAAGGTGTCCGCCGCGCTGCGGGCGTACGCGGCGATGGCGACCAGCGCCGACAAGGGCGCGGTGCGGGACGTCAGCAAGCTCGGCTGACACACGGCCGCTGTGCCCGGGCCCGGACGCGAGCCGTCCGGGCCCAGGCACGTCCGGGCCCAGGCACGTCCGCTCCCGCCGGTTCTGCGGCGCGCCGCCGATCAGCAGGCAGGGAGTCAGCAGGCAGGCAATCAGTCAGCAGGCAGTCGATCAGCGGCCGGTCACCAGCGGGCCGGGTCCCGTCCCGACACCCCGAAGACCGTGCCGTCCGGCGCCGATCCGTAGACCTTGCCGTCCGCCGCCACCGGCGCGGGCACCAACACCAGATAGCTCTTCTGGGCCTTGCCCGTACGCGGCGGGGTCTGCCCCAGCAACTCGCCCCCCACCGCGTCGACGGCGAGCAGCCGCCCGTCCGCCGCCGAGAAGTACAGCCGGTCGCCTGCGGCCACCAGCGGCGACGAGTTGCCCACCGAGGTCTCCATCCGCCAGCGCTGCGCCGCGGCCGGATCCGTACGGCGCGGGTCGACCGCCACCAGACCGCCGTCCGCACACAGCAGGTAGACCAAGCCGCCGCGCACCGCCGCGCTGGTCGCGGACACCGGCTTGGCCAGCGCGACGCGGTGTTCGGCGCGGTGCGCCGGGTCGTACCGGACGACGGTGGCGGTACGGGTCTGGTCGTCGGTCCCGGTGAGATACAGGACCCCCGCGGAGTCGGCGCCCGCCGGGGTGAGATTGCCGCGGAACGACCGCTGCCAGCTGGTCGTTCCGCGCGCCGTGTCGACCGCCGTGACCAGCGTGTGGGATCCGTCGGCCGACGTGGTGAGCGCGTAGGCGGTGCGGCCGTCGCCGTACGAGACGAATGCCGGATGGGTGTGGCCGGGGACGGTATGGCTCCAGCGCTGTTGGTTCGTGGCCCCGTTGACGGCCGTGACCACGCCGTCCGCCGCGACCAGCAGCACGGTGTCCCCTGAGGGGTAGACCCGCCCCTCGTACGAGGCCACGTCACGGCTCCAACGGGGGTGCCCCGTCTTCGGGTCGAACGCCCGCAGCCGCGACCCGTCCGGCGACACCACCTGGACCAGGCCGCCGGAGAGCGCGGGGGCGGTCGGCGTGCCGTCGTGGGCGCGGTTCGCCTCGGCCGGCTGCCACCACAGCACCTTGCCGTCGGCCGGGTCGAGGCGGGCGGCCTCGATACCGCGCCCGGCGCAGTACAGCGCGCCGCCCCCGTACGAGCAGAACGCCGCCCGGGTGCCATCGCCTTGCGCGCCACCGGAGCCGTCGGCGGGCAGCGTGCCCTTCCACGGCCGCCAGGCCGCCGCCTTCGTGGTGCCGCCCGGCTGCTGATGCGCCGAGCGCTGCCCGTCGTTGTCCCGCTGCAGCGCCCAGACCGTGCCCGCGCCGAGCATCACTGCAGCCAGCACCCCGACCGTGATCCACCGCCGCCGCGCCGTCCTGTGCCGCCGCTGACCTGCGGTGGCCACGCCCGGCGAGCCCGCCCTGACCCGTGTGTCGGCGTCCCGTCCCGTAGCGGCCACAGCGTCATCGGGCACTGAGTCATCAGCTACGGCGTCATCGGCGACGGACTCCGTACCGCCGCCGGGGACCTCCGCCCCCGTATCGGTGCCCGTATCGGTGCCCGTACCGGTCTCGGTACCCGCACCGATTTCGGCGTCCGTCACGCTGCCGCCGTCGTCATCGCCCCACAGCGGCCCCGTACCGCGCCCGCGCTGGGCGGGCACGCGGGGGAGCGGGCCGCGCAGGGCGGGCGGATGGGGGCCGCCGATGGCGCGCAGGACCGTCATCAGCGCGTCGGGCGTGGGGCGTTCGGCGGGGTTCTTGGCCAGGCAGCGCTGTACGAGGGGCAGCAGCTCGCGCGGCACGCCCGCCAGATCCGCCTCGTCGTGCACGACCTGGTACGCCACGATGTACGGGCTCTCGGACTCGAAAGGCCCGCGCCCGGTCGCCGCGTGCACCAGCACCGACCCCAGCGCGAACACATCGGCCGCGGGCCCCACATGGCGTGGCCGCTGGAACTGCTCGGGCGCCATGAACGGCGGCGTGCCGATCAGCTTCCCCGTCTCCGTGCGCAGTTCGCTGTCGGACGGCCGCGAGATGCCGAAGTCGATGACCTTCGGCCCGTCCGCGGCAAGCAGCACATTGCTCGGCTTCAGATCGCGGTGCACCACGCCCGCGCGGTGGATGTCGCGCAGCGCCTCGGCGAGTCCGGCGGCCAGCCGCACCAAGTCCTCCGTCGGCAGCGGGCCGTTCCGCTTGACGTGTTCGGCGAGGGTGGGGCCGGGGATGTAGAGGGTGGCCATCCAGGGCCGCTCACCGCCGGGGTCGGCGTCCACGACGGGTGCGGTGAACGCCCCGCTGACCCGCCGGGCTGCCGCCACCTCCTGCCGGAACCGCGCCCGGAACTCGGGGTCTTCGGCGAACTCCGCGTGGACGACCTTCACCGCGAGGCGCCGGCCCGAGGCCGAGCGCGCCAGGTGCACCACGCCCATGCCGCCGGAGCCGAGGCGCGCCTCGAGCCGGTAATGACCGGCGTACTCCGGATCCTCCGCTTCCGGGCCTGTCCCGGCTCTGCGCACCGGCGGCATTCCCCACCCCCGTGAATTCGGCCGCAGTCGCGACTCGGCGAGCCTAGTCGATGACACGTGCGAGCCCTGTTAGCCTCCGCTGGTCGTGTCACGTAACGCGACATGTGCACAAGATGTGCACAACTTCGGAATGAAGTTCGACGGGGGAGGGCCAATAGCCATGGAAGAGACCGTGGGGACAACCGACGCAGAGACGGCCGTTGAGGCAGAGACGGTCGAGGCGGGGACGGTTGAGGCGACGACGGTCACCTATCCGATCGCACCCGGCTACCAGGTGAACGTCCGCAGCGGCCCGAGCACCACCAGCAAGCTGATCAAGGTGCTGCCGTACAACACCCGTGTCCCGATCCGCTGTCAGCGCCGCGGGCAGAAGATCTCGGGCCCGTACGGCACGACGGACATCTGGGACAGCATCGCGCCGGGGCAGTACGTCTCCGACGCGTATGTGAAGACCGGCAGCGACGGGTTCATCACCGTCATCTGCGCCGGCTGACCGCATACGGCTGAAGCGACTGGTCCGGCCGGCCCGACTGGCCCGGCCGGACCCGGGCCGTCAGCGCTCCGCGGCCGCGCGTGGCGTGGGCTTCGCGGACTTGGTCGCCATACCGGAGCTCGCACTCTTCGTGCCCGAGGTCTTGGCCCCTGGAGTCCTGGCGCCTGGAGTCCTGGCATCCACGGGCTTGGCGTCCGGGTGACGCGGGTCGACCGAGAAGAGCGTCGCGTCGCTCGCCACCCCCACGACCGAACCCTCCACCCGCAGCACCTGGGACGATTCCATGCCGCCGCCCGAGCCGCTGTAACTGCTGTGCGGCGCGGTCTGCCACAGCTCCTCGCCCGTCCGCAGGTGCAGCGCCAGCAGCCGTCCGCTGCCGCTGCACAGATACACCGTGTCCTCGGCGGTCGAGACGATCGGCATGCCCAGCCGCTCCACCGTCGTCTGCCGGCTCCACAGCCGCTTGCCGCTGTCCACGTCCACCGCGGTGACCCGGCCGCTCTCCTGGACGAAGAAGAGCCGGCCGTCGACGAAGGCCCCCATGCCCTGTGCGTACTTCGGGAGCGGGACCCGGCGCTGCTCACCGGTGCGGATGTTCAGCCGGAGGAGGTAGCGGTACGCACCGTTGTCGCCGTCGGTCACCATCGGGAGGATCAGCAGGTCGTCGCCGTCGAGCCCCAGACCGTCCTCGGTGTCCTTCAGCCGGGCCAGCTTGGTGGCGGACCCATCGCGCTTGTCGAGCCGCACGACGGTCGACCACAGGACCGCTTCCTCGTCGCTGTCCCAGCACAGGCCGAACGGCACGTCCCCGTACACGACGGGCGAGCACTGCTGCCCCTTGGGGACCCGGTACGTCCACCGGGTCTCGCCGGTCGCCCCGTCCCGGGCGATCAGGGACTGGTCGTCGGGGCCGCTGGAGATGACCATGTCGTCGAAGAGGGCCGAGTCGAGGCCCGTACTGACCGGCTCGGCCCACTTCTTGTCGCCGGAGTCCGCGTCCAGGGCGATGAGCTCGGCGGTCGTGTCCGACGGGGAGTTCTGGACGTAGACCAGTCCGCCGTGCACCCCGACCGGTGCCGAAGCGTTCATCCCGATGTCGCGCTTGACCAGCACATCGGCACTCCAGTCGAGGTGCCCCGTCAGGGCGTCGACGCGGGCCGTCGGGAAGCCGTCGCCGCCGCAGTAGAGCTTGGTTTCCTGCCGTGTGCAGCGCGGGGTGACATCGCCGCCGACATCCACCAGCTCGCGCCCCGGGCCCAGGTCCTTGGTGGCTTGGGTGAGCGACAGCTGCCACGGCCGCCAGCCCTGAGGGAGCGGGATCGCCCGCGGCGTGTCGGTCGACGGGCCGCTCGTACGGACCCCACTGCCGCCGTCGTCGCCGGGCGAGTACAGCACGAAGGCGCCGCCGCCCAGGGCCAGCGCCGCGACGGCGACCACGGCGGCGAGGACCGGGCGGCGCCGTCGGACCCCGCCCCATGTCGGCCAAGTGCCCTGATCCGCGCCCGCTCTCCCGGCGCTCTTCCCCCCGCTCTTCTTCTTGTCTTTGCCGGAGCCGCCGTTTGAGCCGTCACTCGAGCGGTCGCCCGAACCAGTACCCGGCCCACCCCCTTCCGTACGGACCGCGCCCTTGGCCGGCAGCTTGTCCAGCAGCCGCACCAGTTCGGCGATGCCGGGCCGGTCGTCCGCGGCCTTGGCCAGACAGCGCTCGACGATGCCGCGCAACGGCTGTGCGATCTCGCTCAGCGCGGGCGGCTCGTGCACCACCTGATACGCGGTGAGATACGGGCTCTCGCCGTCGAAGGGCCCCTTGCCGGTCGCCGCGTACACCAGCAGCGCGCCGAGCGAGAAGACGTCCGAGGCCCCGGTCACCTCACGGGGTCTGCTCAGCTGCTCCGGCGACATGAAAGGGGGTGTCCCCATGACCCGCCCGGTCACCGTCAGCGCCTGGTTGTCAGCCGCCCGGGAGATCCCGAAGTCGATGACGCGCGGGCCGTCGTCGGCCATCAGCACATTGGCGGGCTTGAGGTCGCGGTGGACCACACCCACCCGGTGGATGTCGTGCAGCGCCTCGGCCAGGCCCAGCGCCAGCTGCCGCAGCTCGGCCGCGTCCAGCGGGCCGTGTTCGGTCAGCCGCTCGGAGAGCGTCGGCCCGGGTACGTACAGGGTCGCCATCCAGGGGCGTTCGGCGTCCGGGTCGGCGTCCACGACGGGCGCGGTGAACGCGCCGCTCACCCGCCGGGCCGCCGCGACCTCCTGCCGGAAGCGGGTCCGGAACTCCTCGTCCTCGGCGAACTGCGCGTGCACCACCTTGACCGCGACCTGTCGGCCCGAGGCCGAACGCGCCAGATAGACGACGCCCATGCCGCCGGAACCGAGCCGGTCCAGCAGCCGGTAGTCGCCCATGGTCTTCGGATCACCGGCGCTCAGCGGCACCGCAACCCCTCCCCGAGTGCCTGTCGGCACGGCATGTGCGTGTACATAGACGTGAAGGTGTGAAGCTGCCTCAGCCTAAAGGGCGGGTCGCACGGGCGGCAGGCCGATCCCGGGCAACGAACGGCCTCGATCGGGCATCGGAAGGACATCGGGGGGAACCCTGAGAAGTCCCTGACACTCCCCCAACTACCCCGGAAATGGCCCGGTTCGCTTTGACGCGCGCTACGGCGGCTGCCAGCGTGATGGACAGGAAGCTCTCAAGGAGACGGGACAGCCGAATGAACGGCGAAGCCGCAGGAGTGGTCGGCGCAGGTGGAACTTTCCTGCTCCTGATCGTGGTCGTCTGGCAGATCGCCGTCACGTGGCGGGCCCGGATGCTGAGCGCGCGCGAGGAGCAGTACAAGGAGTTGGCGCTGAAGTACGCGAAGCTGATGGAGGACAACCTGGAGTTGCACCGCCGCAGCCTCGACGAACTGACGCAGGCCCGGCTCTCCATCGAGGCGCTGGAGAAGCGGACGCACGCGATCGAGTGACCGGGGACGGAGACCACGCGGTGCGGGTCCCCGGCGTCCATGACGCCGAGGACCCGCACACCTGTTGTTACGGCGATGCGCGCCTAAGCCAGAGCCCGCTCATCAGTGGCATCGGCGGTATCGGCAGCACCGTCGGCATCGTCGGCGCTGTCCCGGCTGACCACCGCGTTGTGCCGCTCGGCCCATGTGGCCAGCGCCATCTCGCATGCGTGGTCCACATGCCGCAGCCCGCTCAGATCCAGCCGCACCTCGCGCTCGCGGGGCAGCGCCTCCAGCTCGTCGAGCAGCTTGGGCAGCCGCAGGAAGGTGGCGTTGCCCAGCACCTGTACGCGTACGGGGCGGTCCTCCGGCGCGTCCTTCAGCCCGGTCACCTCCAGCCCGGTCACCTCGACATGCACATGCGAGGTCTCCCAGGCCGACTTGGCGACCGCCATCAGCAGGCCGATGATCACGCCCTCGAACATATTGGTGACCACGATCGCGCTCGCGGTCACCACCAGCACCACCGCCTCGCCGCGGTGCGTACGCCACAGCGGGACCAGGTCCTTGGTCGGGATCAGCTTCCAGCCCGCGTGCACCAGCACACCGGCCAGCGCGGCCACCGGGATGACGCCCAGCGCCGAGGGGAACAGCACCGCGAAGACCAGCAGCCACACGCCGTGCAGCACCCGCGATGCCTTCGTCCTGGCGCCCGCCTGCACATTGGCGGCGCTCCGTACGATCACCGCGGTCATCGGCAGGGCACCCAGCGCGCCGCACAGCGCGTTGCCCGCGCCCTGCGCGATGAGCTCCTTGTCGTAGTCGGTCCGCGGGCCGTCGTGCAGCCGGTCCACGGCCGCCGCGGAGAACAGGCTCTCGGCCGAGGCGATCAGCGTGAAGGCGAGCACGGTGCCGATCACGCCGATCTCCGCGAGCTGCGCGAATTCACTGCCGCCGGGCGGCTGCACGGCGTCCAGCAGGCCCTGCACCTCGACCCGCGCGACGGGCAGGTCCATCCCCACCGTGGCCAGCGTGGCCAGCGCGACCGCCGCCAGCGGAGCGGGCAGCACCCGCGCGCCCCGCTTCCAGCGCGGCCACAGCACCAGTACGGCGATCGTCCCCACGCCGACGGCCACCGCCTTCATCGCGGCGTCCGACCCGGCCACATCGGCGATCAGACCGGGCAGCCCGCCCAGCTTGCCCAGGCCGCTGCTCGGCGCCTTGACGTCGGCGAGCGCGTACAGCTGGCCGGCGATCAGTACGAGGCCGATGCCCGCGAGCATGCCCTGGACGACCGCGACGGAGATCGCGCGGAACCAGCGCCCCAGGCGCAGCACGCCCATCGCCAGCTGGAGCACCCCGGACATGAGGACCAGGACGCCGAGGGCCGCGAGGCCGTATTCCGCCACCGCCTCGTACACGAGCACGGTCAGACCGGCCGCCGGCCCGCTGACCTGGAGGCTGCTGCCCGGCAGAAAGCCGGTGACCAGGCCGCCGACGATGCCGGTGATCAGGCCGAGCTCGGCCGGGACCCCCGAGGCGACCGCCACGCCCACGCACAAGGGCACGGCGACGAGGAAGACGACGAGTGATGCGGTGAAGTCGGCGCGGAAGGTGCCGGCCCGGGCGGAGGAGCCGTCGGCGCCGCCCGCTCCGCGGAATCGGTTGAGGAGAGTCTTCTGCAATGGCATGAGGGTTGCCTCCAGTGCGCCCCGGCACCGGCAAAAACAGGGGCAGGCGGGGGCGCGGCGTAGCGCTGCGTCAGTCGGGATCGATGGAATCGGTCAGGGCTGATGAGTTCGCTGGCTGAGGAACTGCTGCTGAGCCTCTGGACTGCTGAGCCCCTGGGCTGGTGAGCCCCTGGACTTCTGAGCCTGTGGACTTCTGGAGCTGCTGCTCACCTGAGAGGGAGCGTGATGAACCGGCCGCGACACTGCGGCGGGGCGGGCTGCCTCTCAGCAGCGGATGATCTGGAGGGAGACCGGCAGCTCGCCGGATCTCGACACCGGGACGGCTTGCCGTCCCGTGAGGGGCGCGACGGCCATGGTACGCGGCTCGAGCCGTCCGGCGTCGCAACCGCACACACATCCGGGTTTGCCGGTGGTGGTGGGTGCGGTGAGGGGTGCCCGGGCTCCGCGGAGCCCCTGGCAGTCGTCGGCCCCGGCGTCGTGATGCGCGGACGCGGTGACCTTGACGGCCGGCCGGGACTCGGCCACGGATCCGGTGGCCATGATCCGGGGGTGGGTGACCTGCGCAGATGCGCAGTCGGCGGCGATGAAGAGGGAGAGCAACACAGACACGACGGCGAACAGCAAACGGCCGGTATGCCTGATGGTCCCCACCATCGCCCCCCCTCTGGTCACGAGTTGGACACCGAACTCCATTATGTCCAAAGGGCCGTGACAATTTGCAAGTCGCTATGTAACCGAAATGTGAACGCGGAGTCATCCAACGGGAGCGATCAGCTCCGATTGCCCCGGCGGACGCCCGCGCGGACGCGCCCCCTCGACGCGCCGGGCCCCCGTACCGCCACCTGGACGCTTCACACATCTACCCCGTCCCCGGTGCGAGGATGGCTCCGTACGCAACACCGCAATCCACGAGGTGAGCCGCACCATGACGGAGAAGGCGACGGAGAAGGTGACAGAGAGGGTCACGGAGAAGGTCGCCGTGCTCGGTACGGGCAAGATCGGCGAAGCGCTCCTCAGCGGAATGATCCGCAGCGGCTGGTCCCCGTCCGACCTGCTGGTCACGGCCCGCCGTCCGGAGCGCGCCGCAGAGCTCCGGACCCGCTACGGCGTCGAGGCCGTCTCCAACGCCGATGCCGCCAAGATCGCGGACACTCTCATCCTCACCGTCAAGCCCCAGGACATGGGCGCCCTGCTCGACGAGCTCGCCCCGCACGTCCCCGCCGACCGGCTGGTGATCTCCGGCGCGGCGGGCATCCCGACCGCCTTCTTCGAGGCGCGCCTGGCCGCCGGCACCCCGGTCGTCCGGGTCATGACCAACACCCCGGCCCTGGTCGACGAGGCCATGTCGGTCATCTCGGCCGGCAGCCACGCCACCGAAGAGCATCTGGCACACGCGGAGGCGATCTTCGGCGGTGTCGGCAAGACCCTGCGCGTCCCCGAGACCCAGCAGGACGCCGCGACCGCGCTCTCCGGCTCAGGCCCCGCGTACTTCTACTTCCTCGTCGAGGCCATGACCGACGCGGGCATCCTGCTGGGCCTGCCCCGCGACAAGGCCCACGACCTGATCGTCCAGGCGGCGATCGGCGCGGCCGTGATGCTCCGCGACAGCGGAGAGCACCCGGTCAAGCTGCGCGAGGCGGTGACCTCCCCGGCCGGCACCACCATCAGCGCCATCCGCGAGCTGGAGAGCCACGGCGTGCGCGCCGCGCTGATCGCCGCACTGGAGGCGGCCCGCGACCGCAGCCGCGAGCTCGCCTCCGGGAACGGCTGACGGGGACACCGGAGCGGACAGAGACAGAGGCGGGCTGGAGAAGCATGACCCGGCCAGGCTCAGCCGGGCGGCAGCAGCCCCACCGCCTCGTAGGCGGCGTTCACCCGCGGCCGGGCCAGCCCCCGTGCCCGCTCCGCCCCCGTCCGTAGCACTCCGTCCACATACGACGGGTCGGCACAGAGCTCCGCGTGCCGGGCCCGGATCGGCCGCAGCACCTCCACCACCGCCTCGGCCGTGTCCTTCTTCAGCGCCCCGTACGAGGAGTACGCACCGGCCAGTTCCTCCGGCGTCCCGCCGCCGGTACAGGCCGCGAGCACATCCAGCAGATTGGCCACCCCGGGCTGCGCCTCCCGGTCGTACGCGACCTCGCTCCCGCTGTCCGTCACCGCCCGCATCACCTTCTTACGGACCGCGTCCTCCTCGTCGAGGAGATAGACGATGCCCGCCGCCTCGGCGTGCGACTTGCCCATCTTCGAGGTCGGGTCCTGCAGATTCATCACGCGGGCGGCGACCCGCGGCCGCGTCATCCTGGGCACGGTGAAGACCGGCCCGTACCGCTGGTTGAACCGCTGGGCCAGCGTCCGGGCCAGTTCCACATGCTGCGCCTGGTCATCCCCGACCGGCACCTCGTCCGTGCCGTACGCGAGGATGTCGGCGGCCATCAGCGCCGGATAGGTGAGCAGCGACAGCCGCACGCTCCGGCCCCGTGCCTGCTCCCGCGCGACCTTCTCCTTGTACTGGATCATGCGCCGCATCTCACCGTCCGAGGCGGTGCACTCCATCAGATATGACAGCCGTGCGTGCTCGTCCACATGGCTCTGCACGAACACCGTGCAGCGATCCGGGTCGAGCCCGGCTGCCAGCATCAGCGTGGCCGCCTGCCGGGTGAGCCGCCGCATCCGGGCCGGGTCGTGCTCCACGGTGAGGGCGTGCAGATCGACGACGCAGAAGACGGCGTCGGCATTGTGCTGGTCCTCTTGGACCCACCGCCGTACGGCCCCGAGGTAGTTCCCGAGCGTCAGATGGCCCGTGGGCTGGATCCCACTGAAGATCCGCGGCTGTGGTGCGTATGGCTGTGGCATGTCCGTGCCGTCTCCCGCCGTAGTCGGGACCGCCGCGGACCGGCTGGACCGGCTTGTGCGGGAGGGAGATGCACAAACGGCCGCCGGAGCGGCGGCCGTGTGGATGCGATGCGCGATAGTGGGCCGCCGGTCAGGCGGGCCACCACTGGTGAGTGCGCAACGCATGGTTCGTCATGGCCCCAGACCATACGCCCCTCCGGTACCCAAGACCACGTGGTTGATGGCCCCCGGAGCGTCGTGTACAGTTCTTCGGGTTGTCACAGAGCAGTACAGGTTCTAGGACAGCCGCTCGCGCCGCATCGGCGCAAACCACTACTGCACGGCCCCTCATCGGGATGAATTTCGGCGTGCCCGGAATTCGGTCGGGAGGCTCGATTA